>JAYZEI010000099.1:0-13266 GCA_036337375.1 Planctomycetota bacterium | reverse complement strand
GCCCATCGTCATAAGCTGGTCGGGTTCGATAATCGACAGGTCGTCGTATGACATAAACCCTTGCTCGACCAACTGCACGGCCAACTCTTCGGCGACGCCGTCCAAGGCGGAAAATCCGCTCACCGCGTTGTCGATCTGCTCGCCCAATTCCTCTTGGGTCATGATCTCAATGTCCCAACCGGAAAGCTTACTGGCCAAGCGGACGTTTTGTCCTCGTCGGCCGATCGCCAACGAAAGCTGATCTTCGCGCACCAGCACGATAGCGCGGCCCAGCATTTGGCAGAGGATCACATCTTCGACCTCGGCCGGCTGTAGGGCATTGGGAATTAGAACTTGCAGGTCGTCGTTCCAGCGGACGATATCGATGCGTTCACCGGCGAGTTCGTCCACAATATTCTTGATCCGGTTGCCCCGGACGCCCACACAGGCGCCAACGCAATCGACGCGCTGATCATAGCTGCTGACAGCGACCTTGCTACGGTATCCCGGCTCGCGAGCCATGGCTTTAATTTCGATGACCCCTTCCGAGATTTCGGGAATCTCCTGCTCGAACAGCCGCTGCACAAGGTGCGTGCGAATTCGGCTGAGGATCACCTTGACGCGGCTGCCTGCCTTGCGGACTTCGAAAATCGTCGCTCGGACTCGTTCATTGGTGTGATGCGTCTCACCCGGAATTTGTTCGCTGCGGGGCAGGATCGCTTCGACATTGGTAAGCGACACCGTGGCGGCTCCGCCTTCGTACCGCTGTACGACACCCGTGACCATTTGCCCCATCAGTTCGTTGTATTCGTCATACAGCGCGTCGCGTTCGGCTTCGCGGATTTTCTGAATAATAACTTGTTTGGCTGTTTGTGCCCCGATGCGTCCAATGACATCTTCAGGATCGAGTAATTCGCCGTTATGCGTACCGCTAATTGCGCCGGATTCGCGGTCGATCGCAACGACAACTTCATCTTCTTCGCCATACAGCTTCTTGAGCGCGGAGACGATCGCCTGCTCGATCGCCTCGAAGACGACCTCTTGTGCTATATTTTTGTCGCGGTGTATCGCATCGACGATTCGCAACACTTCATCCGGTTTCATATGTGGCTTCCTAGCGACCCGCAAGTGCGGTTTCTGTGCCGCAAAGTTGACAAACCCCGCCCGTCTCGTTCCGGGGGAACGAACGAAAACCGTTAATAATTCACAACTTAGTGAAAGTACGTAATCGGTTAAGCTTATCGACGCCCAGGGAGGCTGTCAAGCGTGGCGACGGTCGCCTAACAGGGGTGCGGGCAGGAGTTTGGTCAGTTAACGGCGCGAACAAGAATGCCGCTCGCTTGGCCTTGAGGCGTTACTGACAAGTTGATGAAACTGTCGCCGGCAGGTGTCGACCGGTCATTGGTCACCGCAACGGGACATGCCGGATCCGGTGTTTCGTAGTTTAGTGTCTTAAACAGCTGGCCGTCCGCAATCGCCATCAAGCTTGCGATCAACTCGACAACGCCACCTCCCGCGCCGAGGTTGCCAAAGTAACTCTTCGCTGCAACGACGGGGCATGTCGAATCAATTTGGCCAACCGTGGCCGCGATCGCTTGCGCTTCTTCGGAGTCACTCGACCGCGTGGAAAGTCCATGAGCGTGGATATGCCCGATGTTGATTTCACCCGCCTCGGTTTCGCGGAGGAGGACACGAAGCACATTCTGTATGGCGTTTTGTCGCTGTGCATCCGCATTGGCTGACGCGACTGACGAAGATGCCCTCGCGAGCACCTCGCCATAAATGTGAGCGTTGCGGCGCTGTGCCGATTCGAGCAATTCGAGAATGACGACGCCCGCACCTTCGCCAAGCACCATTCCGGTCCGGTCCCGATCAAACGGTCGGCTGGCACGTGTCGGATCGTCTTTTGTGCAGGCGACTTCCTCCTGTTGGAAAGCGTGAATTGCATTCATCGGATGAATTCGCGTTCCAGTCGCACCGGCAAGCATTATATCGGCGCTGCCGCGGACGATCGTCGACCACGCTTCACCAACCGCCATGTTGGCCGCCGCTTCGCGCAGCGTCAACGAATTGTTCGGACCTCGCATGTCGTTATAGATGGCGACGTGACTGGCCGGCATATTCGGTAGATATTTCAACAGCCAAAGCGGGGTCACCTGGCCGAGACCTTCACCACCCCAGCGGTCATATTCGAATTCGCCACCATTGTCCGCGCAGTGCGTAATGCCCGCAATAAAATCTTCGGGCATGGTCAGCATGTAGTCCGTGCCGAAGATGCAGCCGGCGCGTTCCGGGTCGTAGGACCCGACGCGAAGCTCGGCATTCTGCAGCGCCGCTTGGGCCGACGCAACGCCCATCATGGTTTCGCGGCACATCAATTTGAGCGCTTTGCGGATGGCCTTTTTTTGATCTTTCTCCAAATCGCCAAAGTCGTCGATATGGCTGCGAAAGTCGGTCGCTACACCGCCAAAGTGAGGCGTGTCAAGTTGCGTGTTGAAATAATCAATGGGCACCACGCCGCTGGTACCGGCGGTCAGCGCATTCCATAGGTCATCTTTGGAGTTGCCCAGGGGACTGACCAATCCAACTCCGGTAATGACGACACGTCGCTCGTGACGGGTGGAGACCATGAAGGGGGTGATGCAGGGGTCGGTGTTGCGTGAAATCAGAAGGGAGCTATTTTAGCCACACACAACTAGCCAGTCGAGGCGCGAACGAAGTCAAATTACAGAGACCAGTAGCAGCGGGGTAGAACTCCCGCCCGCTGATATCAATAGCGACCGCGGAAGCTTTCGTTCCGGGGCGCGATTGCGCCGGTTGTGGTGTGCGTTCGCAATGTTCTGCCGGTGCTATCGACAAAAATCAGGGTGTCGCCGCGAGGTGGGGCCGATGAAAGGCCGAGTTTCAGTGGATTCTTGTTCTCGACAATTGGCCGCGGGCCGACTCCCAAGCTGATCAACAATACTTTTTCTCGCGGCCAACGAAATCGTTCGTGCAGTTGCCTTGCGGCTAGCTGGGGAACTTCGATACTGTACCATTGTCGCGACAGTGGAGTGCTACCGGGAGCTTCCAACTTCAGGGGAATTGTCTTTTCGAGCTGCGTGACTTTGCACTTGAGCAGCGCGTCCACGTAGTTCCCGTCGAGCGACGCGAGCGGGCTCAATTCCAGGCTGATTCCTTCGTCGAGTTGCCCGTTATTTGGTTGCCGGCCTGATGGATCGCCGCCGGGCGACAATAGGCTGCGGACAAACGATCGTTTGCGGGCGAGCGTGATGGCCGAGGTTCGGCCGTTGTTGACAATCATCCGCGGCGATCCGTGAATTCGGAAATCTAATCGTTTGGCCAGATCGGCCAGCAGCGTGGCGGCATCTTCTTTTGCCAGTAGCCACGCTTCGGCGCCTTGTGACTGCAGCGGCACCGGTTGCATGAGCTTCTGGGCGCGGGACCGCCAGTCAGGATGTCCAATCGAGACGAGACGAAAACTGTACGTCGTTTGTTCGTTGAGCGGATTCACGAATCGTTGCACGATCTCAGCAACTTGGTGCTGAACTTCGGGTGTATGATAGGCCCGCAATGTGCGGGAATCGGCGTTTAGCATCGCCAAGGTTTCAGAGTGCCACGTTTCGTAGCCGGTGTCCCGCAGAATCCAATCAATGATTGCTTGCTGCGGTCGGTTGTCCGAACTGCGCAGTGTGTACGGTGAGATGTCGTATTGCCGCAGGACTTGGCCTTGATTTCCCGACAAGAATTTCGTGACGGCTGCCGGAGTGTCGGCCGCTGCGGAACCGTCTGCCGTCGCGGCAACCCCCGGGCCGCTGGTCAATCGAATCAAATCCTCGTTGCCGGTTGGCGATCGCCATTTATGAGATTCTCGGCCTCCAATTTCTTCACCGCTGGCGGATGCGGCAAGCGAAAGGACGACCAACCAACAGATGTATCGGGACGGCATCGATGAGCCTCCTTGCCGAGCGACAGAGGACGAGAACACGAAACAAGTCGAGCGGCCTAGATAAGCGATGTCAATGAAGGGGCGGGGAGTATAGGCCGAGGGTACCTGACAAACAAGACGGATGTATTATGCAGCTAGCACCGTCTGCTGCCTTTTGGGTCGGCCGAACTTCAAACCGCGTTCGCTTAAGCTGCGCCGTTCTTCAATTGGCGGATCACAAGCGACCCGTTGTGTCCACCAAAGCCGAAACTGTTTGACATCGCTGCGCAGATGCGGCGTTCGCGCGGTTGGTTGGGTGTGTAGTCCAGGTCGCAGGCTGGATCGGGCGTGTCCAGATTGATTGTTGGAGGCACGACTTGGTCGCGAATGGCCAAGCAGGTGAAGATCATCTCGACCCCCCCGCTGGCACCCAGCAGGTGTCCAAGTTGGCTTTTGGTGCTGGACACGCTTAACTTATGTGCGTGCCCGGCGTACACATTTTTGATCGCACCGGTTTCGGCTGCATCGCCGAGCGGCGTACTCGTACCGTGTGCATTGATGTAATCGATTTCATCGGGATTGCAGCCAGCGTCCTCGAGCGCCAGTGACATGGCTTTCGCCGCGCCGATTCCTTGCTCGTCGGGTTGCGTGATATGGCCCGCGTCGCCAGAAGCGCCGTAACCAATCACTTCCGCATAAATTCGAGCGCCGCGAGCCTTCGCGTGCTCGAGCTCCTCAAAAATCAGAATACCCGCGCCCTCACTCAGCACAAATCCGTCGCGGTCGGCGTCGAACGGGCGGCTAGCTCGCGGTGGGTCGTCGTTGCGCATGGACAGCGCTCGCATGTTGGAAAACGCAGCGACGCCCATTTTTGTCACGGCTGCTTCGCTGCCGCCTGTCACCATGACGTCCGAAATGCCGTGTTGAATTGCTTGAAATGCGTTGCCCATCGCGTTTGTGGCGCTGGCGCAGGCAGTGGCAACCGCGGTGTTCGGGCCTTTGATTCCGAATTCGATCGAGAGGTGCCCGGCGGCCGCATTGACCATCAACTTGGGAATCGTGAACGCCGACACGCGATCAGGGCCTTTGCTCATCAGCCGGCAGATCTGGTCTTCCATTTCGTTCAGGCCGCCAATGCCGGAACCAATAATCACGCCGCAGCGAAACGGTTGTTCCTGGCTAAAGTCGATCCCGGAATCCTTCACGGCGTCGATGCCGGCGACGATCGCGAATTGTGCAAAGCGATCTATTCGCTTGGTCTCTTTGTGCGGAATGTAACCATCCGCGGACCAATCGGCGACATCGCCCGCAATCTTGACCTTGTACTTGTCGGTGTCGATTAGCGTCAGCGGATGAATTCCACTTTGGCCGTCAAGAATGCTTTGCCAGAGCTTCTCGACCTGGCAGTTAAGCGACGTAACCGCACCGAGGCCCGTTACGACAACCCGGTGTTTCATGCTCTGTCCATCACGACTTAGAGTGCGCCTCAATATGCTTGACCGCCTCGCCGATCGTCTGTATTTTCTCTGCCGCATCGTCGGGGATACTGATGTCGAACTCCTCTTCAAGTTCCATCACCAATTCGACGGTATCGAGCGAATCTGCGCCCAAGTCATTCACAAAATGCGTTTCGACCGTAATCTTCTCTTTGTCTGCGCCGAGTTGTTCGGCGACGATATCGATGACTCTTTCTTCCACTGAGGCCACTTGCTTGGTCCTCCTCCTGACGCAAAGGATACAGGAAATCGGTGTTTAGACCCTAACGGATCCCGCCTCACCCGCGACGGCACCCAGATTCCCCATAAAATAGTAAGACCTGGTAAGTAAGCACAAGGTATAGCGACTTTTTCTTAGCGTGTCTATATCTTCGATGACGGGGTGTTGCACCACGGTCAAATTACAACTTTTGCCGAATTTTCGCTGCTCGTCATTTGGCTAACAGGTCATGCCGCCGTCGATCGTGAGCGTCGCACCGGTAATGTATGCCGCGGCGTCACTGGCGAGGAACAGGACCAAGTCCGCGACTTCGTCAGGTTGTCCTAACCTCTTGGTAGGTATGCGTTTTTCGACTTCCTTAAGTACCACTTCCCCCAGCGATTCGGCCATTTCAGTATGAATGAAGCCCGGAGCGATCGCGTTGACGGTTATCTTGCGTTTCGCCAATTCACGGGCCACGGTCTGGGTGAATCCGATCAAGCCAGCCTTAGATGCAGAATAATTCGCTTGCCCGGGATTCCCTTTTAAACCTGAGACGCTGGAGATATTGATGATGCGGCCGTACCGCCGCTGCATCATGGGGCGAGTGGCGGCCCGCGTAAACAAAAACGTGCCCCGCAAGTTGGTGGCGATGACGGCGTCCCATTCTTCGTCGCCCATCCGGGGAATCAACGTGTCCCGGGTAATGCCGGCGTTGTTGACAAGAATGTCGAGCTGCTCCCACTTTTCCGTGACGGCATCGACCACCTGATTGACGCTTTCACTATCGGTGACATCGCACGCCAGGGCCTCCGCGGTACCGCCAGCCTGAGTGATTACGGACACGGTGTCAGCCAGTTTTTCTTCGTTGCGGGCCACGCAAGCGACTTTGGCGCCGGCCGCGGCCAATCGTTCGGCCATGGCGCGGCCCAAACCTTGTGAGGCACCCGTAACCAGCGCAACTTGGTCGTTTAGATCGACTGACAGTGAACTCATGGTTTTAACTCACATTTTCGCAATTAGTTTTTCGCTGAATACGGCGCAACAGTCCGCGCAACACTCGGCCCGGACCAATTTCGTAGAACTGATCGAAGCCATCTTCAAGCAGGTATCGCATCGAATCTTCCCACTGCACCGGTTCGATAACTTGGCGAGTCAGTAGGCTGCAGATTTCCTCAGGGTCGCTGTGGGGGGTCGCGTCGACGTTCAACACAACAGGGATTTGTGGAGGATGCAATTCTACGTCTGCTAGCGCCGCGGCCAGTTTATCGACCGCCGGTTGCATGATCGAAGTGTGGAACGCACCGGCCACCGTTAGCGGCAGGGCCTTAATGGCACCTTTTTGGGGCGCGAGTATTTCGGCGCGCCGGCAAGCTGCTTTGTCGCCCGACACGGCGATGTTGCCGGGGCAAAGAAAGTTGGCCATTTGCAATATCTCATCACCTTGTGCCTCGTCGCACAACTCGGCTACCTGATCGCGGTTCAGGCCCAGCACACTAAGCATTCCGCTGGACGTTGCGTCCGAGGCCGCTTGCATTGCCCGGCCGCGAGCCTGTACGACGCGGAGGCCGTCTTCGAAACTCAGTACTCCGGCAAATACGAGCGCCGTATACTCGCCCAAGCTCAAGCCCGCGGCGGCCGCGCAGCCTTCGACCACTTCGGGCGACTCGGCCCGCAGCTTTTCCAGTGCTGCCAGACTGCAGACAAATAATGCCGGTTGGCTGTGGACGGTATTGTTGAGTTGTTCGGCCGGTCCTTCGAAACAGAGTTTGGCCAAGTCGTAGTCGAGTACTTCGTTTGCGCGGTCGTACAGAGCTTGCGCAGCGGGAACGCGCTCCGCCAATTGGCGACCCATCCCGACCTCTTGAGCGCCCTGGCCAGGGAAAAGAAATGCGGTCTTGCTCAAGGCGGATTATTCCCCGGTTTCGACCACGACGCGGCCCAGGTAATAGCCGCAATTGGGACAGACGACGTGGCTCGGCAGTGCCGAACTACATTTCGGACAATACGCGAGTTCTTTCGGCTTCTTGGCGTCGTGCGATCGCCGCTTGCCGGTACGTGAATTGGAATGTTTCCGTTTAGGAACAGCCATGATTATCTACCTTAGGATGGTAGCGTCACTGTGAGTTGGGAGAGAAACCGCGAACGGGCCATGCTAAAGCATGATGCGACGCTCTGTCAATCGGGCTTGATGTGCCCTGACCCCAACGGTTTGGTGGTGTTGGGACGCTTGCCCCGCGGCCTCCCGGCGGCGGCCGATTGGGAAACCCGCCAGCGACGCGACAACCTCGCGGCATGGACCGTTACGTTCGGTGTGGGAGGTCTACTCAAACAGGCGAGCCTGCTGTTCGTCATCACTCAGCAACTCGTCCGGTGGTGCGGCTCCCAGGTGTTCGTAGCCGGCGGCGGTCAGCTTGCGGCCGCGGGGCGTGCGGACAACCAGTTCACTACGAAGCAGAAAAGGTTCGACTTCGTCGATCAGCGTATCGGCGACTACGTTCATCGTGTGCGAGGCCGCTTCGACGCCCACGGGACCGCCGTGAAAGACGCGGAGGATCGTTTCCATGTACTTGCGGTCTTGTCCGTCGAGCCCCAGTACGTCGATACCCTGCATCTCCAATGCTGCGTGAGCCAACTCGACCGTGATGACGCCGTCGGCGCGGCTGGTGACGAAGTCGCGAACCCAGCGCAGACGGTTGTTGGCCAACCGCGGCGTGCCGCGGCTGCGACGAGCGATTTCAGTGGCCGCGTCGTTTGCGATTTCGACCTGGAGTTTTGCGGCGTTGCGAAGGACGATCTCGGCGAGCTCTGCAATGGAATAAAAATCCAAGTGTTCGCGCATTTGGAACCGGTCGCGCAGCGGCGCGGACAGCAGTCCCGTGCGGGTCGTTGCGCCGATCATCGTAAAGGGCTTGAGATTCATATTCAGCGTCCGGGCATTGACGCCTTCGCCCAGAATGAGGTCGATGCGGAAGTCCTCCATCGCTGGATAGAGGAACTCTTCGACGGATTTGGGGATGCGGTGGATTTCGTCGATAAATAACACCGACCCTTCTTCGGCGTTGGTCAAGTATGGAATCAGGTCTTTGGGGGCTGCGAGCGCCGCGCCGCTGGCAATTTGAAATGAAACACCCAGATCGCGCGGGATGCACGTGGCGAATGTCGTCTTGCCCAGGCCCGGGGGGCCGTCGAAGAGGATGTGGCCGAGCGTCTCTTCGCGTTTACGCGACGCATCGACGGCGATTTGGACCCGCTCGTAAACTTGACGCTGGCCGATCATCTCGTTCATCGACTGTGGCCGCAGCGCTCGATCGTCCTCGGTTGCCTGATTGGGATTTGTCGGCGCGCGGCGGATCGGTTGATCGTCGTTGTCGGGCGGATCAGGGCCGATGATCTTTGGCTCGCGTGGCATGCGCTGAGTATATCAGTTTGCAAGCTGGGAGGGCGAGTGGTGATACCGGAAGCGTGCCGAGGCGAGCTTCAAATTTTGCTCGCCGGCCCAAACGGTGTTCGATGGGTAGGCATCAACAATTCGCGTGGTGCAAATTGACGCATTTGTTTCCGGCGGTTAATCGACACCGATGTGCTCGACCTGTGGCCAGTAGGTCTTGAAGTTGAAATGCGGGCTATTGTCCAGGTCGTGGCAGCGGCTGCAGTTGTCCGGGGCAGCGGCCTTGGTCAGTCGCATGGCGGCACGGAGTTTGTCGAGCATCGTTTCGTCGGCATCGATGTCTCCGTTTTCGGCTGCTACATGTTCGCTCCCCGGACCGTGACAATTCTCGCAACCGTTTGCTCGCATCGAGGCGGTCTTTTCCATATTCAAGTAGCCGCTCTTGAAGGGGTAATACTCCTGCGGCTCCCAACCGGTCACGTGGCAGCTCAGGCATTCGGGATCGTGATGCCGCGCCGGTGTCAACGCGGTTAGTGTCGGTTTTGTGGCGTGTGCATGAGGCGTTTTATCCCAAATTTCGAAAGCCTTGGTATGGCATTCTCCGCACGTCGCGCTGCCGACGAAAGTTCTCCCGGTGGGGTGGGGGATCGGTTGCAGTCCCAGGCCGGCAAGCCCCGTCTGCTTTAACTCGTCCTGGTACTCGGTCATGATTGCCCGCATGTCATCAGAGTCCGCGAATCGTCCGTCCAGCGGCACACGCTGGTACCGCAGGGGCGTCTGCGGATCGTCGTAAAACGCCAATACGCCGACGTACATTCCTTTGTGGCTCAATTCGACAAAATGCGATTTGGTTCCCTTGATCAGCGTCGCTTCCGGCGATGGCGGATCGCTGTCTCCGGCTGCCACGACGACATCGAACTGCGGAAACTGCCGCGCGATGTGTTGCGCTTCATCTAACGGTGCGCTAACCAGCAACACTCGGTAATCGCATTTTTCAGCTTCGAGTTTCTTCACGACCGCAGGCAGGGCATCGACTGCGGCGGTCCATTGAAAGTCCGGATTCTGTAGTGCGCGGCCGCGCTGGTCGCCGAGAATTGTCGTGACGCCGAACCGCTGGCCGGCCGCCACCGCGACTTTATAGGGAACCCGAAATCCAAACTCTTTGAATTCGGTACTCGCCACGTTTGCCGACACAAAGGGCTGCATTTTTCCTTCTTGTTGCTGGGCAAGCAGCACTTCCTGGCCGGGTAATTTCAATTCTCCTTGGCCCAGCCCGATGGCGTCGTAGCCAATGGTCCGCAGCGCGGCGAGGCCGTAACGGTATTTGATAGTGGCCTGTGGGCCAAAGCGGCGGATGACGCCACCCATGTCGAGCGTGACGATCGGCCAGCCTCGCTTCTTGAGGCCCGTGATCAGCGTATGCCGTCGACTCAGTCCGCCCTTTTGATTCTCCAGGCCGGTACAGCCGCACGGTTCAATAAATCCGTCCAGCGCTCCGCTGAGGACGACGACCGCTTTGGGCATGGGCCAGTTTTTAAATATAGCGCCATTCCGTTTGACGTAATCAATGCTGTCTTTTGCACTGCCGGGATTACCGTACGTCGGTGCGGCCTCCCTGCCTGGCGGCGACGGTGGTGCGTCAGAGTTTGATGCGGTGACCGGCCGTTTTTTCGCGGGGGTTTGCTGCCCTGCCGGTTCGGAACAGCCGATCAATCCGACAGCGAGTGCGGCAAATAAAATCGACTCCGGCAAATGCATCGTAGCAGCGTAGTGCGCCATTAAGAAATCCCTCAGTTTCAACGTCCGAATGCTTCATTCATGGCTGCGGCGGAAAGAAGCACACGGGGGGCGGTTATTGTGAGGCAATGCCCCGTCACTCGACAACAGCGAATTTCACATTGACGGTGACCTCGGGATACAGCGGATGGGTCGTTTCGATGACGACACTCCCCATCGCTACGTCTCCCTCACCCAAATATGACATAACGTCGGCGCTGTCGGGGACTTCGATTTCCAGCGGTGCCCGGCGGACGAGTGCATTGGCATGCCGCGACGACTCGCCGATCGTAACTTTTAGTACGGGCGGAACCACTTCTTTTAATTTTAAGATAACACTGTCGCGATGCTTGCCGTGCATTTGGACTGAGACGAGAGATGACTTGCGCGAAGTGCCCTTTTTGATCGTTCCCAAATCCAGTGTGCCGGTCATCTGATCCCAACTGACCCCGGTGCCACGAATCTTTACATCCGGTGTGATATCGCCGGTCATGATCAGTCGCAGTGCCGTGGGCACTTTGACCGACGGGGTAAACACGATTTGCTGCCGCAGCGGGCCTAGCGGCATTCCTGCTTTGACCCGGATCGTGATCCCATATCCGCATTTGGCGTGATCCAGCAAGTCCTCTTTGGCGATCGCTTCGTATTGAACTTCGAAAAAGTCCTGCAACTCGTCGTTCGAGAATTGGTGGCCCTCGATTTGGACGTCTGCATGCCGGAAAAAATGGAGCTTGGTTCGATGGGTGGACGGTTCGTTGGGCGAAAGTGTCCGCACGAATAAAATCTCGGGCGAGAATTGGTAGTCCGGAAAAACGGTTCCGCGGATTTCCAATCGTATCCACGAAGTTTCCGGATCGTTCGTGTGAATGGGAACGCCGTGGCTGAAGGGGCCGTTGGTTAGTTTTGTAATCCACTCGATGTGGATCTTGGCAGACTCGCCGGGCGGTATTTCCGTACGCGAGATATGGCCGACCGTGCAGGCGCACGACGGCTTGCCGGCGCGGATGTTTAACACGCCTTTGCCCAGGTTCTTGATTTCGAACGTGTGCTCGCTCTTCTCCTTTTGCAACATGGTGCCAAAGTTGTGAACGGGATCTTCGATCCAAAAGCGAGGGCTCGGTCCGCTGCTCCGTTTAAGTCCGGAAAGTTCGACCTCGGGAGTCGAGATGCCGAATTCAGCGATCGTGGCCGCGTAACCGATACCCAGGCCCGCCAGAACCGCAACGAACACAATGGTGAAGAGTTTCATCAGATGCAGTACCGAATTCCCGGAGCCCTGGAGGGTATTCTATCGGCACATCATTCCCGCCGTCAAATTTGCTCAGTCGCCGCTGCGGTCGGCGAGGGTTTCCATTTCTTTACGAATCGCCCGCGGCTGGACGGTTGGATCGGCGAAAAAGAAGTTGCCGCCGGCGAGTTTGTAATCGGGATGCGGGTTTAAATGGTCGAGCCGCAATGCTTCAGCCGCGTGATCTGCCGCCGCCCGGACATCCCCGTTCCAGTTGCAGGCCCAGGCTAAGTGCGCATGCAGGATCGCGTTGTTCGGGTAGCAGCGGATGGCTTCGCGGTACTCGCGGATGGCGGCTTCCAGTTTCGATTTGTCTTGCCGAGCAACGGCATAGGCCGATAAGTACCGATTGCCGATTTCACGATAGGTGGCGGCACGGTTCGGAGCATTACGATGCCAAGACACGTTGTGGTCGAAGTACTTCATCTGTTCGTCTGTCTTGCCGGGGATGCGAAGGCGATTCAAAGCCTGCAACCTTGCCGGTTCGACCGCCAGCGGGTCGGCCGCGGCGGCCAGCAGTACGGACTGCCGGAATGCTTCCCGCTGCCCGCTGACGCGGGCCGCACGAGCGGCGGCGAGTGCCGATTTCGATTTGACAACCGGACTGTAAGCCGTTCTTTGGCAGACGAATGCAACGAGGAGCGCGGCGGTCACCACTCCGACGGTTGCGGCTTGGGATAATTTTCGTCCGCCCCGGAATTGATCGGCGAGGTTGAGCCCCAGCGCGAGCAAAATCCACAAAGACGCAGCGACTCCGTGATTGCCGATTCCGCCCGCTCCGAGCAGGTGAACCAACAGGACTAGGACTCCGGTCAGCGGCAACCAAACCGGCAGTCGGCCGCGGAGAACCCAATCGCGGAGGAGCAACACAACGATCACAAAGCCGGCGGCAAATACGGCAAGTGCCGTTGTCGTGATTGAGGATTCCAGTATCGAGGCAAAGGTATTGCCCAACAGCCACGCCAGTGGAATCCCGATCGCGCCGCCGATCAACACATAATTTGCGCCGCCTGAACTGTTGTTGCCGAGGTCGCCGTGGTCCGACGGTTCTCGCGACTTGATCGCGGCGAGTGAGCGGATGGCGAAACAGCCGAAGGTGGCCAAAAATGCGATCGCGGCAAATGAGCCGGCAGTCGACCAGATTTCCAGCAGGAAATTGTGCGGATCACCGACTTCTTCTTTAGACTGCGGCAATTTGTGGGCGGTGTA
>JAYZEI010000098.1:0-11408 GCA_036337375.1 Planctomycetota bacterium | reverse complement strand
GGTTCAAAAACGGCGCGCAGCCGATAGAAATCGGCCTGGCTGATCGGATCGTACATGTGGTCGTGACACTGGGCACAACCGATCTGCAATCCGAGAAAGACTGCGCCAACCGTGCCGGTCATTTCGTTCAAAAGATTGCTTCGCCGCTCCTCCTGCGAATTGATGTCCGGCATGTCGGGACCGGAAAGACAAAAGGCCGTCGCCTGTCTGGCATCGGGGTCGCCCGGCAGCAACTCGTCACCGGCCAACTGCTGCCGCACAAATTGATCATACGGCAGGTCCGCATTCAGCGCCCGAACCACCCAATCGCGATAACGCCACGCCTGTGGCCGCAACTCGTCGTGTTCGAATCCGTCGGTCTCGGCAAATCTGGCCAAGTCAAGCCAATGCTGCGACCACCGTTCACCGTAGGCCGGAGAGGCTAACATGCGATCCACCATTCGTTCAAACGCGTCCGGCGCATCGTCCGCGACGAATGCCTTCACCTCAGCAGCCAACGGCGGTAGGCCGGTGATATCAAAAGCCACTCGCCGCAACAGCGTGCGTCGGTCGGCCTCCGGCATAAAAGCAAGCTCTTGGTCTTCGAGTCGCGCAGTGATGAAACAATCGATCGGACTACGGGCCCCCGCCAATGACTTGACTGCAGGCACATCCGGCCTGACTAGCGGACGAAAGGACCAATGGTCACGGTCTGACTTGGTGATCGCCGTTTCTTCGATGCGCTGGCCGTCATCCGGTTGCTCACCGCGCAAACTGCCGGGGAGCCCGCAATAAATCGCGGCCAGACAAATTGATGCCAGGCAAATCGTCGTTACACAGCGGTGCATTTCCACAAAACCGTCAGGCTAATATCTCGCGGACAATCCCCACGTCAGTGGGTCCCGTCAGCCGCTCGTCCAATCCATTGTGAAAGAAACTTAATTCTTGGTGATCGACACCCAATAAATACAAAATGGTCGCGTGCAAGTTGCGAACATGAACTTTATGTTCGGCCGCCCGCAACCCGACGGCGTCGGTCGCACCGTACGCCATTCCACCATTGACCCCACCGCCGGCCAGCCAGACCGAATAGCCCCACGGATTGTGATCCCGGCCGGTCCCTTTCTCGCTCATCGGCATGCGGCCAAACTCGCCCCCCCAAATCACCAGCGTATCCTCGAGCATCCCCCGCCGTTTCAGATCGCATAAAAGACCCGCGATCGGCTTGTCCGTTCGGCGGCAGTAGGTCGTATGGTTTTTCAGGACACCGTTATGGGCGTCCCAACCACCCGTATCCCCGGAATAGAGCTGGACAAACCGCACGCCGCTCTCCAGCATTCTGCGGGCGAGCAAACAACGCGTGCCAAATTCCTGACAGCCACGGTCGTCCATCCCGTACAGCTGCTTCGTTTCTCTTGTTTCCCGGCTCAGGTCGACCAATTCCGGAGCGGCAGACTGCATGCGAAAGGCTAATTCATACGCCATGATCCGTGCATCGAGTTCGTCATCACCACGACGCTGCAAACGATGATACCGATTAAGATCATTGATCAAACTCAGAGCACGTCGTTGCTGCGCCAAATCAATTTGAGGCGCCGGCCGCAGATGCAATATCGGTGCCGGTCCCGATCGTATCGGAGTCCCCTGAAATGTGGCCGGCAAAAAACCGCTGCCCCAAGCGGGCGGGCCGCCCTTAATACCGCCACCGGGCTCCGGCAGCACAACGAACGCCGGCATGTTCTGATTCTCACTGCCCAATCCATACGCAACCCAGCTACCCACACTCGGCCTGCCCATCAAGATGCTTCCCGTGTTCATTTGATAGACCGACTGCGGGTGATTGACGCTGTCTCCGTGCATGCTGCGGATTACACACAAATCGTCCGCGTAGCGGGACAAATGCGGGAAGAAGTCGCTAATTTCCAACCCGGACTGCCCATGTCGACGAAACGGCTTGACGGGCCCCAGCAGCGGATTCTTCGCCACGTCGCGGCGCGTCATGACCTCGCCGAGGCTGGCCGGCAACGGTTTACCGGCCAGCCTGCGCAATTCAGGTTTCGGATCGAACAGGTCGACGTGGCTCGGCCCGCCATGCATAAACAGCCACAGCACCCGTTTCACCCGCGGCTGAAAATGCGGCTTCCTTGGAGCGAGCGGATTTTGTCCGCGCGGTCTGCCGGCCCGGGCCGCCTGACCAGCGGCCATTGCGGCCAGCGCGATAGCTCCGGCACCACCTCCAGCGGTAGCCAGGAATCGCCGTCGTGAGTTTCTGTTCGCTGGCAGGTCGCTCATTGCCTACACCAAAGCCTCGTGGCAAATCCCGGGCGAAGGGGACCGCTTCTTTTACAGCCAATCGCCTCCCGCGATTATATCATCTTTGCTCGAGAATTGTTTTCAATGGCATTGCGGAATCACTTCCGTTTTCGCAACAGAAAGCAGATCGATGGGCCTGCGAAACGGCGGCCCCAAATTCAGAGGATTCGTGAGCTGCAACAAAACCCGCGGTCACCGCCCCGGGCACGGTCCGCCAGACCGGCAAACGCGGCTCATGCTGTTTTCAGGCCGCACGCTGATGTTCCCCGCCTCCCGAACCGACACGGTCCGAAGTCGGTTTGACGATTTCCACGCAGCCGCCTTTGCCAACGTAGTATTGAATTCCACGCCATGTCGTACGCCGATTTGCAATCGACGAGACCATCCCCGCCCAGGCCACCAGCATCGTGAAGGGAAACGCAACGACATCAAACCACTTTGCAATTCGGCTCGAACTGGTTTCCTCTAGTCCGTACCGCAACGAGGCTTGCTGGCGCCAGCGAGCACGAACCGCGGCAAAGCCATAGAGCGTTGCTGCAACGACCGCAGGCAACCACGTCCAAGCCGCCGCGGTTGATATTCCGTAAAACAACATCGCGACGCTCGACCAGAACGCGGTCACGGTCACCGAGATCGTTGCCAAGCACAGCCACCAGATCCCCGCTCGATACCAGCGGCCCATGTAGTATTGACGACGCAAGAATTCCCACATCTGGATCGTGCTAAAGTCGATTGGCGACGCGACAATACAACGCGGCTCAAATGACACGCGAATTCCCGTCTGGGAAAATAGCGCGCTGGCGGCCAAATCGTCGCTTAGCTTCCGCCGCCAGTGCAACCGCAAACCAATTTGCTCGAACGTCGATCGCCGAATCGCCCATGTTCCTCCCCATAAGAGCGTCGGTCGCCTGGTCGCCGTAAGCGCCATAACCGCACTGTTGATGCTGTATAACACCAGATTGCCAACCGTCGCCCGCCGCGGAATAAACCACCGATAACTGGTTACCGCATCAAATCCCGGTCGGTTCAGATTCGACACCAAGTGCCGCAGCCAGTTTCTGTTGGGCCGCGCGTCAGAATCGACGAAGGCCAGTATTTCGGCATTTTCGCCAACCGCGTCGGTCGCTGCCAGCAGATTGTGGATCTTCTGCCCTGTATCCGTGGCGGGTCCTGCGTTGACCAGTCTGGTTGATACACCGCCGGTCGCCTGCATCAGGTCTCGAATGACATCACATGCAGGATCGTCAAGTGAGTCGACCACGAAAATGACATCGTAGCTCGGGTAATCCTGCGACATCAAACGCCGCAGGTTTTCGTCCAAATCCAGATCCAAGCCTTTACACGGCACAATTACCGTAACGTGATCCTGCACGGCACAGTCACTTGCGTCAATTTCGCGGAGTTTGTTCCGCGTGTACCGCCGGTGTTCCCAGGCGTGCAACAGCAGCAGAAACGACACGATCGCGGCGATCGTTGAAACCGCGGTGTATAGGCAAACCAAGAGCATATTCTTTTTTGCCCGGTCAGTATCCCTGAAAACCCTTTCCAAACCCCGCCAATAAGTTATCGGACAAGCCCGTTGGCAACCACATCAGTTCAGCTGCCGGATGACCGGGCATTTGCTGTTGCTCATTCGTGACGGCAACGGGTAGATTCCCTGGCTCGGTCTATTCACGAAACCAAGAATCCCTGCCAGCGGCATGCTAGCATCCCGATTTGCCCGCTTTCCCCCGCTAGCTAAGATTGGAATCTGGCTCGCATTGACGGCAATCTTGGCGTCCATTCTGCAGACCGGCGTTTGGCTGCTGGGAATCGAGTTTGACATTCTTGCCGGAGGCGGACGTGGCCTGTTGCTCGCGCTCGCGCTCGGCGGATTGCTGGCCGTCATGGCCGCAGACCGCCGACCGATTTCGCAGTTTGGACTCTTCATCGGTCCTCGCTGGAAGAAGTTGTGGTTCGGCGGCTTGTTGACCGGCACGGTCACGATGATCGCCTACCTAGCCATCGCCGTCGCTCTGGGCGTGCTGCAAATCTCCGGTAATGATGTCTGGCCACGGACACCCAAAGCGCTGTTCTCCGCAATGACGTCCATTCCATTATCGCTGGTTCAGCAGATACTCTTTTGCGGCTATTTACTGGGCATGCTTCGCGAGCGATACCATCCGCTAACAGCGGTGGTCGTTACCGGATTCCTGTTCGCCATCCTCGGTCGAATCGATCGGCCGGACCTGCTCTTCGAAACAAAAGGGCAAACGCTGGTCATCGGTTTATTCCTGGTAGGAACGCTGCTGGGAATGTTGCGGCTGAAATTTGGAAATATCATATTCCCGGCAGGCCTTCTCGCGGGCTGGATGTTCGTTCGCCGCTTGGCAGACAAAAGCGGCCTGATTGATTCGGTTCACGGCTCGCCGCTGGCGCCCTGGCTGGCACCCTACGGCGATGTGCGCCAGGCGCCGCTCCTGTGGCTGTGTCTGGGAAGTGGCATTGCCGTTTGCTGGTGGTTCCTTGCCCGTCACGGAGAAACAGAAATCCCCGCATCCGCGCCGTCGGTGGATAAAGATTTCAAACGCATCTTCCCCTTCGGCCACATCAACGGTCTGGCGACGCTGGACGTCTGGTTGCCGCTGCTGGCGGTCGCCCGTTTCCGCGTTGGACTGGCCTACGTACCAAAACTTGTGGCCGTATTGGTCTGTTCAACGATCAACACAATTTTGACGCTGCCGGAACGGCTGTTGCTGCCGATTCTAATGCGGGGTCGGCGGCTTCGCGACCCAATCGTGATCGTAGGTTGCCACCGCAGCGGCACAACACACCTGCACAATTTGATGGCGCTCGATCCTCAATACTGTACACCGAAGTATTTCCACGTCATGAATCCGGCGGGCTGCGTCTTTTCCGGCTGGCTCATCGGGCCGCTGCTGGGCGCGTTCATGCCCTGGAAACGACCGATGGATTCGGTGAGGTTTGGGCTGTTCTCGCCACAGGAAGACGAATTCGGCATCATGGGACTGACCGGCATGTCGCCGGGGTGGGGCATGACGTTTCCGCGGCTGTGGCCACAGCAGGACCGCTACATTTTTGTCGACAAACTGACTCCACACGAACAGACGCGGTGGGCTCGCCAATTTGTCAACTTTCTCAAACGAGCGACCTTTTGGAATGGACGGAAACAACCGCTGTTGAAAAACCCCTATGCCACAGGGCGACTGGGCGTCCTGCACAAACTTTTTCCGCAGGCAAAGTTTATCCATCTCTACCGAAATCCGCATGACGTTTATCGATCAAACCTGCACCTCGTCAATGAAGGCCATGTCTTCAATCAACTTCAAAACCCCGATCCTGACTGTTCCTACGAGACAAGATTTCTTAGTAACTATCGCGAGATGGAAGAGGCGTTTTACCGCGATTCGGCCACATTGCCACCGAACCAAATTGCAGAAGTGCAATTTGAAAACCTGGAACGCGAACCCGTTGCCGAATTGCGGCGAATCTACCTCCAACTCGGCATCCCGTTGACCGAAGAATACGAAGCACGGTTGCAAAGCTATCTATCGGGCCTGACCGACTACCAGAAAAACAGGCACTGCGAACTAACGGCCGAAGATCGCGATCGTGTCAATGACCGCATGGGGCCGCTGATGGCTCGCTGGGGATATCAAGACCCGCAGCCCACGCAAGAAGCCGCCTAAAACAGAACCGCCCGCGAGGGCCGCAGCCCCGGGACTCGCACACAGCCGTTCAATCACGACTTCTTTGCCGACTGAGTTCTGCGAACCCGCGAGCGAAACGCGGCTTGGCCCTCTCTTTTCGCCACAACTCTGGGGCCTTCCTTGGTCGATTCCACCGAATATTGCTTGCCTTCGCTCGACAGCGCGAGCGCTTCGACCGCCATCTCCTTAATGCGAGTTGGCCGCAGGTCGCGCCAGTCAAAATGCGAATTCGCCGCGAGTTCATACACAAACGCCATCCCGCCGCCGAGTAACTGCTGGGCGGTCAACAGTTCCGACGCGCTGACAAAATGGCTGCCCGCCTTTTCGATCGACTCCAACGCCCTTTGATGGTTTGCCGGATCAATGTCCCGCATTGCCAAGTTTCGAAACGACTTCATAGCCGCAACTAAATGCTGCCGGAACTCATCAGTAGTGGCGCTACACTTGGCAACCCGGTCTAGCCCATATTCGATAATGTAAGCCAACAAATGGTCATTGACTTCAGCTTCACGCAATCGCACGACAACCGTTGTCAAATTCTGCAGGGTTGTCTGAAATGTCTCCGGCTCATGTGACACCGCCAGAGGAAATCCGTGTTGAAGCAACACATTGGGAGCAACCTTGTATTTGTGCATTGTCTGACAAAAACGGAAAAGCGATTCGATGTTATCGCGAAAATCACTAGGCTGTTCGCAGCCGTTGGCCATCGCCGTGATCGGCGGGTTAATGGTCATCTGCTGCTGCCGCAGCTTAATCAGCAGCGTCGCCAGCATATTAATGTTTTGCTGATAGTTCTCTTCCTGTTGAAATTCATCCGCCGACTGGCTTGCCTCGACGATTGCGGACAGCCCCTTCTTGAAAAGGTCTGATACACCGATTCGCTTTTCCTCTAGATGAATTGACATCCGCAAACCGGCGGTCAATTGCTCAGGCGCAATTTCACGTGCTACCGCAGGCAGGTCGTTGCCTAGTAGTTCGGTCACATTGCCGTTTCTGCGTACCACGTGATTTGCCAAGGCCATCGCTAGCCGCAACTGCTGATCGTTTAAAGCAACCGACGCGGCGGGAATCGCGAATCTCAACATGTCCGACGGATCGACTCCCTTTTCGGCCATACGTGTCGCGAGCACGAGACTGGTCGTCATTTGCCGCGTATCAAGTTCTTTCGCCGCCGTGCGTATGGCCACAAAAAACGCCTTCCCCGAATCCATGCGTTTTTCGCGGAGGTGCGCCAACAGCGCCTCCAGGTATAGCAGGTTGGTCTTGAACGCATCATTCGAGTTTGCGTTCTGCGCCAGGACCGGCAGCCCGTACTGCAGCGTCTGGCTAGGATCAATGCCCAGCCCGCCAATACGACTGGCCAATTCCAATCCTTCGGAAAAACGCGGCGCTTTGACCCCCTCCGCGGCGATGGGCAGAATTCGCTGGATGAAAAGCTTGGCGTCGAATTTTTCGACGTCGCGAATGAGTTGGTTCACCAAGCCCGTAATTTGTCGCTGAAATACGGGCTGCGATTCTTTTCCGAACCGGTGCAAAAGCGCAGTGGTAGGACCCCACTGCCCCAGAGTATTCCACCAGTTTTTGAGTTCAAGTCGTTCGCGGCGTAGCATCGGTGTTGATCAGCAGTTACAAGATGTCGCTAACCACTCAATGCCTCGCATGCCCTGTCCGTACGATCGATCCTCCTGCCTCCACTCCAACCGGCGCTGTCACATGCCCCAACGATGTCACATGACACCTTTTATTATACGGACTTCTACCAACGTTGGAACGGCCTTTAAAGGCCCCCACCACAAAACTGCCAGTGTGACCGGGTTGGATTTCGCCGCGAAATTTGCGACGGCATCCGGCTGGTGTGCAGCGAATACGGCGCAGAAAACACGTTAAGTCCCGCCGTTTTCATTCGCAGTTCGCCGTTTTTTCATCGTCACACGGTTGCCCTCGCGATTGAATTCAACGGTATCCATAAACGTCCGCATTAAGAGGACGCCACGCCCTGAAACGCGGTCCAGATTCTCCACATCGGTAGGATCGGCCAGGCTAGCGGGATCGAATCCCGGGCCATCATCGCCGACAACCACAACCGCTTCGGCGCGGGATATATCTGTTTCAACGTAAATACGCCGTTCGGCAAAAGGGGACTGCTCACGGCGCTGCCGAACCAGCGCGTCGTACGCTTCTTGGTCGTTCTCTTTGAGATTTGATTCGACTTCCAAATTGCCATGGTACATGGCATTCACCAATGCCTCCTCTAAGGCCACGCCGAATCGAATCCGCTCCGCCTCGTCGCAAACCCCCATCTGCGCCACATGGTCCTGCAAATAACTAACCAGCGAAGCAATCAGCATCGAATCATTCGGCAATACAAACGTCGCTTGATTGCGATTCAAACCAGACATCAAACGCTCGTGACTGCGCTGCCGCGACGACATTGCCAGTACATGGCGCATGGTTTCGACCAACTCGTCGGTCAATTGTCGCTTAGGCACGTAACTGGCCGCTCCGCATTCCAGTGCTCCCACCGCAATCCTCTCGTTGCCTTGTGAAGTCATCAAGACGACGGGGACCTCCGCGTAGCGATCGCGAATCTCACGCACTAATTCCAATCCATCCATCTCGGGCATAATCAGATCGGTGACAACTGCATCGGGAGTAAACGCCTGCATATCGTCCAGTGCTTTGCTCCCGTCCGCAGCATAACGGACCTCATAGTTTGCCTGCGACGTGAGGATGCCGCCCACCAAACGACGGTCGATCATCGAATCATCGACTACAAGAATGGTTGTCATTTGTCCGTTCCTCCGGGCCCAAATACCCGACGCTTTGCAACCCGACACGTGGGCGCGAAAAAGGAAACGCAGCCCGCATTTATCTCAGCCACGGCTCGGACTACCAAAACACCGTTGGGACACCCGGCACCAACACCGACCAGTCGCTCACGCGACGCCGGAAACTCCGTAAACGCCAAAAGGAAACGAGCCTCGCCAACGAGTCTCCCGTCTCGTTGGAGAAGTTTAACTACAGGATTGCGGCGCCCCAAGAGCCCGGTCGCCGATCACCCGCAAACGGTGCCTTCCGGCAGGGACAAGGCGCTCGCCCCAAACGCAACCTCCCCAAAACAAGGCTGCGGCTACCGCTTGTCAATCGTCACAAAATCGCGCTGCTGCGATCCCGTATAAACTTGCCGGGGCCGACAGATACGCTTTGTTGGCGAACTGCGCATTTCCATCCAATGTGAAATCCATCCCGGCAGACGACCCATCGCGAATAGAACGGTGAACATGCGGATGGGAATGCCCAGCGCTCGGTAGATTACGCCCGAGTAAAAATCGACGTTGGGATAGAGTTTACGATCGACAAAGTACGGATCCCTCAGCGCCACCTCTTCCAACTCTTGCGCAACATCGAAAATCGGGTCCCTGCGTTCCATCTTTGCCAGCATTTTATCACAGGCGGTGCGAATTATCTTGGCCCGCGGGTCATAGTTCTTGTAAACGCGATGACCAAACCCCATCAGGCGGAAACCGCTGTCCTTATCCTTCGCCATGTCAACATATTTCCCGACATCGCCACCGTCGGCGATGATGCTCTCGAGCATTTCGACGCAAGCCTGATTCGCGCCACCATGCAGAGGCCCCCACAACGCACCCATGCCCGCCGAAATAGCAGCGTAAATATTCGCGTCCGAAGACCCCACCATCCGCACCGTCGAAGTACTGCAGTTTTGCTCGTGGTCGGCGTGCACAATCAACAACAGATTTAACGCCTCCACAAAATCCGGATCTATTTCGTAGGGCTCCGTCGGTACGGCGAACATCATTTGCAGGAAGTTCTCGCAATACGTCAGGTCGTTGCGCGGATAATAAAACGGCTGGCCGATCGACCGCTTATGACTAAATGCCGCGATCGTGGGAATCTTGGCCAGCAAACGCTTGACCGAGATATCGACTTGCTCCGGATCGCCCGGGTCAAGCGAATCTTGATAAAACGTCGATAGCGCCCCGACGACCGAACTAAGGATCGCCATTGGGTGCGCATCACTCGGAAAGCCGTCGTAAAAGTTTTTTAGGTCTTCGTGCAGCAATGTGTGCCGCCGCAAACTCATGCGAAACTCGTGCAACTGATCGCCCGTGGGCAACTCTCCGTACAGCAGCAGGTAACTTGTCTCGATAAAATCGCAGTTCGCAGCAATTTCTTCGATATCGTAGCCGCGATAACGGAGTATTCCTTGCTCGCCGTCCAAATATGTGATCGAACTGGCGACCGCTCCCGTGTTTACGTAGCCCTCGTCAAGCGTGATCAAGCCCGTCGTGGCCCGCAGTTTGGAGATATCAAGACCCCGTTCATTTTCAGTTCCCGTAACTACGGGCACGTCGATCTCCTGCTCTCCGCAGCGTAGCTTTGCTACGTCGCTCATCCGTTAGCTCCCTTCCTCAAGGTGGTGTAATTGCGAACCACTAATCTAGCGAGTTGGTTCCGTTTTCTCAATTCACCCGAACACGGAGCGTCCAGCCAACATCAGCAAAAGCAGACATTCACCGCAATTACCCAGTGTGAACGCTCGGTTAAACGCTGCTACGCAACCGACTTCGACGGCCGCATCGCGACCCCGCAGCGCAAAAATAGTTTTCTGAGAAGAAGCCGGGACAGAGATTCGCCGCCAGAGCGTTCGATCCCGTCAAGCATCTTGAGGTGATCGATCCGAGAATTTCGCGACTAGAACTGCGGCGGACGACCCTGGCTGGCCGTCGCGTCGAAAATCGTCCACACGCGGACTTCCTTCCGCAGCGAAGCGAAAAATTTCTTGGTGGCCTCATTTTTCTGCTGCTTGCGAATCTTTTCGCCAATCTCGACCTGTGCGTCTCGGAACGGAGTTACGTGTGCCGGGCGGCGCTCGCTGATCCGGACGATATGAAACGCGTCGTCTGCCTCGATGATGTCGCTGAGGACTCCCTCCGGCACGGTAAATAACGCGTGGTCCAAAATTTTCGACTTAAGTGAGCCCTGGGTGGTCCAGTCTTGACGGCCACCGTCGCCGGCCGTCACTCCATTTGACTTCGCCTGGGCGACCGCGGCGAAAGGGATTCGCCTCAACAGCACGTCGTTGCCCATGTCGGCGATGGCTCGGTAGGCATCCTGTTTGGTCGGATATTCTTTAAACCTAGCGGTGAGTTGTTCCCACTTCGCCTCGCCTTGATGCTCAAACTCGGCAACGTGCTGGCGGTAGTAATCGTAAAGTTCGGCGGAACTGATTTCTGAGTCGTCCCTGGTCTTCTCGCCGACCCAGTACGCAGCAAGACTGCGCTCAAAATAAGTTCTCCGCTGCCGCGCCAAGGAGGAACCGGCCGCGACGAGTTTCTTTTCCAACGCACCGCGCGAAGTGACCTTCATTCGCTCCATCAGTTG
>JAYZEI010000097.1:0-4001 GCA_036337375.1 Planctomycetota bacterium | reverse complement strand
CAGCCAAAAACGCCGCGCGTGAGTCGCCGCCGGTTCCTTACGACTTCTGCCGCAGCGGTGACTGCTGCCGGAGTCCACTCTGAGTTATCCGCTCGCATCGCAGACGCACCCAGCGAAAGAATCAATATTGCCGCGGTCGGCGCGGCGGGTCGCAACGCAGCGAATATTCGCGGCACATCAACTCAGAACATCGTCGCAATGGCAGACATCGATGCCGACAACCTTGGCAAAGGCTCAGTCGCTCATCCCAACGTGCGAAAGTACCGCGACTTTCGTATGATGCTGGAAAAAGAAGCGGATCGGATCGACGCCGTAGTGATCGGGACTCCGGACCACATCCATGCGCCGGCAGCCGCGATGGCTTTGAGACTCAAGAAACATGTGTATTGCGAAAAACCGCTCACGCATACTGTCTTCGAAGCCAGAACCTTGCGCGAGTTAGCACAAGAAAACAAACTCGTGACTCAAATGGGAACCCAGATTCACTCAGGCGATAATTATCGACGAGTGGTGGAACTGATCGAAAGCGGCGCGATTGGCGAAATACGCGATGTCCACGTTTGGTCGAACGCCGTTTATACCGGCGCGAAATTCACGACCGGCGCGACACCACCGGCGCATGTCGATTGGGATCTATGGTTGGGGCCGGCACCGCAACGACCTTACAGCGAAGGCGTCCACCCTTTCCAGTGGCGGAAATTCTGGGACTACGGAACAGGTTGCCTGGGAGATTTCGGCTGCCATTACATGGACCTGGCCCACTGGGCACTCGGGTTGACTCATCCAACCGATATCAGGGCGATCGGCCCGAAATTTGATCCGGTCAGTTGCCCGCCGTGGCTCGTCGTCCATTACAAATACCCCAAGCGTGGAAAGCTCCCACCAGTCAACCTCACTTGGTACGACAGCGGCAGGCGGCCCGAACTTCTCAAGTCACTAAGACTCAAGGACGGCAAGTCGGTCGACCTTGCAGCCGGACAGTTATTCATTGGATCCGACGGCATGATCCTCTCCAATTACTCAATGCACAAGATGTTTCGTGACGGAAAACAAGTCGACTTTACACCGCCGAAACAGTCAATTCCCAAGTCGATCGGGCATCACCAGGAGTGGCTGCACGCGATCAAGACCGGCGGACGCACCACTTGTAATTTCAATTACTCCGGTGCACTCGCAGAAGCCGTTCTACTGGGCACGGTTGCCTACCGAAGCGGTGAATCGCTGAAATGGGACGCGGAGCAACTAAAGGTCACCAATTCCTCAGCGGCTCAACAATGGGTACACAAGGAATATCGAAAGGGATGGACGTTATAGCGTGAGTCACCTCGCTTTTAAGAACAGCAGCGATCCTCATCAATTGAATTCAATGACAGACATTGGTCCTCAGTGAAAACGGAGCAAACCCTGTGACAGATTCCTCGCGTTTTAATCGACGTAAGTTCCTCAAGGCCTCGGCGGCCGCAACCATTGCCGCACCACTCGTCGTCCCCGCTTCGGCTTTAGGGCTTGATGGCGTGGTGGCACCGAGTGAGCGAATCACGTTGGGCGGTATTGGCATCCGCGGCCGCGGCACAAAAGTACTGAGTACGATGCTCCCGCAACCGGACGTTCGTTTCGTCGCGATTGCGGATGTCCGCGCCGATCGCCGGGCAGCCGTCAAACAGATGGCGGATCAGAAAAACGGCGACAAGGACTGCGCCATGTACGGCGACTTTCGCGAATTATTGGACCGCAAGGACATCGATGCGGTCTTGATTGCGACCGGGGACCGCTGGCACGCGGCGGCATCGATGTACGCCACCGAAGCGGGCAAGGACGTCTATTGCGAAAAGCCGTGCGCGATTTCGATGGAATTGGCTCAGCGGTTGCGCGACACGATTCGTCGCACCGGCCGAGTTTTTCAATGCGGAACGCAGCGCCGAAGTATTTCAAATTTCATTCACGCGATTGAACTCGCCAAGAGCGGGAAGTTGGGAAAACTCCACACGGTTCACGCATCCATATACAAACTTCAAGACCGGCACGACTGGCTTCCCGGTCAACCCGAACCACCTCGCGAAACGGTGGACTGGGACATGTGGTTGGGTCCGGCACCTTGGCGGCCTTTCCACCAGTCTTACGTCGACGGTCGCTGGCGCGGTTTCTACGATTTCGACTCGGGCGCTAAATTACTCGATTGGGGCGCGCACACCCTTGATCTCTGCCAGGCTGCGAACGACGCAAACGACACGACGCCGATCGAATACGAACCGGTCGACACCAAGGACGACAATGCGATCCACTGCCAATATGCCAATGGCGTCAAATTAGTCTTGCGGCGTACGGGATGGCTGGGACTGGGAACCTGCCCCGTCCGATTCGAAGGAGACGAGGCGTGGGTGGAGACCGGAGATACTGGGCGGATGGCCGTTTCTTCCGACGCCTTGCGCAGCGAGTTACCTGCTCCAACCATTGCCGGCACTTCACCGGACACTCATGTTCGTAATTTCTTCAATTGTGTGAAGACTCGAGCTAAGACAGCTGCCAACGAGGACGTGATGCGCAAGTCTCACGTCGCTTGTCACGCGGCCGCGATCGCTTGGAAACTCCGCCGAAAGCTAAAGTTTGACCCCGATTCCGAACGGTTTATCAACGACGAGGAAGCGAATCGCCTCCGCAATCGAGCGATGCGTGAGCCTTGGACAATTTAATTTCGGGCCATTTGACCATTTTTTAGAAGATGAGCGAAGCACATGAATCGATTTCATATTTACTCGCAGATCATTCTAAGTTTGTTACTAATTGGAACCTTGGCCGCACAGGTCGGACCACCGGCACCCGGCAAAGACCTTCCGTCGTTGATCGCGATTCTCAAATCCGATGCGCCTGACTTTGAAAAGGCCAAGGCCTGCCAACAGCTCCAAATCACGGGCGATGTCAGCGCCGTCGATTCACTGGGGGCCTTACTTTCAGATCCGCACCTGGCAACGTACGCGCGTAGCGCACTGGAATCGATTCCTGGCGAGGCATCCTTAAATGCATTACACAAAGCCGTGACCAAATTGAGCGGTCAGCAGTTAGTCGGGACACTTCATTCACTGGGCAAACTCGGTACGGACAAGTCAGTGAGTTTGTTAGCTGGCTTTGAGGGCCACAAAGACCCTGCAGTCCGTCACCAAGCAGCGCGGGCTCTGGCGAGCATCGCCAACGCGGACGCCGCGGAATTGCTGGCTCGACAGTTAGTCAAGGCGAAATCGGATTCCGGCGATCGAGAAGCGCTGGCAAACGCTTGTCTGCTTTGTGCACAGCGTCTGAACGAGAATAAGTTACGAGACGTTGCGTTGACAATATCAACGGCATTGCGTGCACCGGAATTCTCTGAACAGATTCGTCGAGCGGCGACGTTGCAATATATCTTGGCTGAAGGAAAGGGCTCCGATCAATTGCGAGTTGAGCTATTGGCCTCGCATGACAAAGCGATTTTTCGGAGTGGATTACAAGCGGCGATGGGGTGCCGCGACCGCACCAAGGCAGCGCGCGATTTAGAAGCCTCATTGGCGAACCAATCGTCCTCGCACCAGGAGATCTTGCTGACCGCGCTGACTACCTACGGGGACCAGGAAGTTACTCGAGGCGTGATGATTGCGGCCGAGTCCAATGACCCGAACATTCAAATCGCCGCAATCCGGGCACTTGGCACCATCGGAAACGATCGATGCCTGGAGCTGCTTCGCAAGGGCGCAGTTTCTAGTGACGCATCGATTGCGACAGCGGCGCGTTCGGCACTCGCCGAATTGCCGGTGGACGCAGCAGACGACGTTGCATTGGCATTGCTGCAAAGCGGCAAACTGTCTTCGGTCCAAGCCGGAATCGAGATTGCGGGAAAGCGTCAGGTCTCTGCGGCGGCACCGTTACTCATTGGCTTGGTTGCGAAATCCGATCCAGCAACTCACCGTGCCGCACTTTTAGCACTTGGCAACACTGCCGGAAGGGACCAGATTCCGACGTTGATTGAACTGACA
>JAYZEI010000096.1:0-8516 GCA_036337375.1 Planctomycetota bacterium | reverse complement strand
CCGCAGCCAGCGAGATAGGCTTGGCGAATTGGACTTGATCGCCGTTGATCTCCGGGGCGAACGCGGCAAGACGGTTGTATTCGTCGAAGTCAAAACGCGCTCATCGCATGATTCGGGCCACCCGGCCGAAGCAGTCGATGGTGCAAAGCAGCGGCGGGTGACAAAAGTCGCGCTGGGCTATTTGCGACGTCATGGTTTGCTGCATTATCCGACACGGTTTGATGTCGTTGCGGTCACCTGGCCGAAAGCGGCAAGGAAACCGCAAATCGAACACTTTAAAAATGCCTTCGAGCCGCCCGGCGTAGGGCAAATGTTCAACTGAGCAAGTTTGGACAAAAAACGACACACTGCGAAATATCTTCGGATCGACATGGCGATTCCCGCCAGCGGCGATTGTAGATGCCATTTGCCGGTAGATTGAATCGCACGGCTACGAATACCGGCTAACCAGCTGTTGAGCAAGTGCGAGCAGATTTTTGCGGCTGGATTTTGGAATCAGAACTTCGGCGTGTTTGCCAAGACTCAGGACGATGGGCAGTATCTCCTGCTCGTAGGCCGCCTCGATTTCAATCGTTACCGACCCGTCCGCTTGGCGTTCGATTTTTTGTTTTGGATGCAGCGACTCGATGGCGAGGTCGGCCCGCGCGGCGCTGACACGGATGCGGAACTTTTGCGGTCGGCCATCGCGAAAGATGCCGATGCTGTTATCAAAATACTCCTGAGGGTCGAAATCCTTTTTCGGCGCAAAGTGTTTGTCGAGGACCTTTACTGAAGAAATGCGGTCGAGTTTATACGTCTTCATCTGGCTGCCGGCCTCTTCCGCATCAGCGGCCAGAATGTAGATGCTGTTGTTGAACAGGCAGATGGCGTGCGGATGAATTTTTCGTTTGCGGCGGGGTTGGCCGCCAAGGCCTTTGTAGTTGACTTCCGTCGTGCGATGTTCGTAAACCGCGAGGTTGAGCGACGACAACATGCCTTCTTGTTTTGAGTAGTTCTTCGGGACCGGTCCGCGTACAACCAAGCCCGTCCGCTGCCGCTGTAAGTGTTCGAGCACCTGGGGTGAAATCGTTTCGCACATGCGTTCCCAAAGCCGCTGGATGCCGTCCCAGTACGGCGTGCCGGCCAATGGATAGAGCAATTCGCGGCCGGCGGAAAATGCAAGCAATTCGACGACACCGATCGGCAGCTTTGGCGGTTTCATCAACGAGCGATCAAGCTTCCAGACTTTGGGCCGTTCGATGTTATCCAACTCGACTTGGTGAATCGCGTAGCCGAGATTGCGCCAATGCTCGATGTCGCGTTTGATCGTTTTTTCGTGTAACGACGAAAGGCCGAGTTTATCGATCACCGCGTCGCGCAGCTCGCGGGTGGACAGCCCGAACCGTGAGTTTTCGAGCAACTGTAGGACCTTGAATTGGCGGGCGGTCTGTTTGCCTCGCGCGAACGAATGGGCCATAGCACAGTCTCCCCCCTACATCTGTGCGAGCCGCCATTCTGACACGATCTGGACGGTTCGGCAACGCTTACGCCGCCGTGTCGGCCATCGATCGCAGTATTCGTTTCGCGGAATTAAAGTGGTAGGTGACCGTGGATTTGGATATTCCTAGCGACTCCGCAATTTGCTGGTGCGTTCGTCCTTCCAATTTCTGCGAGATTATGGCCTTTATTTTCTTGGGCAAACGATCTACCTGACAGATCAGCCACTGACGCTGGTGCTCGGTTTGGACCTTGGTTAGCTGACCGTTGATCCGATGATCGACGATCTGATTTTCCAGTCGCCCGCCCGACGTTTCATCGCGGGCTACTGTGAAATCGGTCATAACCCGCTGCCGCGAGGCGGGCGATCTCAAGTAACTGGTTACCACGTTACGCAGAATCGTGCCCAGCCAGGTTCGAACTCCGCCCTTGCCCGCCTGCCAGCGGATCTCTGGGCGTTCCAGCGTCGATACCGCCTTGATCATCGCCTGCTGCAGCAAGTCTTCGGCCAGTTGATGACGCCCGCCGTGTCTGGCGGGCAGTTGTTGCAGTGCCTGGCAAAGCAAGCTCGACCGTAGACGCTCGGCTAGTTTGTCGAACGCGGACGCTTCGCCAGCGTAAAATTGTTGCATGAGTTCCGCATTGATTTCGGCCTCGGTTCGCACTCCCACACTTTGCATGGCACTTTCTTCCTGTAAGGCAGAGGATTTCCGGGTCATTCGGGCCTCGACTACTTGGCCTGAAACTATCTTCGAATAGAGCGTGGACACCTCTGGTCCACACCAGCGAGAATTTTTAGGAATTCCGTAAGTACCATCCAGGCAGAAGATTAGCCGTAGTGGCTGTCTGGCGGACTTGAGAAGAAATGACGACCAGGAAATGACGATCGGGAATGGTTCAACAATTCTCGGCGTCAGAGTTCGGACGTCACGTCGACGATTTTGTCGTCGCGGACCACAAAGAACTGTTCTGTCTGAATCCAGCCGCGGTGTTTGGAGGGATAGCGGTACTTGACTGCCAGCACAATTCCGCCGTCGCTGGGATCCGCTGTAGTTTCCGAAATCGTCTCGACGCGGTATTCACTGTCATACTTTGATTCCAGCCACTGGTTAACTAGCTGTACTCTGGGCGATCCGCCACGAACGGAAATATCAAATTGCACAACACTCCAAACGAAAAGTAAAATACCGGTCGCAACGATCGCAAATTGCCCGGCAAGTACTGTGAGATTCCAATTCTTGCTAGCGTAGCGGCCCTTGCGACGCGTGATGACGTCCAGAAAATAATCACGGGCCGCTTGCCGGTACGAGCGGACTAATTCTGACCGCGATGTTGCATCCTGCGTCGCCAAGACGGAATGGCCTGCTTTGGCTTTCTCATTAATCTCTAGCGCAGCGGGATCCGCCTCGCACGCCATGAAATCGGCAATGGCGTCTTCCGTAATTCGCCACTGTTCTGGACCAACCCGCCTGCCGTACAAGTCGCCGCTGGTCAACCACGAGCGTACTTGTGCGATGTCTCCGGTCTGCACGTGAACTCGGCGAAAGATCACCCGGGCCGCTTGTTCAACAGAAAGCGTTTTCGACATGTTACCTAGGATTCCTGACCCTAACGGACTTGCTCCGCCGCAGAGATCATCTCGCCACCATCGCGCGTCGAATAGGCCCGCCAGGACCCAATATTAATATCGGGGCTAATTAACTTAGTCCCACCATCCAGAAACAAGACATAAACCCCTTCTTCGCGGTAACTGCGAGCAGTTACCGCCGCCCATGTCGGGTTTTCGTCAGCCGTTTCCGAACCGCGGTTCTTACCTTCTTGCCAATTGGTCCAATCGACATCAACCAAAACTCCATCGCCTGCGACATCTACCTGAACCTTTTCGTTGGGCCCGAATACAGTAGTAAATCCAGTTTGATGCGCCCGGCCATCAACCCACTCGGTATGTCCTGAATTCGTCTTGTAGTTTCCGGACCCATGTGCCGCCTGGACCAACGCCTGCACGTCGGCCACATCGGCCAGCGTGTTCAGCCGCCCGTCGGTGTCGGGAGTTATGACGTTTAGGAGATTGGAAATATTTGCGTTCGAGGAATCGCTGCCGTTATTTCGGGCGTACGGTTGCCATGCTTTTACTTCAGCGAAAGCAATTGTCTTCGACATACCGTCGTTCTGAAATGCGGACGAAGTAAAGCCACGGCCAGGAGCAAACGCGCCGCCGCCAACATCACCGGTGGCTGGATCCCAGACGAAAAACGTGCCAAGATTAGCGGCGTAGTTGACCGGGTAATGATTCGGCGTGCCGTTTTTGAGTCGCGATTCATCCCGCGGTTCGTCGGGGCTTACGTAGATAGGAACACGGCTCGCCGTCAGGTGACTTGCCGTACCGTCGACGGACACAATGTCGCCAAAGCCTCCACCGGCCGTGTACTCGCTGTACGATCGTTGGTAGTCGATGCGGCTGGCAAGCTCGACCTCTTCAACGTACGGCAGGAGCAATGCGTGAATCGACCATCCGTCCACGTTGTTTCCGTTTGGAACGTCCGGTTCATACCAACTTGGCGGAAACATCCCCTTGGCTGCTTCATATTTGTGTAACGCGGTCCCAATTTCGTCGAGATTGTTGGCCGAGAGCAGCCCCCGCGCCGTGCTGCGGGTGGACATTAACGCCGGAAGCAAGATCGCCATTAACATCCCAATCAGGACAATAACCACGAGCAATTCGACCAATGTAAAGCCGTGCCGAGTTTTGGTTTTGGACTGTAGTGTCTTCATCTCTTTCACTCTCCAGGAGTTGTATGCCGAAACGTCATGAAAATGAGACTCAGTCTCAATTGAGAAGTGATTATTGCGGCAAGAGTTCGGCCTGTCAAGCCAGTGCCAAGGGGAAATGTTGAGAGACTCGCCGCCGTCCGGGTCTCGGTGGCGGTGTCCGGAAAAGACGGCGAAATGCTCGCCATTGTCTGGGGATCAGGCGACCGATACTGCGGTAGTGCTATCGCGGACGGAAAGCATCTCCGCCTGGCGGACCTGAATACGCCGATCACCGGGACCATCGCAGGAGGAACGGCATTGGACATCACGCGAGACCGAATCCGCATCGGTGACTCCGACAAATCCGTGCCGAATCGCCCATCCGACGATTGACAACCCGTGTCGCACGAAATCCGGCGACTCATACGCCGCCACGCTGCGGAATATGGTGAACACGAGGGCGGAAAAGGTGCAGCGGCACTACTTGTAATGAGTGCTAGGGCATCGAAAATGGGCGGGCGACGAAGAGTCTAGAGAATCACGCGGTCCGTCTGAAAAATGCAAATCCCTATCTCTTTCAACCCCCCGAACAACCCTTGCAAGGGAAAGAAAGGTCCGCTGCGATGAAGTGCTCTGCGAGCCAGGCAGTGTTGATTGCAGGCCTGTTAACCGTGTGGACTGCTGTCTCGCCGGCGGCGATCCGCGTCGAGACCGTCCCGGTGGGCAACCCGGACAACAAGGCGGATACGACGGGTGTCCCGAGTCTTTGTGGGGCCGTGGCCCACAACTACAACATCGGTAAGTACGAAGTGACCAACTCGCAGTACGCCTCGTTTCTGAACGCCGTCGACGCCGGCGGTACGAACCCGCACGGCCTATACAAAGCGAAGATGGGCTCCAACGCCCACGGCGGCATCTCTTTTGACGCCGCGGCGGCCAGCGGTGCCAAGTACTCCGCCAGGACCAACATGGCTAACAAACCGGTGAACTTCGTCTCGTGGTACAGCACGCTGCGTTTCGCCAATTGGCTGCACAACGGCCAACCCAGCGACGGCGGCGGCACGGAGGACGGAGCGTACGACATGTCGCTCGGCATCGGCATCCATCGCAAGAAGGAGGCAAAGTGGTGGCTGCCCAGCGAGGACGAGTGGTACAAGGCCGCGTACCATGACAAGAAGGCGGGCAAGGCCGGCGCGTACTTTGACTACCCCACCGGCACGAACGACGTGCCGACAGCCGTGACGGCCAGCGCTACCGGTAACGGCAGCGCGGGCGGCAAGGGCAACCACGCGAACTTCGCCCAGGGAGCGGACTGGAACGGCCAGGACGGGAACGTCACGACGGTGGGCACTAGCGGCGGCCCGAGCCCGTACGGCACGTTCGACCAAGGCGGCAACGTGTGGGAATGGAGCGAAACGTTTCGCGGTTCGTCGCCGAGCGTGCGCGGAGTCAGTTTTAGCGGCGGCGCCGACCATTTGGGTGCCGCTCACCGGATCGACCATGGCGCGGCGAAATTTGAACAAGACATCGGTTTCCGGGTGGCCAGCCGCGCCAAGTCGGCCAGCTTGGCTCGCGCTTCGGACCTGGTACCCGTGGGCCACCGCAAGCAACTTCTGGTAGACGACTACGTCATCGCTCACTCGGCCAAGGTTGTCCGCGAACTGGGCAAAGTCACCAAGCTCAACAACGGGAAGCCGGTGTTCGACGGTTTGCGTTGCGATACCGTTTTGTACGACGAAGGGAAGTTCAAGCTTTGGTACCGGGAGAATTCCGCTCCGGGGTACGCCGAATCGAAGGACGGCGTACACTTTCGCAAGATCGCCAAACTGGACGGTCTTCCCGGTGGCGCGCATTTCACCATCGATCCGCATGAAACGGACGCGGCACACCGATACAAGGCCTGCCACCCTTCTGGGAAGAAAGGGAGAAATAACATGGCCGCCGCGCTGTCCTATTCGGCCGACGGGATCCACTGGAAGCCATACAACAATGGAAACCCCGTTACACACAGGGCCGCGGATACTAACAACCAAATCGTGTGGGACGAGGATGCGAAAGTCTATCGCCTGTTCACCCGGACCGATTACCCTGGTCATCCGATCGAGGTTCGCGGCACACGCAGCATGACGAACCCGGACATCAAGGCCCATCCAACGGCGTGGAGGCTGGTGCGGAATTGGAAGTTCGACCGCGAGGGCCCGGACGAGTGGAAACGACGTCAGGTTTACGCGCTGACCGACTGGATCTACCACGGCGTACACTTCGGGCTGATCATGGTGTACGAATGGCCGACGGATGTGAGCGAAGGTCCCGCCGACTATCGCAAGCGCCACGACCGCGACCAATGCGAATTCTACATTGCGACCAGCCGCGATGCGGATAGCTGGGACTTGACGTGGGTCTATGCCGGGAAGCCGATGGTCCCGCGCGGTCCGGAAGGCGCCTGGGACAAAGGCATGCTGCTACCCCCCTCGGAGATCGTCACACACGCCGATAGGCACTGGCTCTACTATACTGCGTGGAACGAGCGGCACAACATGCCGAAAACATCGATGGGAATCGGCGTGGCCACGTTGCGGCTTGACGGGTTTGTGAGTCTGGAGGCCAAGGACGAACCAGGAACTGTGGTGACCAAGCCGTTTAAGCTCGCCGGAGACAAGCTGCAGGTTAACGTCGCCGGCGGTGAATTTCAGGTGGAAGTGTTGAACAAGAATGGCGACCCGCTGCCCGGTTTCTCTGCCAAGGAATCCACCAAGTACAAGGATGTGGACGAATTGCGACTGACCCCCACCTGGAAAAACAGTTTGTCGACACTCGAGGGCAGCGTGGTTCGGCTGAGATTCCACCTGAGAAATGGCAGACTTTTCTCGTTTCAGATTCTGGAATAAGGGTCAATGGAAGCGAAGGTCGTGAAGCCGTGCCATGGAGAATCTCCGTAAGGGTCCGAGATCAAGCGGTCGGTGGCGCCGGTCATGCCGGTTTTCGAGAACCTGCTCGGGAAGGGCGTGAACGTGCGCGCCCACCACCACCCGGCGTCTTTCGGACGCCCGGGGCCGGGCCCCGGGCCTTGATTTGTCGCCGTTGCGAGGAGGCACTTCCCATCTGTGACTGTTGAAGGAGACCGGATACCCGCCGCCTCAACATGGCACATGCCGCCAGGCGAATAGCCCGGCCGGTGGCCGTCGCGAGGTCTCCACTGTTTTCATTTGCGTAAATTGTCGCCAGTTGTCGAGCCGTCTGATGGGGACAATAACGACGTCGGGCACCTTCGTTCCGAGGCTCCACGCGTCCGCAGCGGTTCTTTCGCGGAGTCATTCGCGAATGCATTTGACCCGACCGGCCTCAAGCCCGGAAAACTGACCTGTACGACCTGCTCTGCTCGCATACCGATCTGATTCTATCATTAGCGGCTTTGGACGGGTTGCTGGCGGTGCTGTCTGTGGAAAAATTCTGATCCTGAGGGTACCAGTCCGACGATCATTCATTGGATGCGGAGAGGTCTGGCACGACGGTTCATTTCGGTCACCAATCGCGATTTCTCATTCGAGGGCATTGGAGCAACCCATGTCAGGTATTTGCAGGCTGTTGGCGCTGTTTGTTTTCTGTACCGGTTGCACTTCAACCAAGGTTCGCTTGCCGGCCAAACAAGCACCACCGCCTCAGGGCAAGCAACGCATCGCACTGATTGGTGTTCGGGGCCCCGACGACATTTCCCGGACAGCGCACGACGGTCTTGTTGCGGCGATCAACGCATCCCCCAATTATCGATTGTTTGAGTTCCCCGTGGCCGGGCTATCCCGCGGACAGGCTGCGCCAACGCCACTGGCGGTCAAACTGCAGCAAGGCCGGATGCTGGGCGCAAACCTTCTGCTGGAAGGGGCGATCAAGGCCCGCATCGACAAGAATGAAATGGGCCGCTCTGTCTCGTTCGGCGATCCAACTTTGATCGTCACGCTCAGCGTCAAACTGTTCGACGTTGAAACGGGCCAAATCACCTTTAACGACAGCGTCACAGAGTCGATGAAAGACGACTTCGAGATTGGCCCGCGGGGCTCCGGCTCCGTTGAAACGATTTCCATCCGGTTAGCCGAGAGCTGCTCGAAGACCATGGCTGATCGAATCACCGAAAATATGGAACCCATCGAATTGGAATTGGCCGGCGCGACGTTTGGTAAACATGCAAGCCATCTAAGAAGCGGTATTGCAGCGGCGCAGGCGGAAAACTGGCCGCTGGCTCAGGGTTACTTTCAGCGGGCTTTGGCCGAGAAGCCCAAAAGTCATGAAGCGCT
>JAYZEI010000095.1:0-4340 GCA_036337375.1 Planctomycetota bacterium | reverse complement strand
GGTGTTTTCGTCAACTTCACTCGAGTCCGAATCGCGCTGACTGTCTTCACTAGCGCGCTGGTAAAAGTATTCAACCAGCGTCGTGCCGTGATGCTGCTGGATAAAGTCGATGATCGGATTTGGCAAATGATGCTCGCGGCCGAGTTCCGCACCGTCCTTGACGTGTGCGATAATGACTAGCGTGCTCATTGCCGGCACAAGCGACTCGTGCCGATTGTCACCGCTGCTCTGATTTTCGATGAAATACTGCGGCTTCAGCATTTTTCCGATGTCGTGGAAATACGCGCCAACGCGGACAAGCAACCCCTGCGCGCCGACCGTTTCGGCGGCGGCTTCGGCCATCGATGCAACGGTGATCGAGTGGTTATAAGTGCCGGGTGCACGACGGACGAGTTCTTGCAGCAGCGGATGAGCGACGTCGCCCAGTTCCAGCAAACTGATTTCGGTCAATACGCCAAAAATATTCTCGATGAAAGGCAACAGTCCGGTCATGGCAAACCCGGACGCGACTCCCCACAGCCCAAACAGGCCCGCATCAACCAGCAAAGAACTGTCAAGCGGGCGCGAATTGACGATGTTGACACCAATCGTCGTGAGACTCGCCACCGCACCGGAACAAAGTCCGACGTAGACCAGTTTGACACGGCTGCGCACTCGTCCCAGCAGCAAAATTGCCGTTGCGGTTGCCGCGGTTAAAATGACAAACGATCCTAATCCGTGCCCTAGTGAGAGTACCACAAGCAACCCGACAACTGCCGAAAGCAACAGTGCCAAGTCCTGACGGTAGCAGATCGAAACCGTCATACCGAACAGCAACAAGGGGATCAGTTCTGCTTTCCAATTGTCCGAAACGTACGCCAAAATTACGGCCAGCAAGGAGATCGTCAGCAATCCGACGAACCGTCGTGTGTCGGCCAGCAATTCGGGGAAACGATAGGAAATAAAGAGTCCGCAAAGTGTAAATAGTGCGAGATACATGCCAATCACTGCGGCGGTACGGGCCGCCATCAAGCTTGGCAAAAGATTTGTGACCACTACGTCGTATTCGGCGCGAAGGCGATTGATGGCTTCGTCGTCGAGCGGCTTGCCGGCGACGGCAATGATGTTGTTGCTTGAATCCGTGGGATCATATGTCGTAGCGTGGGCTGCCGGGTCGACATTCGCGGCGGCTTCTTCCTGCTGATCGCCGGTTCGCTTTTCGTCGCGATTTAACGTGACCGGAAGTTGACTTTCGAACCAATGGTAAGCCAGAGCACCGATGTCCAAATCAAATCCTGCTTCGTTTTCCCCGCTGGGACGGTACTGCAACGTCGCAGCCGCGGGTAACCGCCGTTCGAGCCATGTGAAAACACGGCCGGCGACTTCCAGCGATGTGATTTCTTCCTCCAAATGACTCCGCAGCGCGCCTTTGACGTCACTCCAGCGAACTTGTTTGACGGCGACAATTTTTCGTGTTCCCGGGCCTTCAGGAACGACTACGAAGATTTCCTCGCGATGTCCTTCGGGCGCTTCTTCGGACGACTTTAGTTCGACCAGTAACCCGCGCATTTCGTAATCGGCCAAAACCTTTGCGATTCCCGTCTTCAAAGCGTCCACGCTAGGGTCGTCGGGAATAGCGCCGCGGAATTGTTCGAATTGTTTCTTTTGTTCCACTTCCGCGTCGATCGGTTCCGAAGGATCTTCATCGGCGCTTCGTTGTGGCAAGAAATCCGCCCAGATTTTTTTCGCAGCCTCGTCATATTCCACCGCCGCCGCGATCGTGTCGATATGGTCATTCAGCTTGGTATGCAATTCGATCAGTGGCTGCGGATTGTGAATAAACATTTGGCGTGCCTGTTGGCGAGCCTTCTGTTCCACTTCGATCTGCAACTCTTGTAGGTTTTTCCGCAGGCTTTCGCGCAGCGTCGGTTTGGCGAAGGCGATTTGCACATCCTTGACTTCGATGTGTTGCCTAGCGCTCCAATCATCGTTCGGATAGACGGTAATTTGCACCTGATTCCCGGCGTACTTGTCGTCCTCGACGGGCTTTTCAAAAAGCCCTTTCGCATCGAGATCGACAAACGCCATTTCCACACCGTCGTCAAAATTTAGCCGACCCTCGTCGGAGAGGGCAAAACGAAAATGTTCAAAGCCGCGCTGCCACCCTTTAAGGCGGCGCTCGTTTTCTTCCTCGGTCAGTGACGAGTCGGCCACCGGCGGTGGCTGAAAACGTCCCCAAATTTGTTCGGTGCTAGAATCCAAGGATTCGGCCTCGACCAGTTCAGCGACTTCCGATCGCAGCTTACCCCGCAGTTGCAGCAGTTGCTGTGGATCGTTGACGTAGACATGTCGCGATTGCTTGCGGGCATCCTCTTTAGCACTCTCGACTTTCGCGTCATTGGGAATCTGAAAAGTCACTCGAGCCATTATGTTCCGCAACGGTGTGTCACCGCGGCGGTAAGCGAATGGCGGGGCCCAGGCGCGGGTAGCGACGGCCATGATGATCGCCGCCAGCAAACACAATGTCAGCCGCAAAACGATGTCGCTCCGCGCGATCGATCGCCATAGTTGCGTCGATAGCTTTGGCACCGGATCGAGTTCGGCGACGAGCTCGCTGCGCGTTTTTTTCGGGCTGCCGTTGGTCAACGTTTTTTCCCTTTGCGGCGTGGTTCCTGATCGTCGTAGGCGCGGACGATGTCCTGAACGAGTCGGTGGCGAACGATGTCGGCCCCGGTCAATTCCACGCGGCAGAAGCCTTCGATGTTGCGCAGTCGAGTGATCGCATCGACTAAGCCGCTTTTGTGATTTTTCGGTAGGTCAACTTGTGTCACATCGCCCGCGACGACAATCTTCGAGCCGTGTCCCATTCGAGTGAGAAACATTTTCATCTGGGCGACCGTTGTGTTTTGTGCTTCGTCCAAAATAATAAACGCCTCGTTAAGTGTCCTCCCTCGCATGTAACCGAGCGGAATAACTTCGATGATATCTTGCTCGCTGTATCGTTTGAATTGCTCGTAATCGATCATTTCGCGCAACGCATCCAGAAGCGGCCGCAAGTAAGGGTTTATTTTCGCTTCGATATCGCCCGGTAGGTAACCAAGACTTTCGCCCGCTTCAACCGCAGGACGGACCAATACGATTTTTCGAATCAGTTCGTTTTTCAATGCGCTGACGGCCATGGCGACCGCCAGGTATGTTTTTCCCGAGCCAGCTGGACCAATGGAGAACACCAACTCGTGTTCACGCATTGCGCTGACGTAGCGTCCCTGGCCCGGTGTTTTGGGACAAATCTGACGGCCCGCCTGCATCACCTCGATTGCCGGAAAATCCGCGGCTCCCTTATCGTCGCCCGCTACACACGCCAGAACTTGCTGGACGTCGTCGGGGAATAGTGCACCGCTGCGATTGAGTTTCGTTTGCAGTTGTTCGAGCACTTCGGTGGCTTGGCGGACTGCAGACTCGTCGCCCGCGACGTGGATCTTTCCATCCCGCGCTGAGACCGCGACTCCCAGCGAATCGCGAATCTGGCGGACGTGTTTATCGCGCGTGCCGAACAACGGCATCAGTGCGGCGGGATCAAGGACCGAAATGGTTGCTTCAAACATAAAAAAAACGCCGGCACGAAGGCCGCCGCCATTGAGCCAAGGCTCCTCACACCTCAACTATACCTGATCAACTGCCGCAGCGAAAAGAGTGTGGCATGCATGGCCACAAGTGGTTTTATGCCAACGTGTTGTGAAGGCAATATGTACGCTTAAAAGGTGAAGGTGGTTCTGCAGGGGTCCCCAAACGTTCTTACGCATAATTCGTCAATTGATTCATTCCCTTTTCATTTTTGCGGTGGTCCTGACAGATGTTGTGCGGCAGGCGGTTCCAATTCAACAGATACCTTCCGATGAATTATAGACAGGACGGCAATGTACGACGGCGATCCGGTGTTAAGCTGTACGAAGTTTGGGAACCCGTCAATTCAACAACTCTACGTAGTCTGAAAAGCAGGCCATCACGGCTGCGTGGCCGCTGTCGCCGATACTTCAATTAAACAAACCAACAATCCAAAGTCCGTACGACACCGGTGCTGCAACGAGCAACGAATCGAGCAAATCCAGTACCCCGCCGAAACCGGGCATCCACCCGCTGGAATCTTTGTAACCGGCGTCTCGTTTCAACAGTGATTCTGCCAAATCGCCGATAATACCGGCGATTCCCAGTAGTAGACCGTAAACTACCGCGGCCTGCCAACCAGCTGAAAGGTTTGGAGCGAAGTGCGGGACTAAAACACAAAATAGCAAGACCGAGCCGCTGCACGAAAATGCCAGGCCACCGATGGCGCCTTCGACGGTCTTGCCGGGGCTAAGCCG
>JAYZEI010000094.1:0-18632 GCA_036337375.1 Planctomycetota bacterium | reverse complement strand
TGTTGCGCCGTGTTTTTCCAAGTTAAGTTTCGGACAACGCCGCGAGCATTCTGTGCAAGCCGCTTGCGAAGCTCCGCGTTCGTCCAGACCTGCCGTATCTGATACGCCATCGATTTAACGTTCAGTGGGTCGAAGTACGCTGCTGCGTCACCCGCTACTTCCGGCAAGCACGCTGCATTAGCGCAAGCGATCGGCCGTTTTAACGAAAGGGCTTCCGTGATCGGCAGGCCCCAACCTTCAAACAGAGATGGAAATACGACGCAATGACAACGGTGAAACAGTGCCGTTATATCGTCCGACCCGACAAAGCCGAGATGACGAACCTGGTCTTTGAGGCAAAGCCGAGCGATGGTGCGGTCGATAGATGCGGTTGCTGCACCAGGGGCGCCGCAGAGAACCAGCGGCACTCGCAGTTGTTCTTGGTCGCGAAGCCGGGCAATAGCTTTCAGTAATCGTCCATGATTTTTGTGTGCGTATGCCTTTGCGGGAAAAAGAGCAAATGGCCCGTTTAACCGGTACTTGTTGCAAACTTGATCGAGTTTTTCGGACGATGGTTCCCTGTACGCACTTAACACCGAACCCCAGGGTACAACGTCGATCTTTTCAGGTTCGAGCCGGAGGCGATCGACCGCATCCTGTTTGCCCCAAGCGGTCATCGTAAACACCCGAGTCGCCTGCCCGCACATTGCTCCATACATTGCGTCTCGCAGCAATCGCGTGCGTCGCAGAAAATTTTCGGAAAAGTGCAAATGTTGAAGGTCGTGGATCTGGTAAACACTCGGTACCCGCGTCCGGAATCCCATCGGCAGCAGGAAGTGGATTCCGTCGTAGCCTTGTCGTTCGACCGTGCCGTCAGACTTGGGCACGGCGGGCTTGGCAAAGCCCATACGCGCCGCCGCACTTCGCAACGTGACAGAGGATGTGAAGCCGACCTGTAATAGTTGACAGTTGTCGCCCAGGTATGCGTCGAGCCATCCGTCATAGGATGAATCGACCAGGAACGTGTATTCCTCGTTGCCGTCGGTTAGTTGCGACAACCCGTGGGCCATTCCGATAACAACCTGTAGCACGCCACCTGGTGCGGTGGGAGTCATACGAGCATCGATGGCAATGCGTGGTGCGGACAAAGTTGCATTCCGTTTCGTCGTTTGATTCAAGATGCGATTGCGAGATCGGCTTGTTGTAATTCGATGTTTGAATTTTCAAAACAATAGCCAAGAGTTGTAATATCGCTGCTGTAAACGCGGGCAACGATCTCTCTGGTCTCATCCGAATAATAGGACTTGAAGTCATCGGTTGCCGACGGGCGTCGGTTTAGCGATGTCAACCGACAGCTGATACCGATTTGCGATTGAATAAATCTAAAATCCGACTCGAGTTGTTCGTAGCGGCCAATAAAATCGAGTGATGGCTTGCCGTCTATACAGATGAAATGCGTCTGCGGGATAAAATGAACCCACGACCAGATGTTTTCCGGCGTGACCCAGTTGTGCACAAACGAGTCGAAGTCGTTATATCTGGACAGGTGTTGTTGTGCCCACAGTCGGTCGGTTTCATTGAATCCCCCTTGCTTCAGAAAGTGAAATGCCGAGACTAATCGGTCCCAGGGATTGCGAATGAATGCGAATTTAAAGTAGCCGTCGAATTCTTTCTTCCGAAATATCATCTGGTAGTGGCCGATGCTTCGGTGCCCGCCCGCCAATCCACCAAACAAGGACTCGGACACGGCGACGCCCGCGCATTTGGGCACATGAATGAAAATACACCGATGCCGATCAAACGGCGCGAACGTGTAATCGTCGCGATCCTCGCGGGTTCTCATCTCCTGCCACAACCGATAGGTGTCCGGTCGGCGGAGGCGAAACACTTGCCGTCGAACGTCGTGAGGCAGCAGTTGATAAATACGGTGTAGAGGACCCTTGGTCATAGTGTATTCCAGAGATTAACGGGGCCGTCCCAATCCTTGCTTAATCGTTGGGCCCAAACCGATAAACAGCAGCGATCGTAGTTGCATCCGGAGGATGGGGCGCGCGGGCGCAAATAACAGGTTGACGGGTACTACCGAAACGAAACACGACACAAGCGTTGCAGTGGCGGCTCCAATCGGGCCATATTGTGGAATCAGGATTGCATTCAAAGCGATGTTGGTGGCAGCACCGAGCAGGGCTCGGCACAAGCCGAATTTCAAGTGGCCATCGTTGATCAGCCATTCACTCTGAGCGCGCTTCCAAAACACGAATAGCGCGGTCCAGATGTGGATGACCAGCACCGGTGCGGCGGCCGCATAGTCCGCGCCGTACAAAAAATCGACCGCGGGCGCGGCGAGGAATGTTATCGGAATAGCCACGACGAGAGCCAGAGCAGTCATCGTGCTGAACATGCCTTGTAATACCTGAAGATACCGTTCGCGATTGTTATCTCTTAGCCGCGTCAGCGCAGGCTTGAGCGAGATGCAAATGGCAGCGGGCATGAAATACCAAACTTCGGAAATACGCAACGCCGCCGCGTAGATGCCAGCATCGCTGGTGCCCTTCATGGTGGCGAGCATCAATTGATCGATCCGCAAATAGATAATGCCCGCTACCTGTGACAGCATCATGGACCAATTATCGCGCAACAAGTTGCCAGCCATCGTTAGATCGGGTTTGAACGTAATGATGCGATTCAGCCGTGACCTGAGAATCCATGCCAACCCGAGTGCGCTGAAGATCGCCGTGAGCAACGGGATCGTTGCGAAGTAGATCAGCGACGCGCCGGCGGCGAGCAGGGCGATACGGGCGGCGGCGGTCACAACGAAAGAGATCGTTTCAATGACCACCAGCGGTTTGGCATTGATTTGCGATTGGAACCATAGTTCCAACGAACGAAAGAACGACTGGGGCAGTAAGCTCAATCCAACGAGAACGAACAACCAAGTGCCGACTTCATGATTTCCAAAGTAAAACCAGCCAACGAATATTGCGGTCGCCAGGCCGATGACGGCACTCACTACGCGGATGGCGAAGATGGTTCCCAACAGCTCGCGGGCCGATTCAGGCTGGCGTACCAGGTCGCGTACGACGATCGGGTTCATGCCGAGTCGGCCGACGACGGCAAGAATGGAAACCAGCGCGATCGCCGACGCGAGTAGCCCGAAATCGGCGGGCCGCAGGTATCTGGCGACCCAGACCGAAACGGCGACACCGATTGTCAGTCGGGTGATCCGTCCGAACACGAGCCAAGCGGCGTTGTTGAGTACTCGTTGGGCGGTGCGATCTGAGTTGTAGGCAGATACAGTTACCATAAATTTTTGGTATGCGGCATCAGCAAGTGGACAGGGCGAAATCTGCGCTGGGCGAATTGTTCGCGACGTTTCTCGTCAGTTCGTACCCGCATTTTTCTAGGACTTGCCACCAGCCGCTTTCGATCATCTCGACGGAAGCCGCGGACAACAAACTCCGCCATTCGCCGGGTGTTGCCTTGCGTGGTTTCATGTATTGCGGGCCACTCCAGTCGACAGCATTTCGGATGGTGTTCACATTATTTGAAAGGCCGAGAAAACTGCTGATTTCGGTCAATACGGCGGCGGTGTCCGCCTTCATGTCTTCGTAGCGAACGAAGAGAAAATCGTCGGTCGTTTGGCGGGCTCCGAGCCAACTCCCGACGTTTTCACCCCACGATCCATAATTGTCCATTTCGCCACGCACATAGCGCGGTACGTAGGACTCAATCGGGCAATCTGGTTCGATTCTCTTGTTGCGGACGTGGTAATGGTAGTACGAGATGGCAACATCCCGCGGATCTCGCACCAGGAGGACGACCTTGCGAAAACGGCAGTCGTAGGCGGAATGCGACTTCAGAATGCGCGGTCGCGGTAGCCGAGCCATCGTCGAGGCTCTCGGCCGCAGTGCGTAAGGGATGCGGTCGTTAAGATTTTCGAACGTGGTCGGACAGTCTGCGCCGAATCGCACATTGGAAATCAGAAATCGCAACCAAGTACTGCCTGACCTCGGATAGGAAACCAGCAGGCAATCGTCCGGCAACACCTGAAAATCGCGCCGCATCGGATAAAGGCCGGCCGCAAATTTGGCGGCAGTCCACATTCTACGATGTAACTTCACTGCAAATCTCCCGTGTACTCAGGCGGCACCGGATTGCCGCAAAAAAAAATCCTCACGCCGCGGCCGACGACCGCTCGCTGTAACCTAGTTTTTCGAGCAGATCGCCATAGCGGTGATTAAACTCGCGAGTGTGCCTGACTGAGAAGTGATTATTCCAGTCGCCCGGAATGCCTTTGCGAAAATGGTGCTGGATATTCTCTTGGCCCGGTGAGCGGCCGCCCGCGCGTTTTGCAAAACGGTTGTTGTAGACCGCCGACAGCATGCGCTCGGCAGGAATCCATCGCGACCTCCACCGCATCGGCAGCGGTCCGCTGCCGAAACGGTAGCAACGGTTCAGCATCGACTTACACCGAAATAGATTTCGGGAAGGTATGTTAGATTCTTCGCGGAGCAGACCCAAATGCTGGCAGATATCAATGAACGACTGGTACGGGTCTGAGACCAACCGCTCAAACCGCAATTCAAGAATGTTTTCATCTTGGTAATTCCATTTGCGCATCGCCTGGAAAATGGGTTCACAGAAGTCCATTTCCAGCATGAGGCCATCCTCTTTGCTCAAATCTTTTAGCGACTCGCGATGGGCGGGCAGGGCTTCCCAACCGCGCGTCTCGTGTGAATGCAGATGCGAAAAATAGGCGGACACCAGCAAGTCTCGCGGGTCGCGAACCATATGAAAGCCGCGAACGTCTTCCAGCGACTGCCGGTGATCCCACCAGGCGTTCATGTAGGCCAGGACATCGGCGCGCGACTTGGCGATCAAATCACGGACGTTGCCATCGACTTGTTTCGCCGAAGAAATTGTGAGCAACCTCAGACCGCAATCCGTACAAATTTGTTTGAGGATGGCCAAAACGAATTTCGTCGCGCATTTGTGGTGGCCGAAGAAGGCCAGCAGAGGATGCCGCGTCGCCGTCATTTGGCTCGCCTAGTATTATGCCGCAGCCTGCTGCGACGATTTTGTGGAAGGACAACGCCACGCTCCGCGGGGGTCGATCAATGTTTTTTGTGCGAGTAGATCACCGTCGATTTCTCGAAACGGCGTGTGATCGGTCAGCAGCACGAGCACGTCGCATTTTTCAAGCACTTCGCTCAGCGGGCTCAATGGGAATTCATCGAATTCCGCTGCAGAGACCAAGGGATCGCAGACGAGTACACGTTCCTTGGCGATTGTTCGTAATCGGCGGACAATCTCAAGGCTGGGGCTTTCGCGCAGGTCATCGACGTCGGCTTTGTAGGTCAGTCCGAGGCAGCCGACGACGGCATGAGGACGCCGTTTTGCGATCGCCGCTACTTTGTCGACGATTTGCGAGGGCCGTAGATCGTTCACTTCGCGCGCGGTACGGATTAATTGTGCGGTTTCGGGGGCAGCGTGGACCAAAAACCACGGATCAACGGGAATGCAATGACCGCCCACGCCAGGACCCGGGTTTAGAATTTCGACACGCGGATGACGGTTAGCCAGACCGACAATCTCGAAGGGATCGGCGTCGTAACGTTCGGCAAGAGTTGCCAGTTCATTAGCGAAGGCGATGTTGACGTCGCGAAACGAGTTTTCGGCTAGTTTGACCAACTCGGCCGTGACGGCGTTTGTGGCGAAGACGTTGCCACGAACGAAGGATTCATAGAAAAGTTTTGCTTGCTGGCTACACGCTTCGGTCACACCACCAACAATTCGGTCGTTTTCAACTGCATCGGCCAAGATGCGGCCCGGCAGAACGCGCTCGGGGCAATAGGCCGCGAAAATATCACGTCCAATGGCGAATTCTCCCGGCACGGCCAATTTTGTAACGACTTGCTCGGTGGTGCCCGGTGGGCTGGTCGATTCCAGGATGATCAGATCGCCTTTTTTGACGTACGGTCGTATCGACCGCGACGCCTGTTGGACAAACTGCAAGTCTGGGCGATGATCCTGCGTGACCGGTGTTGGGACGCAAAGGATGAACACGTCCGCAGCTTTGGGAACGGTTGATGCGGTAAGTTGGCCGTTTTCGACCGCCTCGCGTACAAACTGGTCGAGGCCGGGTTCAAAGATGTGCGCCTCGCCTGCACAAATCCGTTTGATGGTGCTGTGACGTACATCGACGCCGTGAACTTGGTAGCCTGTACGTGCGAGAATGGCGGCTGTCGGCAATCCAATGTACCCGAGGCCAACAACACACACCGTCCGCACGGAAACCTGCGAACCGACCGCCGCCGTTTTTCGGGAAAGTGGATCGATGTTGTTTTGGTTGGTTAACAAGGTCGTTGCTTGGTGTTCTGTAATGTGGTTCCGGACGATCGCTTCCCGCTCGAGAATGTTACGCTGCTCGGGCCAGTGGTGACTGCCGAGCACTCCAAGCCCGCTTTAGCATTAAGTTAACGATACGACTTGCCGCCTGTCCGTCTCCATAAGGGTTTTTGCAGGGTTCGGATGTCCGCTGGATTTGACCTTCTTCCAGAATTTTTGACGCGGCGGTGACGATACGGTCTTCGGATGTGCCGACCAATTGCGCAAATCCTGATTCGATCGCTTCTGGACGCTCCGTTGTATCGCGCATGACGAGCACCCGTTTGCGCAGTGTCGGTGCTTCCTCCTGAACTCCTCCTGAATCGGTCAAAATTAACGACGCCTGATCCATGAGCCAGACGAAGGCAGGATATGCAACGGGCTCCAGCAAGTGCACATTGGCCAGTTGGTCAAGTAGTCGATAGACAGGCTCACGGACATTCGGGTTCAGATGCACGGGATAGATGAAGTTGGTCTCTGGATGCGACAGTGCCAGCTGCCGGATTGCGCGACACATCGATTCGAATTTATCACCAAAGTTTTCTCGTCGATGGCCCGTAATCAAAACCGACTTGCTGTTGACCACCATCGGGAATTTGTTTGCCCATTCATCATGCCGGCACCGTTCGCGCACTACCGTCCACAGCAGCGAGTCGACTACCGTATTTCCTGTCACGTACACCGACGATGGTGAAGTCCCCTCCGCCAACAAAGCATTTGCCGCGCGTTGCGTTGGCGCGCAGTGCAGCGCTGACGTAAGGCCGGCGACACGGCGGTTAAGTTCCTCTGGCCAAGGCGATTGTAGATTCCCGGTACGCAACCCGGCTTCCACATGGACAAAAGGAAGATGTCGATAAAACGCCACCAACGATGCGGCCATGACGGTGGTCGTGTCACCCTGTGCGACCAGACACTCCGGTGCGAATCGTTCGACAACCGCGTCCAGGCCTTCGAGGCATTTGGAGGTCGTGTTGGCCAGTGTTTGATTCGCTTGCATGATCTTGAGATTCACGTCGGGCACGATCTGGAAGTACTCGGCAACCTGTGCAAGCATCTGCCGGTGCTGGCCTGTAAAGCAAATGATCGGCTCAATTTGTTCTGCCCGACCTTGAGCGTCATGCACGATCGGGGCCATTTTGATGGCTTCCGGTCGTGTACCCATAATCAGCAGTGCGCGCAGAGCAGTCATGAATCGTTAGGCCCGAGGAAATTCGTTAAACGCGGACGATGATCGCAATAACCCGTCATGAGAGACTTATCTCTAGGGGCAAATACTCGAAAAGCAGATAGCGTTCAAGTTCAACTGCGTCGCGCTAGCAGCGGGTCGGGGTTTTTTCAGGTGTCGGCACGGACTGCTCATCCATTGATGGATGAACTTGGAAGGCCATCCTGCAGGACATCGTGCGGCCGTTTATGAAAAATACTTAACAGCCCAGTTGGACGGCTGTCACAAGTTACCGGCGAGTTCTTTAAAACGATAATCATTATCTCCGGATTTTTCACCACTTTAATAGAGATCCGGTTGTTCCCCTCGTCTCGACGTGGGTTTTTATCCCCGTGCACGAGATGCCTGTCATCCTCGGTTCCTGCTTCGCGTAAGCGTCGCACCGGAAAATAGGGCGCGACCGACAAGCCGCTTCGCGGGGATGTTTGTAGAGTGAGCGGGACAGATTCGGCGTTCGCCGGAAATGGGCGTGAGCGGCTAGGCTGCCTCAGAGCGATCGGTTTGCTGTGATGCGCTCGGTTGTATCGATAGGACGGTTGGCCGAAAAAGTTCATCGCGGTTCATCCACAGTTTGCCGAAGGAGCTGAGGACGACGGTCAGCTGATACATGAGCGATGGCTGAGCGATGCCGTTAGCGGCACGGATGGTGAATTCGCAAGAGCGACCGTCCCTTTCCGAAAAACGCAACACGCAGTTCCATGTCGCTGCCGGCGTATTGTCCGAATTATTCCATTGTCGGTGCGCCACAGTAGTTCCGACTTGATTGGCGATTTGAAAATCCAAATAATCGACGGGAGATGTTGAGATTTCGTGTAGCAGTTGATTCCAGGAATCGTCCAGTGAGGTGGTGCGGCGATTGACTGCCGAATCTGTAACCGCACGCGCCGAATCCGTCATGCGATGCGCAAGATGTGAAAGTCGATTAGCGACGGAAAGTTTGACGAGTGCAAGTTCGTGATGGCCAAAAATCCGTAATCGTACCAGCAGAACGACAACACTGATGGCGACAATCCAGGCCAGGGCGTCGTTGCGAATCACGGATGCAGCTGCGGCCGCTGCGCCGGTTGCGAGGCACAGGGCGCCAATGACACAAAGCGCTTTCCAGTTGCCGAATCCACGTTCCAGTAAGCGATGGTGAATGTGTCCGCGGTCTCCAACTTCAACGCGGCCGCCACTTAGCCGCCGCCGCACGACTGCCATGAACGAGTCGAGCATCGGAATCGTCATAATGACCGCCGGAATTGTGATTGCCAGTGTGGCGGAAGATTTGAGCGAACTTTGCAATGCGAGGATTCCGAGCACGAGCCCGATCACCATGCTTCCCGAATCGCCCAGAAAAATGCTGGCCGGTGGAAGATTGAACAATAGAAATGCCGTCAGCGCACCGGCCAAAGCGACCGCATGCACCGCCACATGGTCTTGTCCCGTGGCGGCGGCGATGATCGCGATCATGGTGGCCGATGAAATACCAACGACCGATGCCAATCCGTCCATGCCGTCGAGCAAATTCAATGCGTTGATACAACCAACCAGCCAGAACATGGTTAACGGTATGCCGATCCATCCGACATCAAAGGTGTACCCAAAAAAAGCAATTCGCCGAATGTAATATCCGGCTAAAACAATGGGCAGTGCGGCGGCAACCTGTAGTACAAGTTTCGATCGCGGTGAAAGATTAAACCGATCGTCCAGGCATCCAAAAAAACAGACGAATCCGGCCACCGGCAGCAGAACAACAAACAAATCGACGAGCTGCGGGTTGGGCCAAGTTGCCGCGACGACGACAACCAGTGCCAGCATGACCGCCAAAAAGACGCTGACGCCACCACAAAGGGGCGTGGGGCCCTGATGCATTTTCCGCTGGCCGTCCGGATGGTCGACAATATTCCAGCGGCGCGCAATCGAACGCGCGACGGGCGTCAGAATAATGCCGCCGACGAGTGCCGACGTGTAGACCAGCAACATCGGATTCATGAGTCCAGATTATCTCCACTGCGACGAGTTGTCGGCTGCCGGGTGTTTGTGCGATTTTGAAGTAATGTCATGGTGACGTGCGCTGCGCAGCAGGTTCTGCAGTCGCTTGTCGCCCGGTTTTTGCTGTACACACCATCGCAATTGCTTTTCGGCTTCGTCAAATTCCCGCAATGCCAACATCGCCTCGCCCACTGCTCGTCGGGTTGCCAGGTCATTTGGCGCGGCTGCGAGCGCTCTGGCTGCGCACAGGCGGATGTGGTCGTGATGCCCGGATCGCAGATTCAATTCGAGCGATTCGAGCCAGAGTATGCCGGCTTCTGAACTGTTGTCTTGCTCCGCCTTCTGCATCAAGGTATCCGAGAGTAGCGCGGCCACAGCGGTCATTTCGTGGGCCGCACCCAGTTGGCGATAACGTAAGTACAAGGCGCGTAGTGCCGGCAAATCCGGCTCAAACGTTTCCACAATGAACTGAAAGGGGACTCGACCGGCGAGCAGTGAGATCATCCGTTGTTGATGTTCGCCACCGCGGTGAAATGATTTTTTCCAGAAACCGATTGCTTTGGGAACGTCGCCGGCCAAGATTGCTTCCTTGCCGGCCGCAAACAAAACTGCGCCGTCGTGAGGGCGGACCTTCAAGGCCTGAGCGATATAGGCCGACTTGGTTTTGGCGTTTCCACCTTCGAGGAAACAGAGTTCGGCGAGGTAAACGTACCCGTTGCCAAACAGGGGGCATAGATGTAGTGCGGCGCGACTATGCCGCGACGCTTTTTCCAGTAGTTTTTGCTGGTCGCCAATGGCGCGCCCCAGCCATTGGTTGAGCGCTGCCCGGGAAGGGAATTTCGAGGCAAATGCCGCTTCGCGAATATCGGTCAGCGACATTACGTTGTCGGCGGTCTGCTGAAGTTGCTCAAAGCGGTGCAAGTACCTGCCGGCAATTCGAATCTGCGCGCGGGCGTGCTGTGGGTTCCAGTACAGGACGTTTTCTAGATGCCGTATGGCATTCAACGTCAGGCCGACAGTCTGGCCGTCATGAGCGACCGTCTCGTATTGATTCAAGGTTTGTTGTTCGGCGAGCGTTGCTGTCAGTTTGGCCGACGTTCGCAAATAACGGTTCCAGTGAATTGAAGCAACTGCAGGTCCGCAGCAGTCGCGAATTATGCAGGCGGCTACCACGAGGACCGTCACCATTAGGGCGCACCATATTCCGCGCCGAGGAGCAAGTTCGCGATTGGGCCCGTGCTCGGGCTCGCGACTGAAGTGCCAAAGCCGCAGCGAGCAGGCGATGAGTATCACGGTGAGCGACATGCATGCCGGAACATACCAGATGAAATCGATGACTGAGTGTGTGATACTCGCTGCCAAACTAGCTGAGATGGCGCCTGCGCAGGCCAACATAGTCGGTGACCGGGCATGGCGAATCGCCGATACGCACCAATAGATGCAAAAACCAATGCCGATGAACAGTAAGGCAAGCCCGATGAGACCGGTTTCCGATGCCACTTGCAGGAAGCCGCTTTCCGCATGGCTAAAGACAACCGGAAAATACTTTTCGAGAAACAGCGGGTAAACGTAACGATGACTTCCGACGCCGCTACCGAGCAGCATATAGTTGTGTGTCGTCTCGAGGTTGGCCTGCCAGATCAGTCGCCGTGCTTGACTGGAATCGACCTCCGCGAACGACACGGATGTCAAGTCATTCAACCGATTCGCGACGCGATCGGAACCGTGAATCAGCAGCGATGCGAGTACCAGCATCCCGACGACAGTTGCGCCGACGAAATACCGGCGGTCCAGTAGCGCCGATCGGTAGAAAATAATTGCGCACACCAACAACGCTACAGACATCGCAATCGCGCCACCTCGTGACAACGTCATTAATCCGGCAAACAATGTGCCGCCGAACCCAATCGTCAGCAGGATCAACGGCATCGTGTCGGCCGAGCGGTGTTCACGGCGTATTTTTGTCACGATCCAGAACGCCAGCGGACCCAAACCTAACGCCAAAAAGTGCGCGAAGTGATTTTGGTTGGCGAAACTTCCCTTGACGACGTCCGAAGTTGTGCGGAACGGATGCTCGTAAACCCAAAGGAACTTGCCGTTTGAAGTGAGGTATTGAACCAATCCGCACCCCGCCATCAGTATTGCCGACAGTCCAATCCAGCGGAGCAGGCGTTGCAGGTCGTTCATCGTTCGCAACCGCTGAGTGATAACCAGGAACAACAAGGCGTATGCGATGTAAACCGCCAGGCCCTTGCGAGTTTCAGACGGCGCCAGCGAAACAAAAGGCCACGCGCCCATCGACGGTTTTGTTTCGAGATCGGTGGACCATGATTGCAGTGTGTGGGCTTGGTGGGGCGAAATCTGCTGCACGACGTTTTGTGGTAGCGGTACGATTTGTGTGACAGCCAGAATCGCGCCGGCCAGCAGTAACCACTCCACCGGAGAACGAACCCAGCGTGCGCGTTCCGGCAGGCATTGCAAGGCAAGCCAAGCGACCGCCATCAGTAATGCCAGCGACACAAAAACAAATTGGCCCATCGCGTGGCGGCCGCCCAATAGGTAGGGCGCGACGAATATGATGCCGAGTAAGCAACCATCAATGACCCGCATTAAAGACGCTTCGATTCCCGATCGCTTTTTCAGATGCGGCGTCGGCGTCAGTTTCAACGGGCTTCGATCGTACGCTGTTTCTTGTCGCGTCATTTCAGTGTTGGAGTTTGTCTAACGAGTAACTAGGCCACTCGACGGTACTCGTAGTCGCGGTTGTCATCGTCACAATCCGATTCATCTGCGGACGGTGCTTCGTCGAAGATAGGTCTGGAATGCTGGTCGGCGAAACTGTCGTGGTCTTCGTATTGCGGGTCGTCTTCGAAATCGCTTCCATAACCATAACCGTAACCGTAACCATAACCGTAGCCGTAGTCGGCGGACGTATCGGAACGAACGCGATTTGCGACGATCCCAATCAAGTTAATGTCAAGCGAACTGAAACTCTCGACGCCGCGAACGACCAGCCGTCGGTGGTTCTTCTCGGAGTCCACCACCAAGACCGCGCCATCGACCTGGCGGCCGATAATTTGTGCGTCCGTGGCGACTAGCACCGGCGGACTATCAATCAGAATCTGGTCATAGTTGGCTTCGGCCCAGGCGAGCAAGTCGGAGAATCGCGAACCCGCTAACAGTTCAGCCGGGTTCGCCCTCCGTAGACCGCAAGGAATCACGTCAAGTCCGTCTACATCCGTCTCGTACAAAAATTGATCGGCAAGCTGCGCCACTTCACGCTCGGCGGTTAGGGTTTCTGCCAACCCGTTTTCGCCTTTCAGCGCCAGCAGCTTGGACAATCCCGGCCGCCTCAGGTCGGCATCGATCAACAGAACCTTCTTGCCAACTTGTGCGAAGGAAACTGCCAGATTTGCGATCACAGTTGTTTTCCCGTCACCGGGTTCGGAACTTGAAACAACGAGCCGCTCGGTTTCGTGCGGACTAAACGCAAGAGTAGTGCGTAAGGTGCGAAACGCTTCGCTGCCGACTGAATCCGGAGTAGCAAATGCCTGTATCGACTCTGTGCCCTCGCCAGTTTGTTCGTCGAGTTGACGGATTACGGCCAGTAAGGGTACGCCAAGTTGGCGCTGGAAATCTTCAGGCGAGCGGAAACGATCGTCAAACAGATCCAACAAGTAGACAATGAGCAAGCTGGTGAGGAGGCCTGCAGCGAGGCTGCCAAAAGCGATCTTATTCAGTTGCGGTAAAACCGGGTCCTTGGGCATTTTTGGCGGCTTGGTAATCGTGGCCCGGATTTCGCCGTGCTCTTGTCGAAGATCGGCGTTGGAGATTTGATTTACCATCGCCGTATAAAAACTGTGCAAGCGTTCGACTTCGCGCGTCAGCAACTCGACTTGCGCAATGTCGCCTTTCAGGCTTGAAGCGACCGCCTGTGTCTGCTCCAGTGTTGCCTGTATCGCATTTTCTTTTTCCCAGGCCTTAGCCAGCGCTTGGCGTTTGATGTCGATTAAGACACTGCCGATACGTTTCGGATCAAGCGAGTCGATGTCGCTGTTCACCTGCTGGAGGAACTGTTCGGTCATGCGAATACGGCGTGCTATTTCGATAACTCGTGGGTGAGAGTCGCCGTAATATTGTGTTAATTCATTGAGAGTAGAACGCTGATCGAGCAGGGTTTTTGTGAGCATCGATTGCAGGGAGGCCGTATTGGAAGAGATACCCAATGCGGCGAATAACGCTTCGCGGCCGACTTCGCTTTCCGTAGATGCGAAATACTGTTCAACACTTTCACCCCGTTCCACCGCCTTTTGCAGCGCGACTAAGTGCGCCTGGTGAACCAGCCGCTCTTTTTGGGCTTCAACCAGCGCCTGGTTCAACTGAATCGCCCGTTCGATGACAGGATGAACGACGTCGCCGCTGGCTCGGACGCTCAAATCGCCAAAACGCTGCCGCGCAGCGGCCAGTTCCGCTTCCTGAATTTGCAACTCGATCTTTAATTCGTCCTTTTCTTTCGTAAGAACCTCGATGATCTCGCGCGTGCTACCTTTGTGTGTCTCGTCGATGAATTCAGAGAAGGCGTTGATTACAGCGTTGAGAACCGCAGGCGCCGCTTCGGGATCGGTTGTACGGTACGTCACGTTGACGATGTTGGTATTAGAAACAAGCGCTGTGGAAACACCGTCTTCGGAAAAGTATGGACGGTGTTTGGGATCGAGTTTTTTTGCTGCTTCCTGTAAGACGACCTGACTTGTGATCAAGCTGCTGTAGGTGGGCAGCGCTCGGGTATGGGATGTGTCCGCCGTATCAGTCGACGAAAGTACGTTATGCCCTTTTTGAATTATCAGTAGTGAAGCGCTAGACTGGTAAATGCGAGGAGCCGTTGCAAAGTGCAGCGCACCCAATAAGCACGCGATTACCATGGTGGCGATAATGATGTTCTTGCGGTATTTGACAACACGCAAGAAATACATGATGCCTTGTGTAGTATGGGCGGAGGTTCTGTCGGCCAGTTCACCTTCGCCGTTATGGTCCTCGGTCATTACCGCTTTGCCCTCACGCAGTTTGCATGGAAGTTAGACGACGGGATGCAGCGCAATAATCGCTGTAAGTCGGGTGGCGAACGCACGTTGAAATGCCCACTCGGCGCGGGGCGGGATCGTAGCGGAAAGGTAATGGTGGAGAAAGGGCAACCGATTCCGGTGGTCAAACCAGCGCTGGCAGCATTGCTTGCCGCGCAGCAGTGCCGTTGTGGAATAGAACTGAGCAAAAAGTGAGTCCACATTGGCGAAATAGGACTTGTCCGCGAAGGCAAAATCGCCGAAAGTCCCGCTCCGAGCTTTCACTACACCTAGATGCCACTTCTCGGACGGAATTGCAGCAATGGGATTTGTTCAGGATCGCCGCGTCATGGTGACTGGTGGCGCCGGATTCTTGGGGAGGTATGTGTGCCGTGAATTGGAGACGTACGGACCCAAGCAGGTGATCGTACCCCGCAGTGCTGATCACGATTTGCGGGACAAGTCCGCAATTCGCCGGTTGTTTGCCGAGACCCGGCCGCAGGTGATTGTGCATTTGGCGGCGGTTGTAGGTGGAATCGGTGCCAATCGCGAAAATCCTGGCCGCTACTTTTACGACAATGCGGTGATGGGTATTGAACTGATGGAAGAAGCTCGGCGGATCGGCGTTGAAAAATATGTCGTAGTTGGTTCGATTTGTTCTTATCCAAAGTTTACGCCCGTACCGTTTCGCGAAGAGGATCTATGGAGCGGATATCCCGAAGAAACGAACGCCCCGTATGGTTTGGCCAAAAAGGTACTGCTGGTACAAGCACAAGCGTACCGCGCGCAGTACGGAATGAATGCAATTACGCTGTTGCCCGTCAATCTTTACGGGCCGGGTGATAACTTCAATCCTCAAACAAGCCATGTGATTCCTGCACTGATTCGAAAAGTTGTCGAGGCGCAAGAAGCTGGCCGAAGCACAGTTTCAGTCTGGGGTAGTGGCAAAGCGTCTCGGGAGTTTCTATTTGTGCGGGACGCTGCCCGGGCAGTTGCGATGGCAACAGAAGATTATAACGCGGCCGATCCGGTGAACATCGGTTCGGGCCAGGAAATCACTATTGGCGATCTGGCGGCCCTGATCTGTGAGCTGTGCCAGTTCGCTGGGCGGGTCGAATGGGACCACGAAAAACCGGACGGCCAGCCTCGGCGGTGTCTGGACACGACGCGGGCCCGCCGCGAGTTCGGGTTTGCCGCTACCACTGATTTTCGTAATGGCCTGCTGGAAACGGTCCAGTGGTATCGGCGTGAACATAAAATGCGCCGGGCGGCGGTGCAGAAGGCGGCCGCTTAACGAGATCTCTTTTCCCCGATGGGATGAGACTAAGCGAGGGATGACTGAAAGATGCCGATCGTCGAAACCAAACGAGCGCTAATCACCGGCATCACCGGTCAGGACGGGTCATACCTCGCCGAACTTCTGATTGGCAAAGGCTACGAAGTACATGGTCTTGTGCGCCGCAGCAGCAGTTTTAACACGGGACGCTTAGACCATATTTACCAGGATCCACACGAACCTGATCCGCAGTTGGTTTTGCACTACGGCGATTTGACTGACGGAGGCAGCCTGACCCGGCTAATTCTGACGATCGAACCGGATGAAATCTACAACCTCGCCGCGCAAAGTCATGTGCGGGTTTCATTCGATCAGCCGGTCTATTCGGTCAACGTTGGTGCGCTGGGTGCGCTGCGGGTGTTAGAAGCCGCCCGGCAACTCAATCGTCAAAAAGAAGTTCGCGTCTATCAGGCGTCGTCAAGCGAGATGTTTGGCGAAGTCACGGAAACGCCACAGAGCGAGACGACGCCGTTTCGCCCGCGTAGTCCCTACGCTTGTGCGAAGGTGTTCAGCTTTCATCAGACGGTCAACTATCGCGAAGCTTATGACTTGTTCGCCTGCAATGGCATTCTCTTCAATCATGAATCACCTCGCCGCGGCGAGACCTTTGTAACTCGAAAAATCACGCGGTCGGCAACTCGCATCCGTGAAGGGCTGCAGGATAAGTTGTACCTAGGTAACCTCGACGCTCGGCGAGACTGGGGTTATGCAAAAGATTACGTCGAAGCGATGTGGCTGATGTTGCAACAGGATGAGCCGGACGATTTTGTGATCGCCACCGGCGAAACGCATTCGGTCCAGGAGTTTTTGGAACTGGCATTTCGGTGTGTTGATTTGCCCTGGCAACCTTACGTCGAAATCGATCCCCGTTATCTGCGTCCCAGTGAAGTCGATCTGCTGCTGGGGGACCCGAGCAAAGCGTGTGAAAAACTGGGTTGGCAAGCGGGCACAACGTTTGAGGCATTGACCAAAATTATGGTCAACGCGGATTGGGAGACGGCACGAGCCACCGCCGCTCACCGCAAACTTGCTGCCGCTTAGCTGGGAAGTCAATGAAATATGGCGCAGGCCGTCATGGGCGGATGACGGCGGCGGAAAGTTCCAGACCTGAATGTGACGGGGCTGGTACGTATTCCGATTACGGTCCAGTTGCGAGGTTCTCCGGCTTACTTGAGCAGCTATAATTCGCCGTTGGCGGGGTTCATGCTGATCCAATATCAAACCGCCTGCAGTCGTCTTCCCCCCGCCAATCTTTACTATTGAAATGTGACGCGGAAGGTTCATGGAATTGAGTCTCGCCAATGCTGCCGGCGCGCTGATCAGCCTGGCAGCTGTGTTCAGCTTTGTAAATCACCGCTGGCTAAAGCTGCCGACCACCATCGGCCTGATGGTAATGGCGCTGGTTCTTTCTGTCGGGATTATCCTTGCCGGCACATTTGAACCGGCACTGGTCGAGTACGCCGCAGGTTTGGTTGCCGGTGTCGATTTCAACAATACGCTAATGCACGGCATGTTGGGATATCTGTTGTTTGCCGGTGCGTTACACGTCGACTTGAACGACTTGGGGCGGCAGAAATTCATCATTGCGATGATGGCTACGGTCGGTGTCGTGGGTTCGACATTGATCGTAGGCGGTCTGGCTTATTGCGTGTTCGCAGCGATTGAGCTTCAGGTGCCTCTGATGTACTGCATTTTATTCGGCGCTCTTATTTCACCGACCGATCCGATTTCGGTGTTGGGGATACTGAAAAAAGTCGGCGCTCCCAAGAGTCTGGAAACCAAAATCTCGGGTGAGTCGTTGTTTAACGACGGGGTTGGAGTCGTTGTATTTCTCGGGTTGCTCGCGGTGGCTGCTGGCGGACAGGAGTTTTCGTTCGGCGAGATGGCGGTGTTGTTTGGTAAAGAGGCGATCGGTGGAGTCGTTCTGGGGTTGGCACTTGGTTTGCTGGCATATGTGCTTTTGAAGAGTGTCAATAACTACCAAGTAGAAATCCTGATTTCGCTGGCTGTAGTGGCGGGCGGATATCCCCTGGCGATGTCGTTGCATTTGTCTGGACCGATTGCTGTCGTGGTGGCGGGATTATTGATCGGAAATCACGGACGGCGGCTTGCCATGAGCGATTCGGTTCGGGAACACCTGGACACGTTTTGGGAGTTGATCGACGAGATTTTAAACGCAGTGCTCTTCGTTTTAATCGGTCTCGAAATACTGGTGTTGGCATTAACCGGGACCTATCTGCTCTGTGGCGTGATCATGGTTCCAGTGGTATTGTTTGCGAGGTGGCTAACCGTCGGGTGTTCCATCTTTTCACTCAGGCGGTTCCAACGATTCAGTCCGCACGCCGTCAAAATCTTGACGTGGGGTGGTCTGCGGGGCGGTATTTCAGTGGCATTGGCACTGTCGTTGGATCGGCAATTGGGAGTTGGCGTTGGTGAGGCGGCGCAAACGCCGGATGGAGATCCGTTGGCGGTCCGCGATTTGATCCTGACGATGACATACGTCGTCGTTATCTTCTCCATTATTGTGCAGGGATTGACGGTTGGCCCCATGATCAACCGGCTGCTGCCTCAAAAAACAAACAAATAAGCCGCTCAATCTGATGCTTGATGAGGCTCCTTCGGTCGACGACAATAGGCGTTTGATCGCATCGCGGTTTAGGAGCAACGCGGC
>JAYZEI010000093.1:0-21840 GCA_036337375.1 Planctomycetota bacterium | reverse complement strand
CCTCCGCTTCGTCATCCTCGTAATCGATCTCAGCATCGCGCGTGATCCGTAACGTCATTACGTTCAAAATCGTCATGCCCGGGAAGAGTTCGTGCAGGTTGTGACGAATGATGTCGCGCAAACTGATAAACCGCCGTTGCTTTTGTCCGCTTGCGGTTGGGATTTGAATCCATTGAGTCAGCAGTTTTGGCACCTTAACGCGGGCGAACAGTTTTTTGTCCGTGTTGGGGTTCTTCATCGCAATTGCCAGCGAAACCGACAGGTTCGACATGAACGGGAATGGATGGCTCGGGTCCACCGACTGAGGAGTCAGTACCGGGAAAACGCTTTTTCTAAAGTGCCGATTGGCAAACTGTCGCTCCTCGTCAGTCAGTTCGTCCCACTGCAACAGGTGAATTCCACGGTCCGCCAGTTGCGGGCAGAGCTCATCGCCGAAGCAGCGGGCCCGCTGCTCCAACATCGGCAGCAGCCGCTCGCGTATCGCGCCGGCGCGGCGCGCGAACGGTTCTGAATCGCTGTGTTTGCGGGCTTCGTAGTCGGTCAGCCGCCGCAGGATGACGCCGACCCGCTTCATGAAGAACTCATCGAGGTTGCTGGTAAAGATACTGAGGAACGACAGCCGCTCCAGCAGCGGCGTCCGCTCGTCTAGTGCCTCGTGCAACACGCGATAATTAAACTCCAGCCAACTCAGATCACGGTCGAGAAACTCGACGACGCGTCCGGTATCGCGGGGAGTTGGCTGAACGGTAGACATTTCGAGATGGTCTTTCATGGGGTAGCTCGCCGGCGGCGGATCCAAACCGACCCGGAATAACGCCGAGCCGGGGCCACCGCTCCGCGGGCAGGAACCAAGCTGGCGGCTGCGGCCCGGCGGCAAACGGTTATGGAATCCGCAGCTACCTCAATTCTACACCAAATCGGCAGGCTGCTAATGGGCGGCGGCTTCACCGCGGCTTAACCGTTTCCGCCGATACGGTCCTTTCCCAGCCAAGGTTGCAAGGCATCGGGGACCAAAACTGTGCCGTCGGCCTGCTGATAATTCTCAAGAATTGCAATCAATGCGCGGCTAATTGCGATGGCCGTGCCGTTAAGCGTGTGCGCGAAGTGGGTTCCTTTTTCGCCCTTATTTTTAAAGCGGATTTTCAGACGGCGAGCCTGATAATCGGTACAGTTGGACGTACTGGTGACTTCACCAAACTCGCCACCATCGCCACGACCGGGCATCCAGGCCTCAAGATCATACTTGCGATAGGCCGGTCCGCCGAGATCGCCGGTCGCTGTGTCTACCACGCGGAAAGGAATGCCGAGCCCGTCGAAGATATCGCATTCGAGTCGACATAGTCTCTCGAGCATTTCGTCACTTCCTTGCGGCGTAGTGAAGGCGAACATTTCGACTTTGGTAAACTGATGTACGCGATAAAGTCCCCGCGTCGCCTTGCCGTGCGCGCCGGCTTCGGTGCGGTAGCAATGGCTGATGCCGCAAAACGTCATGGGCAAATCGCTGGCGTCCAGCGTTTCGCCGGCAAACATGCCGCCCAGTGTGATTTCGGCCGTGGCGATCAGGCTGAGATCGCTGTCAGCGATGCTATAAATTTGCGTTTCCGGACCGCGGGGAATATAGCCAATGCCGTCCAGGATCTCGTTGCGGGCCAGGTCGGGTGTGATAATCGGTTTGAAGCCCTCTTTCACCAGCATCTGCACGGCGTACTGCTGCAGCGCCAGTTCGAGCATTACCGCTTCATTCTTTAAGTAGTAAAACCCGTGCCCGGCCACGCGACCGCCCGCTTCGAAGTCGAATAGATCAAGCGCCTCGCCCAGTTCGACGTGGTCTTTCGGTGCAAAATCGAACTCTGCCGGCGCGGTGTTGCCTCTGCGCAGTTCAAGATTGGCCTTGTCGTCAACGCCAATCGGAGCGTCGGCGTGCGACATGTTTGGAATGCAGCGATGGATGGCGTCGATCTGCGTCTGTAATGCGTCGACCTCCGCCAATGCGGCATCTTTTTGTTCGCGCAGTTGCCGGCCTTCTTCTTTTCTCGCTTCGCGTTCTTCCTCGTCTTTGGCCTGGCCTATCGACTTGCTGACTTCGTTCGCACGGCGGTTAAGTTGCTCAACGTCCGTCTGTTTTTCGCGCCGTACCTGGTCCAACTCGGCCATGCGGTGGACATCGATATCAACGCCGCGGTTGCGGCAATTTTCTTCAACCAATTCGATGTTTTCAACGATGAATTTGCGATCTAGCATGGTGTCCCAAACGTCTAAAATCCAACGACCAAGGGACGATGAAGTCCCAGCCCCGAACGTTCGCGAATCTCCGCACAATTGGCCCTGTTTTCGGTGATGGCTGCTTCGGCAGGCATGAGGCCTTAGTCCTTTTGAATTTTCCCCAGTTCCGCCCACAGGTAAGCGCTCGACCGAATGCCGCGGTGAAAATCTGCAAGGCTGAATTTTTCGTTCGGGCTATGCGTGTTGTCGTCGCTTTGTCCCCAGCCGAGCAGCAGGGTGTCGGCGCCAAGTTGTTCAGCAAATTGTGTCACGACGGGGATCGATCCGCCCTCGCGGATGTATACCGGAGAATTGCCAAAACCGCCTTCGATTGCCGTCGCGGCGGCTTTTACATAAGGACTGTCCAGCGGTACGACGACCCCGGGCGAAGCATGTGACGCGATCAGTTCCATCGAGATTCCCGATGGGCAACGTTCTTCGAGAAACGCTCGTAGAGCCTCGGTAATTTTCTCCGGTTGCTGATCGGGGACAAGCCGAAAGCTGAACTTGGCGCCGGCTCGTGCGGGTAGGACCGTTTTTTCGCCTTCGCCCTGATAACCACCCCAGACGCCGTTAATGTCAAAACTGGGTCGCGACCAGCGGCGTTCGAGTACCGAAAAACCCGACTCGCCAATCGCCTCTTTCACGCCGATTTGATCGAAGAAGCGTTGATCGTTAAACGACAGGGCTTGCAGGGACTCTCGATCACGCGACGTCATGGGCACCACGTCGTCGTAAAAACCGGGCACCTGCACCTTGTACTCATGGTCGGTTAGCGCCGACAGCATGTGGGCCAGTGTGTTGGCCGGGTTGGTGACCGCGCCGCCGAATGTGCCGGAGTGCAAGTCCTGCTTCGGGCCGGAAAGCCGAAGTTCGTAATAGGCAATTCCTCGCAGCCCGTATGTGATCGCCGGTTGGCCGGGGGCAAACTGGCAAGTGTCGCTGATTACCACACAGTCGCAAGCGAGTTTTTCACGATTCGCGGCAACATAAGCTTCGAGGTTTTCACTGCCGACTTCTTCTTCACCTTCGATGACGTATTTCAAATTGATCGGCACGCTGCCGGCCGTTTTCATCCAGGCTTCGGCGCTCTTGATGTGGGTGAACATTTGGCCCTTGTCGTCCGTCGCCCCCCGCGCACACAAGTTCCCATCTCGCTCGGTGGGCTCGAACGGTGGCGAAATCCACTCGTCCAGCGGGTCGGGCGGTTGAACGTCGTAATGGCCGTAAACCAGTGCGGTCGGAACTCCACTGATTGTCGGCGACTCGGCATAGACGACCGGAAAACCGGGCGTTTCATCCAACTGTGTGGCAAAACCAAGTTGACGAAAATGATCGGCCATCCAATCGGCGGCGCGATGCACATCGTCCGCAAAGTTGCTGTCGGCACTGACACTGGGAATACGCAGAAGTTCGCACAATTGCGACTCGAACGCCTCTTTATTCGCTTTGAGATAGTCGTCGATTTCCTTGAGCTTTGGGCCCATTTTTTGCCAACTTCCTATTGCCTGCTGTAATCCAACACCTGAACGAGGGATTCGTTGAGAGTGCTACGGTGTGTGTTCCCCGCTGAGTTTTTGCTTTGCGGTGTTTCGTGCCGCAGCGGGCTCTTTGCCACTCCTATCGGCGTACAATATAATAAGCCGCTCGCGATTAGGCCATGAGTCGCGCGACGGGGAGAAGTATGGAAGAAGAAACGCCGACGATCGTCCGGCCGACGAGAAAACGCAAAACGGATCAAGACCGGCGGCCTCAGCGGCAGCCGCGTTATCACGTGATTTTATGGAATGACGACGATCATACTTACGAATACGTCGTCAAAATGCTGCGCGAGTTGTTCGGGCACCAGATGGAACACGGATTTCAGTTGGCGGAGGAAGTTGACGGGCGTGGACGGGCCATTATCTTAACGACGACCAAGGAACACGCCGAACTGAAATGTGAGCAGATTCACGCCTATGGAAGGGACCCCATGATCAAAGTTTGCTCGGGGTCGATGTCTTCAACGATCGAACCGGAGAGCTAGAGGGCAATGAATGATTAGGGCATGGGGCCGCGGGGCCCTTTCTTCCCGTCATTTGCTCGGTCCCCCCATCCGCCATGTCCGAGGCCACACTTCGAACCGTCACGCTCGGCTGTAAAGTCAATCAATATGAGACGGAACTCGTCCGCGAAGGGTTGTTAGCCGCAGGGTACGTTGACGCTGCGACGGACGAAACGGCCGATTTGTGCATCGTCAACACGTGTACGGTGACCGCCGAAGGCGACTCGAAGAGCCGCCAGACGATCCGCCGACTGGCGCGGCGCAATCCTGCCGCACGGATTGTCGTGATGGGATGTTACGCCACCCGGGCGCCGGACGAAATCGCCGCGCTGCCGGGGGTGGTCGAAGTTGTCACCGACAAACGGGAGTTACCGGATTTGATGGGCCGCTTTGGCGTCGTCGATATTCCCACCGGTGTCAGCGGCCTGAGTGGGAGGCATCGCGGTTATGTGAAAGTACAAGACGGCTGTCTGCTGCGATGCAACTTTTGCATCATTCCGAAAGTTCGGCCGACGATGTACAGTCGGCCGATGGCGGAAATCATTGAGGAAGTTCGCCGACTGGTCGGCAACGGCTATCGGGAAATTGTGCTGACCGGCATTCATCTCGGCCACTACGGCGTCGATTTCAATCGCCGGTTGCCGAAGTCACAGTGGACAAGACTGTCGCATTTGGTTCAGCGCGTTGCCGCATTGCCGGGCGACTTTCGGGTGCGGCTGTCCAGTATTGAAGCAACCGAAGTCACGCGTGAACTGATCGATGTCATGGCGGGGCACTCGGGGCGTGTTTGTCCGCATTTGCATGTTTCGATGCAGAGCGGCAGCGACGCCGTACTGCGGCGGATGCGCCGACGCTGGGGCAGTCGGCGCTATATCGACCGCTGCCGGTTGGTGCAAGAAAGGCTCGATCACCCGGCGATCACCACGGATATCATCGTCGGATTTCCCGGTGAAACGGACGGGCAATTCGAAGAAACTTGCCAGGTAGCCCGCGAAGTTGGATTTTCGAAGATTCACATCTTCCCATTCAGCCCCCGTCGCGGCACGCCCGCCGCGGATTTTGACGACCAACTGCCGAAACATGTCAAGCAACAACGCGCTCGCCAATTAGCAGAAGTCGAGGCGGAATTGCGAGACAGGTATTTTGAATCACTGCTTGGTCGACGGCTGCAGGTTCTGGTCGAGGGTCCATCCAAGGTGGAAAATGGGGGCATGACCGGAACCGCCTGCCGATACGCGCCGGTGGAACTTGTAGGTGACCGGTATACGGCCGGCAGTTTCGCCGAAGTCGAAGCCGGTCGAACCGCCGGCGGTCGACTCTTTGGTTAGGCCAGTAACCGCTTGATTTTTCGGAAAACCTCATCCAGCATCGGCTCCGTCAATCGGCCCGTGAACGTGTTTTGCTGACTGGGATGGTAACTGCCGATGAGTGTGCTGCCGTTTAGAAGTTTCACGCACGCGCCGTGAGCGAATTTGGGTTGCCGGCCTTCGTACCAGGATTGCTCTACCGCATATTTGACGATGGCCTTCCAGGAAATCTGGCCGAGTGCCAAATAGACCTGTGGGGTACAAAGCGAGATCGTGTCGTCGAACCAGGTACGGCAGTTTGCCACTTCGTCGATTGCGGGCTTGTTCTCCGGCGGCGCACAGTGGCAGACGGCGGTTATCACACAGTCGTTCAGTTTCATTCCGTCTTCGAGCGAATCGGAATTAGCCTGACTGGCGAATCCCGCGCGGTGCAGCGCTCGATAGAGCCAATTGCCGCTGCGATCGCCCGTGAACATCCGCCCAGTACGGTTCGCACCGTGGGCCGCCGGAGCCAGGCCGACAATCAGCAGTCGGCCGTCTGGATGGCCAAAATTTGGCACGGGACGACCCCAGTAATCCCAGTCCAAAAATGCGCGGCGCTTTTGGCGCGCTGTTGCTTGGCAATGTGCGATCAATCGCGGGCACGCGGCACAGCGGACGATTCGGCGGTTGAGGCGATCCCATTTTTTGTGCATGGCTACAACAAAAAGATTCAAATAATCCGGTTCGGCGATTTGATTTGGACCTCGCCGTTAGTTTATCATCTGTGGAATGAAAATTCCGTAGCCCGGTCCGGCCTACACGCCACGCGTTCACAACTTGTAAGGAACTTCAGCCATGACGAAACGTACTAATGTCATACTCATAATCGCAGCTATTATCGGTATTGCCGTTCCCTCACTCGCCGATGAATTACCGAAGCCGGACGCCGATGGCTTTATTTCGCTGTTCGACGGCAAGACACTTGACGGCTGGCATAAGAATCCGAAACGGATCGGCCACGGCACGGGGGGAAGTTGGTACGTCGAGGGCGGCGCGATCGTGGGCGAACAAGATCCGCCCGGCTCGGGAAACGGCGGGATTTTGTTGACCGATCACAAGTTCGGCAATTTCGAATTGTTGATCGACATGAATCATGATTGGGGACCGTGCTCGGGATTGTTCCTCCGCAGCAATGACCGAGGCCAGTGTTTGCAAATGATGGTCGATTACCACAATGCCGGTAACGTCGGCCACATTTACGGCGAGGGTACTGGAGGCTTCAACTCGCGGGCGTTTAACATTGACGGAAAATTAGAAGATGGCAAACTTGTGGCGATCACTTCCAGCGCACATAAAAAACCACAGGAGCACGGCTGCAAATATTCATGCACGCCGGAGCAATGGATTAAGGCTTGGAAAGTCGGCGGCTGGAATACCGTCAAGGTTCGTTGTGTCGGTAAATACCCGCTGATCACGACCTGGATCAACGGCGTGAAAATCTGTGAGTTCGATGGGGCGGCGTTTGAGCACTCGGGATATAACAAGGACAGAGTGCATCAGACGCTCGGCGACAAAGGTTCGATCGCCGTGCAAGTCCACGGCGGCGGCGGCTGGCCCAAAGGGGCGAAGGTCCGCTGGAAGAATATCCGGATCAAGCCGCTCTAACCAGCGACCAGCAGATACCGCCCGCACGAAAGACTTTGTGTACCCGGGTGAACCAGAGTTCTTCGTCCAGTAACAGCCCGACATTGGCGCAGATTTTCCGCAGCTCTTGCCGGTTGTATGTGCGGCATGCCCAGAAGCGGCTTGTACAGGCACCGCCAAAGTTGTCCTCGGTGGCGAACAGCAGCATCTTTGCGCCGGGCCGCATCACTCGGCTGATCTCGGCCAAGCCTACGCGCGGGTCGGGCAGATGTTCCAGCACGTATCCGCAGGTGACACAATCGAACGTGTCGTTGGCAAACGGAAGTTGCGCAAGATCGGCCGTGATCAGTGCGGGACGATCGCTTTTGATCCGACGTCGAGCGCGGCGCAGCATCGCATCCGAAATATCAATACCGGTGATGCACGTGGAGGGATCGGTGTACTTGACCAAATGACCAAGAATCTGCCCTGCACCACTGCCAACGTCCAGGACGCATTCAAGACCGTGCAAGTCAAACTTGCGCTTCCGCAGCAAGCGCTCGCCTAGTGGCAGGTGTCCTGATAACCGGCTGAACTTCGTCAGCATCGCGCCCCGCGCCCCGCCGTAAACTTCGCAGACCTTCTCACGATACGTGTCATAGCTGACGCGATGGATCAGGTTGCGCTCGACCAGTTTATTGACGACGCTGCCTCGCCGTTTACGTTTGCCCTTGAGCGCTTTTCGCTGCTTGCGGTGAGATTTCCGGCTTGGAGATTTTGCTATCATCGCTTCATGCGCTCGTTCACGCTCCCCCTGGAGTCCGGGGGAACTTGCGGCAACTCACAGGTACACTCGGCGATTATAGATATACCACTCCAGTACCAAAACGACTAGGCCCAGCAAAGCTAACAAACGCCATAACTCGCGACGTGAAATCTCCCAGTCCGGTTTTGCCTTGACATCAACATCGACGTTGCCAATTCGCTTTGCGGCAGCTCCCGCTACGGGCTTGATGTCGCTCTCTAGTGAACTGAACAGATTGACGGAAAATCTTCTCTCGGTTTTGTCCTGGTTGATAACTTCGTAAATGCCTGGGATGTTTGTGCGAGAATAATTGTAGCGCCGCCGGTCGTCGTGACTTACCGAACTGGTACTTCCGTCGGGCCGTCGGATCGTCAATTCTTCAGGCCCAATCGGATCGTACATCACGAACGGCTGGCCGGGAGGCACAGTGCTGCCGGTGACTTCTTCTTGCCTTGTACCCAGATAGAGGATGATCTCCTGGACGAGGACCGGAAAACTGCGGCGTAACGGCCACGTTGTGTTGTAAGTTCGATTGCCATCCTCGTCGATACTTTCGAATTCAAAACCCAGCACGGCGTCCTCAAAGCCTTCCCGCGGGCCGATCGCGAAAATCGCGCCTTGGTGCGAGTCAATCAAAGTGCTGCCGCCGGACGGCGGCGTTACTTTAAAAGCGGTCCAGATATCGACATCCCCTAACTCCAGTAAATGCATCAGCGGGTGGGTTCGCTCGGTGTCGATAATTTGAGGCGCCCGAATGTCGTCCCCTCGTTGCCAGCGGTCATCGGGCGGCATTGAACCGATAAACAGCGTGTTACACCGCGGCATCTGCTGCGGTTGACAACGGTCGTAAATGATCAAGGCGTAATGTCCGGTTTCGGCCTTGTTCTTGTATGCGTCTGTTTTCAATTCTTGCGGCGCGGCAAAATCCACACGGGTCAGTTCCTTCGTCTTGCCGGTGTTAAAAGCGCGCTGCCAGGCGATGTTGCCGGGGGTAACAAACAGCACGCGGCTGCGATGCGGCGGATTCACCACGGCCCATGCTTCGTTATCGACTTGTAAGGCGTCATCAAAATTGTGGGTTAATTTCAGCACTCCGGTTTCGATGTCATTGATCGGTGCGAGGGGGACGGCGTGCGATTTTCCGGCGGGGATTGTGGCCTCTTTGCCGTCGATCCAACGGCCGTCCAAATGCAGGTTAAGCGTTAAATCGACGTCTTTATCCGTGAGGTTTTCGATCCGTGCGAAGACGCTTAACCGGTCAGGTCGGCGGTCGTGTCGTCGCGTGGAAAATGCAACGATGCCGACGTTGCCCGTTTCGCGGCTGCCGACCATTTCAAATTTTGGCTCTAGATTGCCCAGCGAAAAATCGCTGACGTCGGGAAATTTAAAATCGCTGAGCACATAAAGTTGCGCGGGCCGCGCTTCGGCGGCGGCGGAGTCCTGCTGCTCGGTCGCCGTCTGGCCTGGATTCGCCAATCCGGCTGCCAGTCCCAGGCCGTTGACAATCGAAGTGCGCCGCGCCGTGGGTTTAATTCTATTGAGTTGTTCCAGTAGCAAACTTTTATTGGTCGTATATTCCTGGACAACTTTTGCTTCATCCGAAAACCGAATGATCATCGCTTTGTCGCCGGTATTCATCGCTTCGATCAACTTCGCGACGCGGCGTTTGGCTTCGTCCAGTCGTGTGGTGTCATCCGAATCGCCGCTGCCTGAATTGCCATCGAGCGTGCTCATGCTGGCCGACTGGTCGACCATGAAAACAAACCGCTCGGCGGAGAACTTTTCTCCCTCGATGCTCGGATTCAGCAGCGCGATGATGATCAGAGCCAGCAACAAAAGCTGCAGCCAGAGCAGCAGATTCTTGCGTAGCTTTTGCCACAAGCTGTTGACGTGCAGATCCTCGATCGATCTACGCCACAGATAGGTACTGGGAACCTCGACCGGCAACCGTTTGAGTTTCAGGAAATAGAGCGCCACAATTGCCGGCGGCACGCACGCCAGAATCGACCACTGCCACCAATTCAACATACTGACGATTTCCATCAGCGGACCAACCCTTGCCTGCGAAGCAGACTGGAAACCAGTTGTTCAACGGGTGTTTCGTTGCAAACCATCAGGTAGGACATGCCACGACGATTACAGAACGCGCGCGCGCCCGAGACAAACGAGTTGAGCGTTTTCTTGTATCGTCCCAGCAATGGCGCACTGACGGTAATTTCGGCAACGTCCGAATCTTCGCAGTCCACCAAACGCAGGTCGCCGGTGATATCCGGGTCGATTTCCTCGTTCGAAAGAACCTGAATCACGTAGATGTCCAGATTTCGTGAAAGTAGATATCGCAGCGCCGATTCATATCCATTTTTGTCCATCAAGTCGCTGATCAAGACAACGATGCCTTTGCCGCTGTTGCGCAGGCAAAAATTCTTGACGCCTTGTTCGAGCTGGACCGTCTCGCCCCCCTCGATACCTTCCAAATACTCCATCATCTGCCACAAACTGCGGCGGCCCCGCAACACCGGGCCCGGCACACGTGCGGGCTGGCCCAGAGTTTCGATCCGTACGCGATCCGCACGGGCCAAACCGATAAAGCCCAGCGCCGCGGCGAGTTGTTTGGCGTATTGCAGTTTGGATGGTTCGCCAAAATCCATCGATGAGCTGGCATCGATTAGCGCGTAAAAGTGAAGGTCTTCCTCCTCCAGAAACAGCTTGAGAAACAGCTTGTCGAGCCTCGCATAGGTGTTCCAGTCGATGAAGCGAATGTCGTCACCGGGTACGTAGTTGCGAAAGTCGGCAAACTCGACACTCTGTCCCTTGCGCGGGCTTCTCCGCTCGCCTTTCATCTGGCCGCGGTAGATTTTACGGCTGACCAGCTCGAGGCGCTCGAGTTGCGCCAGTAATTGCGGACTGAGCAAGTTGGATTGCGACGTTGTCATGAGAACCGTTTTTAGACACCACAGAGACGCGAATGAAACCTTCGGAGCCCGTTGTAAATTTGCGATGGGATGGACTAGACCGCTTCAGCCGTTGCCGCCGCTTCTTCGACTCTCTCGGGTACTTTCTCAAGAATCTCCAACAGTACTTGGTCGGCATTGATGTTTTCAGCCTGCGCCTCAAAGTTCAAGATTACGCGATGCCGCATCGCCGGCAGAAAAACGCGACGCACGTCTTCGAAACTCACGTTGTAGCGACCCTCTAGCAGCGCGCGGACTTTTGCGGCTAGAGCCAACGTTTGCGCGCCGCGCGGACTGGAGCCCCAACGGAAGAATTGGTTGGTGATCGGCAGGGCGAATGGTCCGTCGGGATGCGTGGCCAGCGTCAATCGCACGGCGTAATCCTGAACGTGCTGTGCGAGAATTACTTCGCGGATCAAATGTTGCCACTTGCTGATTTCTTCGCCATCCATCACTTTTTCGGGCTCGATCACGTCGCCGCGTGTGGTGCGTTCGAGAATCACCGAAAGCTGTTCTCGGTTGGAGTAGCCAACATTCAGTTTGAAGAAAAACCGATCCAACTGGGCTTCCGGCAGCGGATACGTGCCCTCTTGTTCCAGTGGGTTCTGTGTCGCCATGACGAAGAAAGGGGCGTCGAGTTGAAAGGTGTTGCCCGCTACGCTGACCGAACGCTCTTGCATTGCTTCCAGCAACGCCGACTGCGTCTTGGGCGTCGCTCGATTGATTTCGTCGGCCAAGCAAATCTGTGTGAAGACGGGGCCCTTTTGAAACTCGAAGAACCGTTTGCCGCTTTCATCTTCCATGACCATATTGGTTCCAATGATGTCGGCGGGCATCAGATCAGGTGTGAATTGTATGCGTGAGAAGTTTAAATCCAACGTGTCGGCCAGAGTACGCACCAGTAACGTCTTGCCGAGTCCGGGGACGCCTTCCAGCAGGCAGTGCCCTCCGACGAACATACAAGTCAGCACCCCGTGAATGATTTCATCGTGGCCGACAATGACCCGCGCAAGTTGATCGCGGACCGCGCCGTAGCGCTGAGCGAACTGTTCGGCCCGTTGTTGCATCGTTTCGCCAATACTCATGCGGTGAGTCCCTTTTGGTAGTGTGTAGCGGATAAGAGTTTATGTTTTGCCACGATCTTCCCAGACTTTCTTTTTAGCCTTGAGTAGGCGACTGGTGTAGGCATCATCTTCCGATTCTGTGTCCGGCGTGAGCGGTTCGGTTGCCGTCGGTCTATCTAGTGCATCAGACGGCGAGTCGTCCCCTAGCGGGCCGTCGTTCATTGGAGCATCGGCGGTGGGCTCGAATCGTGCGCCGGCCCGTCGTTGCTCAATATGGTCGGAAAGTTCCGCCTTCCGCGCGCGTAGCCGCGACATCGTTTCGCCTGTGACCGGAGCCGGCTTGCGACCGAATACGGCGAGGCCAATGGTGTCGACCGCGGCGCCGACCCAGGCGAAACTGACCTGTACCCGGCGGAAGAACACATCGAAGAAAAACAAGCAACTTGCTGTGAACAGCAGCAAGTACCAAATGTCTTTGCGGCTGGTAGCTTTTCTTAAATCATGGCGGAAGTTGTTGAACTGTTCGGCGAACTTCGGATCGTTGATCGGTAGTTTTTCGTGTTCCATCACGATTCCCGGTTTGCCTCCGTCAGGTGTGATCGCCGCGATGTCCTGTAGCAATGTCAGATTCGCCATGCGATCACGGTACTCGGCCGAATACGGAACGTTGACGCCGGTGCGAACCGGCGCGCCGCCGCGGCCCGGGTTGACCAACACCATGTAACTGCCGGCGTCCATCGCGTCGAATTCGCCAATGTAGCGCCCCGGTGCAACCTGGCGAACACTGATATCAAGCGGTGCGTTGTCGGGACCGACGACGGTTCCAGTCATGTTGAGAAAGTCCAGATACTCGTCGTCCTTGTCCCAGGCGTTGATCATGACCCGGACTTTGCCGTCTGTGACATCTGTGGCCACCATAAAGTTGGCCTTCTCGTCCACCGGTCGCATCGACCAACGGACGATCTTGCTGAACAGCTTGCGAAAATCGTCCCACTGACGCCAGTTTCGCGCCCAGGCCTGCGATGTTTCACCGGCATCGGAAGTAAAAGCCACCGTGCGGCCCAGGCCGAAATTCCAACTGGCCAAAATGGTTCGGTTCTTTTCCGGCACCGTGCCTTTGTCGGTACGGAACGGGGGGGCGAGCATGGATACTTCGACAAGCGGATCATCTTTGACCGTCGTCAAAATGAAACCGTTCAGCGGCGGCGGTCGTTCGATTTCGTGAATGATTTCGTGCCCGCCTCGGACCAGCGGCACGAAGCCCCGGTCGCTTTGATAGATTAACGGCTGGGCAAATCGACGAACTTCGCGCTGGTAAATCCGCGGCAACGCGCGGCCGCTGGTCACTTTGTAGTATTTGCCGCCGGTCTGCGCGGCGATATTCCGCATGACGGATGCCCAGTTCTGGGCGAACCCCGGGCCGTGACCGTCAACCAGTACCGTCGTCACGACCACGGGCGGCGTCTGAGCCTTAAACAGATCGATATCGCTTTGCCGCGGCGGAGTGGGATCGCCGTCGCTGATGATAATCATGTGCTTGGTTGCCGCGGCGGTCACTTTTTTAAATGCCAGAGCCGCCTTCCGCATGCCGGGGCCGAATTCGGGCATGTCGCCGGGCGTCATCCGATCCAACGAGGCCAACATTTTTTTGCGGCTGCGGCCCACCTTTGCAAATCCCGGTTTCCACAGCCAATCGTCACTGCCTTGTTGACCATCCCATTGCAGTAGCCCGCAGTAATCCTCGTTGCCGAGTGCGTTGATCGATTCCTGGGCGATGATGCGTTGCCAGTGGTTGCCGTCGGCCAATTCGCCGGCATGCATCAGCAGGCACAAAGCGCCGACGGGGGCGATTTTCGCGTTGTCGATCCGAAAATTGACCGGCATGGCCTTTTCGATTTCCGTGTTGGTCCAGCCACCCGCGCCGAACGAATTGGGGCCGCCCAGCATCACCATTCCCGCTCCCATTTGTTCGGTGTTGCGGACCAGAATGCTGATCTGCTCGTCGCTAAAATTACGAACTTCTTGTTCGCCGCCGCCGGCCCGCGGGACGTTAGCCAGGATGACCGTATCGTAGCGCTGCAACTCAGCCAGGCTCGTAAACAACTCGTTGCTAGAGATTACCGTGACCGCTAACTGCTCCTGCCGCAGCACGTCGACAAAGTGTTCGAACTCGCCGGGGTTATCATAATCTTCTACGACCAGCACCTGACCCTGACCGCGGACATGAGTAAAGGTCGTTGCGCGATCGTTTTCGCGCTGTGCGTTTTCCGTGTTTTCATCGGCGGTAAAAATTGCTTCGTAGGTATAAAAGTCAGGGCGACGGATCGTCTCGGGCGTTCCTTTATCCGTCGAGATCACCGTTTTTCCGGGCGGTAACTCAACTTGGTACTCGCCCAAATTGGCCGAACGATCACCCGTCTTGCGGACGATTTTGACTTTGCCCCGCGCGACGCTATCCGAATTGTTATTTAGTACAACCCGCAAGTCGAACGGCTGCCCCTGGCGGACATCGGCGGGGATAGTGATTTTTTCCACCGACACATCAGCACGATTGCCAATCTGGATCGGCAGCACGTCGAGGCTGATGCCGCTACTGGCCAGGTTTTGCGCCTGTTCCATCGCGTCCCCGAGGTTTTCGTTGCCGTCGGTAATAATGACGACGCGTTTGGCGGCATCTTCGGGGAACATGGCTTTTGCCATGGTCATAGCCGATTCAAGATCCGTGAATTCCCGATCAACTTCCGTTTCGAGATTTGCCGCCAGGGGTAAGTCCGCGTTGATTGGCCCCACTTCGATGTCAGGTTTGCGGCCAAAAACGATGACCGCCGCGCGGTCCTCACGCAATGCGACACGATGTTGGGCGACCGATTCGCGGGCGAAGTCGGCCATGGCCTCCCGTTGTTCCGTGGGGATACTCGCCGATTGGTCGAGCAAATAGACAACCGTCAGCTTTTCACTTGTCCGCAGCAGCCGCATGTCGGCCACGGCGAAGATCAGCAACAGCATCACCAACGTCCGCAGGCCCAGCGAAAGCCCCCGCCGAATCTGTCCGAGTCCCGCCAAGCTGCGATAACTCCAAGCCCACAGTGCCGGTAGCAGCAACAGCAACAGCAAGTACAAGGGCGAATCGAAAATGATCTTCATGATTTGTGGTCGGTCGAAGCAGCTTCAAAGATACAACCCGGAAGGGCGTTCATTCTTGGAGTCCGCTTTAAGTTGACTACATCCGAACTCTCTGCACTCGATGATTATTCGTGTCGATCACCAGCAATCTTCCCTTGCTGTCCTGGATTAGTGCCCACGGGTTGTAAAGTTTTCCCGGGGTGCGACCGCCGCGGCCCCAGGTCGCTATGGGCTGCCAATCAACGGTTAGCTTTTGGACGCGATTGTTCCCCATTTCACAGATGTAAATAAACCCGTTGTCGATCACTAAATCATAGGGGTAAGTCAGCTCGCCCGCCGCTCGACCTTGACTCCCCCATATTTTGACGAGACGACCGTCGGTATCAAAGACCTGGATGCGATGATTGCAGGCATCGGCGACCCAAATCTGATCGCTCTGGTCAATCGCCATGTTTTGAGGGCGGCGGAATTGTCCCGGGTCCGAACCATGGCCTCCCCATTGTAAGAGAAAGTCACCGTCCGGCGAGAATTTTTGGATGCGGTCGTAATTTCCGTACTCGGAAACGTAGTAGTTTCGTTTGGAATCCTGCACCACGTCGGTCACCAAGCCGAATTCGCCCGGTCCGCGTCCCAGTGTTCCGCCGATAGTCTTTTTCCGCAATAGTCTGCCGTCCGGTGAATAAAATAGGATGCGGTAGTAATGCGTGTCGGCGACCATCAGGTTGCCGTCTCGGTCGATCGAAAGACCCGTTGGTTTGCCGTGTTCTGAAGCCGGCGTCTGCCACGGAGCGCGGAGCAGATTGCCGTCGGGGTCGAATACTTGGATGCGGGCCGACATATCGACAATGTAAAGACGGTCCTGCTCGTCAATCGCCACAGCCCGGGGTTTTTGCAGCCGTCCCGCGGTGGTGCCGCGTTGGCCCCAGAGCAGTTCCGGGATCGGTTCCGGTGTGGAACTGGCTGGACCGCAGCCCGCGAAAATCGCAGACAACGTCACGGCAAGAACGAAACCGCGGAGCTGCATTGAGCACCGGGAATCGCCTGTCTTTCGTCCGTGTCCCCGTGTTGAACAGTCCATCAGCTTTGCTTCTGTTTTTTTGTCTGGCGGTCAGGATTTGCAGTTGGCATTTGCGCACCGACAGCGGTCCGCCACGCCCGCAGCCGGTCGTGCAGTAGTTTTGCCTGCGCCGTGTTGGATTTTGCCAAGTCATTCGCTTCGCCAATGTCGTTCTTTAGGTTGTAAAGTTCAACCCGCATGTCTTCGTAAAAATTAATCAACTTCCAATCGCCCGAGCGTACTGCGCCGTAAGGCGTTGCGCCTCCCGGGTGATAGTGCGGATAGTGCCAAAAGATGGCATCACGGCCCAACGTCGCCGAAGGGGATTTTAATAAGCCAACGATGCTCTTGCCATCGACGTTCTTATTGTGCCGTGCGTCGCCCGCCGCACCGGCAATTTCCAGCATGGTCGGATAGAAGTCGCAGGTGACAATCGGCACGCTGCATTCACTGCCCGGTTTGGTCACGTCCGGCCAGACCGCAAATGTCGGAACGCGAACACCGCCTTCGTAGCTTGAGCCTTTGCCCGCACGGAGCGGCGCGTTCGTCGTAATATTCCGCAGTTTCAACCCGCCGTTGTCGCCGGTAAAGAAGATCACGGTGTTGTCCACCAGGCTGTGTTCCTTCAGCTTCGCCACAATGCGGCCAACACTGTCGTCAACGCTCTGGATCATGGCGGCGTAAGTCGCGTTTTTATGCCGCAGTGTCGGTTTTACTTTCGCTTGATACTTTTTCACATACTCAGCTTTGCCTTGAATCGGCGTGTGGACGTTGTAATAGGGAAAACTTAAGAAGAAAGGCGAGCCTTTGGACTGTTCAATAAATGCCAGTGCTTCGTCCGTGAGAGCATCCGTAAGATAGTCGCCCGGTTTGCCCTCGGTTGGAATGCGACCAACGCGAAATTCACCCTTTTCACCCGGCCGGCGGTACGGAAAAAAATAACTGCCCGGTGCACCGTGACTGCTGCCGGCAATATTCACGTCAAACCCGTGATGTTCGGGATAAAAATCTCTTACGCTTGCGCCGCGTTTTGCCAGATGCCATTTGCCGATGTGGCAAGTCGCATAGCCGGCGGATTTAAGCGCCTCGGCGATTGTCGTTTCGTCGCGGCTCAACCACTTCTGCCAAGCGGGAATCCGCAATCTGGCGTTTGGCCGCATGTGTCCGGCGATCCAGTCGGTCAGATGCAGCCGCGCGGGATATTTGCCGGTCATGTATGCCGCCCGCGTTGGCGAGCAAACGGTACAGGCCGCGTAGCCGTCTGTAAATTTTGTGCCCTGCGACGCCAGCGCATCGATGTTGGGCGTCTCGTACAGGTCGCTGCCAAAACAACCGAGGTCGGTCCACCCCAAGTCATCGACGAGCAGAAAAATGATGTTCGGCGGCGGTTCGGCGGCGGGAGCGGAACGGGCCGCAAAGGCGGGGAGAACAATCGTTAGCGAGAAAACAACGGTGGCGCGAATCGTCGTGGCTACCAAGTTCATTAATCTTTCCCCCAGAGACCGTATTTCATATCCCATTATTCTAACCGTTCACCGTGTAATTGTTGCGGTCGGCGGTGCTTTCTCACCCGGCAATTTATCGTGAGTGCGGTTTAGCATCTCGTTCGAATGGAAACAACGGGCGTCGGCGATGTTTGTACGCGAGTGCTCCTAGGTCCGCTGTCGTGCAACCCGGAGTGTTGACACGAATGAAATGTTTGCACACCGGCGCGTAGGCGGCAATCGGGGCGTGGACGCCCTTGGCGACGAGGATTTGAAACGAGCTCGGGTCCAGGCCGCAGCTGGTGAGTTGACGGATGCTAAATGGAGGCGTGCGGTGCTCGGTGAGCATGATCGTCAAACCGAATTCAGATTTCACGATTGCTGTTTTTCCCTGGTCGAAATTAGACATGCCACCGTGTCTCGGTTCGGGTTCGCAAAATTGACCGTCGTGCAAACTTATGACGGTAAATCGGCCCTTAAGCGGTAGGCCATGATGCTCATCGGTTTTCCCGCCCACCGGAATTTCCAAGGTGGCGCCCAATCCCGCTTGCCTCGCCCACCGCGAAGCGTCACCGTCGCACAGACACACGAATGACCGATCGACTCGGCGTTCGGCGATCTCGTGAGCGAGGTAAGTGCCGTCCGCCGGCGATCCACCTCCAACGTTATCACCCATGTCGAGTAGGCAGACGGGGCCGGGAAGCAGTACCGCCTGTTCGAGGGCATCCGCGATACCGATCAACCGACCGTCAAAATCATCGCGCCGCGACCAGAGTTCCTCGCCAAGTTGTGAAGCTAGTTGCGGTGCCAAATCGGCGTCATCATTCGTGACGACAATTGCGGCCGAACCCATTTCCTCGACGTCGGCATATGGAAACCCCAGCATGATGCTGTTAGACAACACGCTTGGCTGCCTCAACATGTTGTCGGCAAATTCGTACAAGGACGCCAAATGCGGGTCGCCGGTACCCTGCCGCTCGATATTGATTGCCAACGGGGGAAACGCCGCCGCCATCCTCGGCCGAATTTTGTTTTGCAAGATGTCCGCCATCAAGTTGGCCGCTTCGATTCCTCGATCACGCTGATCCAAATGAGGATTCGTTCGATATGAAATTAAAGCATCGCAAGCCTCGACCATCGGCCGTGACAAATTGCCGTGCGGATCGAGTGTCGCAATGATCGGCAGCCTCGCTTGCGCCGTGCGGTCGCGGATCCGCGTCAGCCAATATCCGTCCGCATCCGAGAACGACTCGGCGACCATCGCACCATGCGCGGCCACCAAGAGTCCGTCTAGCGGTCCCGCGCGGTCGAATTGGGCGAACATCAACTCCAGCAATCGGATGAACGAGTTTTTCTGGACCGGCCCGTGTGGCACGGCGCGGGCCGCGAAAATGGGGACGGCCTCAATGTCGGTCTCTTCGAGCCCCGCAAAAAAACCGCCGATTTCGTGGTGTGCACGTTCCAGTTCGCGACGGACGTCGTCGCCCTCCAGCAGTATGTCCTTGCGAAAATCAGCGAACTGCGTCTGCTCGGAAATAAATGTGTTCGACTCGTGCAGCAGGCCGACGATTCCGACGCGCATGGATTGTTGCCTTGATAACGTGACTTCCTCGGTCCAGCGGTATACATTAACACATCGCAAACAGCCACGGCGAAGCAGCCAGATGTTTTTCAGAGGAATCTCGGACGATGCCCGACCATCAACCTGGTGAAATTACGATTCCCATGATGCGCGAGTCGCTGTATGCGGCCGTCGTCTCCGACGCGCTCGATGCGCTCGGCTTTCAAAATCAATCACCGCGGGTGGCGCTGCAGGCATTTTCTGGCGAGGGACTGTTGGTCGGACGCTGCAAAACGACATTGTGGGCCGATATGTTTCACGAAGACCCGAAACCGTATGAATTGGAACTGGCCGCGGTCGATTCCTGCCATCCCGACGAAGTATTGATTGCCGCTGCAGGTGGATCAATGAACTCGGCGGTGTGGGGCGAACTGCTCTCGACTGCCGCCCGGAACCGGGGATGCGTCGGCGCGATTGTCGATGGTGCGGTGCGAGATGTCCACCGCATGCGGGAGATGAGCTTTCCCTGCTTTGCCCGGGGTACGCTGCCTTACGATAGCCGAGACCGTCAGCGGGTCGTTGATCTGGATGTGCCGGTCGGAATTGACGGAGTTCGATTTTCGCCGGGCGATCTTGTTTTCGCCGATGTCGATGGCGTCGTCGTTGTCCCTCAACAGGCCGAAACGGAAGCAATCGAGCGGGCCTGGCAAAAGGTCCATGCCGAAAATGAAGTGCGCGACGCGATTCGCGGAGGTATGAAAGCCGGCGAAGCGTTCGACGAGTTCGGCGTATTGTGAGAACGCCGGAAGTCGTCCCTCCCGGGAGGGAACCAAGCAAATTAGCCGCTTTGCCGGTGAACCCCGCGGCCGCGAAGTTAGCCCGCCAGGACTTGAACCTGGAATGCTGGAACCAAAATCCAGTGTGTTACCAATTACACCACGGGCCAATTCAGTTTGAGGAAGCTTAACGGACGTCGCGTCGATTCACAACGGCGAAGGCGATTTGCTCCAGTTCGATCGCCAAACCAACGCCGACCAAACCAACGCTGACCAAACTGACGCGTTCGGACAGCTTGATCGTTATCGGAGCGAAATTGACGATGCCCGCTCTAAACGCCAGAGGTTTGTTTTGTTCAAGGTTTACCTTGTCGTTAATCATCAAATCAATTTGTCCGGCCATGGGCCGACACGTGGACCGGTGACGTCGTCTACACCGCTTATGCGGAGGAGTCAAACGTTTTTTGTCCCTTCACTTGATTCGCGCGTTTTTCCATCTCTTCGCTCAAGTACTTTAGTGTCGATGAACACGCGAGGACTTGGCAGTTGAAAAGTTTGCAGCGGCATCCTCTGCCCGGCCTTACGCTGAGCGGTTGTTTTCCCCCAACTGAGTTTCGAGTTCGATAAGTGCAAACTTTTTTGATGCCTGACACGCGGCAGATGCGACGACACTGCGATCGAACTCACAGCTTCCGACTGCGACCGGGTGCCAAGTCCGCTCATTTATCGCAAGCATCACAGCCGCGCAAATCGTTGTAACTTCTCAAAACCTGTTTCTCTTTAATCAATTTTACAGACGCAGTATTTATCTCATCCATCATTCTCAAGCTATTGTCTCCATGTTGACGATATTCAACACCGAAGGTGGAAATTATCTGATAGATAGGTATTTCAGGTAGTCGCGAATAATTAAACGTCTGAAGTGGGATGGTGAAAACGGCGCGATTAGCAAACAGATTCCCCCGGAACAACACCGGCCGCGCCATCTCCACCGATTGAGGAGCAAAACATGAAGAACCTACTTGGCTTAGCCGTTGTTGCCGTCGCTCTGCTCGCGCAGACTGCGGATGCATCGTATTGTGGAGCTGCACGCTTTCGGCACTGTAAGCGGAGCTGTGCCGCCGACTACTGTAGCGCAAAGCAAAAATGTCACACCGTAATGAAAACCTGCAAGCAGGTTGTTTATGAGAAACAACAATACACCTGCTACAAGACTGTTCACAAACCGGTCTGGGACACAAAAACCGTCGATTGCGTTCGTTACGAGCGCGAGACGCATTACCGCGACTGCCACTACACCGTGTGCAAGCCGGTTTACGAAACAAAATACCGCACTTGCACCTACACGGTCTGCAAGCCGGTTTGGGAAACTCGCAGCAAGCAGGTCTGCTACACGGTCCGCAAACCGGTGTATAAAAACTGCACGCGGACTTACACGGTCTGTAAGCCGGTTTGGGAAACTCGCAGCAAGCAGGTCTGCTACACGGTCTGCAAGCCGGTATACAAAAACTGCACGCGGACTTACACGGTCTGTAAGCCGGTTTGGGAAACTCGCAGCAAGCAGGTCTGCTACACGGTCAGCAAACCGGTGTACAAAAACTGCACGCGGACCTACACGGTCTGCAAGCCGGTTTGGGAAACTCGCAGCAAGCAAGTCTGTTACACGGTCTGTAAACCCGTTTACGAAAAGCGAACCAAAGATATTTGCTACACGGTCTGTAAGCCCGTTTATGAGAAGCGGACCAAGAACTGCTGCTACACGGTCTGCAAGCCGGTTCATTACACCAAGACAATTAAAGTC
>JAYZEI010000092.1:0-4866 GCA_036337375.1 Planctomycetota bacterium | reverse complement strand
GAAGAGGATCGCTCGCGCGGATATTCCGACACCGAGCGCGTAACCAAACAGATGATGGACGGCTTCGACCAGTCACAGCTCATCTGCGAACACAGCCGTATCGTCACCGATCGCGGCGTGTTTGTCTGCCCGATCCTGATTGAATCGTCCGACGCCCGCCTCGGCGACACCCTGGCCGAATCGGCCAAGCCGTATGAAATCAAACACGGCGCTTGCTATACCTGTTACCAGTACGGCGCGATTTGTTCGAATCCGTCATCTAAAACGACAAGTCCCTCATTCCACTGACAAATACTTTATCGACCGGACCCGCATTGATGATCGCGCCCAAACGCGCCGCGCGGCTCGCCCTGTTGGGCGGCGTTTACAACAACTATCTCGCGCTGGAAACCGCGCTGCGAGACGCGGTCCGCCGCGGCGCAGACGAAATCTATTGCCTGGGTGACTTGGGCGCATTTGGACCGTTTCCCGATCGCGTGTTTCCGCTGTTGCACGACCACAATGTCCGCTGCCTGCAGGGCAACTACGACGATTCGGTCGGCCACGGCCGGGAAAATTGCCAGTGCGGCTACACCGACCCTCGCGACAACTACTTCGCGCAGATCAGTTACGACTACACGCTGCAAAATACTTCCGCGGCTAATCGCCGTTTTCTCCGCGAACTGCCGAAGGAAATTCGATTCGAAGTTGAGTCACTCCGACTGTTGCTGTGCCACGGCAGTCCGCGAAGGACCAACGAGTTTTTGTGGGAATCGACCACCTCTACACAATTTCTGGAAGGCTTACTCGACCGCAGCGTTGCCGATGTCGTATTGGCAACGCACACCGGCATCAAGTGGCAACGAACGCTGCCGAACGATCGGCGATTCGTCAATGTAGGGGTGCTGGGCCGACCGGAAAACGATGGCAAGACGAATGTGTGGTATAGCTTGCTAACCGTTTCAACCAACCGCGCGGTCGACGTCGAGTTCGTTCCCGTCGCCTACGATTTCAACCGGCTTGCACGCGAAATGGCTGACGAAAAGCTGCCGGCGGAATTCCAAGCGACTATTACCAGCGGCTGGTGGACAACCTGCTTGGAGATTCTTCCGGCAAAAGAGCGCCGCCGCGGGAAATTTTGATTCTTTACGCTTGGCGACTGGCCACACAACTTCCCGCGCGGGTAGAATAGCTGTCAAGAGCCGTCCCGCCAATGGTCGGCATGGACGCACTTAACGCTCATCGAAATCCGAGGCCGATCTCATGTCAAGTCGCTCCCTCTCAACGTTCCTGATTCTCCTGCTCGTGACCGCACTGGCCGCTGTTGCAACCTCGTCATGTCTCGCCGAGGAAACAAAAGACAAGGCCGCCAATCCGGACAAGGCCGCCGATCCGGAAAAGGCCGAAGCCGATCCGTTCGCAGTTCCCGACGGTGACGGACGTGTGCTGACCGGCTTTATCCGTTCAATGTTCACTCGCGCCCGCAGTCCCAAGGGAAAAACCGAAGACGAACAGGCGGCCGATTTCAAAAAATCGTTGCAGGCCGCTGCCGACGCGTGTGAAAAACTCTATGAAGCAAGTCTCAAAGATGAGGCCACCGGCGTGAACCATGCCGCAACGTCGATCCAGGCGGGCACCGCCGCACTCAAAGCACTCAAATTTCGCGCGGGGGACAAAAACGCAGCAAACCGGTTACGCAAATTGGCGGAAACGGCGGCCAATGACAAACGCGAACCGATCGCCAACTTGGGCAAACAACTGCTGCTGGAGCTGAAATTCGAGTTGCCGATCGACGCCGACGAAAAGGTGGCGAACAAACTGGCCGATGACCTGAAGGCCGAATTTGCCAAAGGCGACGTCTCGCTGCAGACGGTTAGATTCGTTTCGCAGTTCTTACCGCAATTCGAAAGACAGGGATATTTGAAGGCGGCAATCGATTTGAACAATTTCTTCGCCGGCCAATTTGCCAAAAGTGACGACGCTCAAATCGCTTCGTTCGCGGATCGCCTGAAAGGTACCGCCCGGCGACTGAATCTGCCGGGGAACCCCATTGAATTGTCCGGAAAACTTCTGGACGGAACGGAACTGGATTGGGCTTCGTACAAAGGCAAAGTCGTGCTCGTCGATTTCTGGGCTACCTGGTGTGGTCCCTGCATTCGCGAACTCCCCAACGTGGTGGAGAACTACGAAAAGTACCACGACCGCGGCTTCGAAGTGTTAGGAATCAGCCTCGACACGGATCGGGCAAAGACTGAAGAATTCGTCGAGGTTCGCAAGATTCCGTGGAAGAGCCTGTTCAGCGACGATGCGAAAACCAACGGCTGGAAACACCCGATGGTGACGCACTACGGCATCGGCGGCATCCCGACCGTGATCCTGGTCAATCAGCAGGGCAACGTCGTTTCACTCAACGCGCGTGGCCCTGAATTGGGACGCTTACTGGCCGAATTGCTACCGTCCGAAGATCCCTAGCGGCCGCAGTCAGACGGTACGGCAAAAACCTCGCCCTCACGCTCGATTTCATCACCAGCGGAACCGCCGGGCGCGAACAGTCCGTTAACGGGAAACCCGCGACGTCGCTTACGGTTCTTTCGGTTTGCCCTTGGCCGGTTTTTGACTGCGAAGTTTCTTCAGAACCTGCTCCGCGGCCGTTCGCGTATCATCGGGCTGCTTCGGCAATTCAGCGATCACCTGCTGATTAAACGTTTTGGCCGCTTCGTCGGTGGACCGGTCAATCGTTTCTTCCCCTGACGACTCCTGTTCGGCAGCGGCCGCCTTTGAGTCTTTCATCGGAAGTTGCAGATGATCTCGGGTGTCGCCTTGTTCGCCCTCGTCTTCCTCGTCCAGCCAACCGCTGATATCGAATTCATCCGAAGCCCGCTCCGCGGTTCGCTCCAGCGCTTCTTTGACATCGCTGACTTTTGACTTCTTGGGGCCCGAGACGGCAAAATCGAGGTGAACACCAAATCGCAACGGCCCGATGACTAACTCGTCACCGGCTTTTAGCTGACACTCGCCGGTAATCTGAACACCGTTGACAAATGTGCCGTTTTTGCTGTTGAAATCACGAACCGCCGCATAGCCTTGCTCGACAATCACGACGCAGTGATGACGGCTGATCAAATCGCTACGTGGACGCAAATGGCAGTCCGCGTCACGGCCGACCAGAAATTTAGGCCCGCGAATCTTCAATTCGGTGCCCTGCTGGCTTCCCTCCAGAACCTCAAGCCTGATCTGCATGGAATTGACAACCCCTAAACTTGACAGGAATCCCCGTCAACGGCAGCGCAAGCCGAGCGATTGAAAACTGGTCTGACTCGGACTGTTACCCAGTCAGTCTAACACGAACTCAACGGCACATTCCACAATGCTGAAAACATTTCGAGGAAATAATCGCGAGGAATGGCGAAAAGCTCACCGCCGTTTCGTCCATGCCGGCTGCCCAAACTTGCTGCGAGCAATCTCCTCGGCACGCCGGTTTTCGTCGTCGTTCAGGACCCCTGATTCCAACTCCAAAAGCAAGTCCGTTTGTAGCCGGCCTGACCAATCGTCCGCCAGTCGATCTGTCGATATTCCCCCCCCCACAAGTTGGAGGATACCCTGAATTTCGGGCGCGTATTCCGATGTCGATAAAACAAGGCTACCGTGCTGCAAAACCGTCTCCCGCCGCCGCCGCTGGGCACTTCCCAGAATTTTTTCCTCCCCAATTAACAAGTCGCCGGGCGACCGTCTCTGAAAGCAAAGAAACGGTTCACCGACCGGGCGAGGAGGGGAAGCGGAGCGAAAAATCTCGGCGCCAATGTTGTACCCTGCCAGCGCTTGCTGCATGGCGGTGTGGACCTTGTTATACAGCCATGTGAAATCCGGGCGGCGGCCGGTTCGAATTGCTTGGCCGGCCGGCCATACCAGACTGTAGGTCAACTCCTGATCGTGAAGAATCGCGCCTCCGCCGGTCGTCCGGCGGACCGCAGCGGTCCCAAGGCTGGCCGCATGCGATCGTCGATCATCATAATTCTGAAAGTATCCCAATGAGAGTGTTGGCTCGGACCACTGATAAAATCTCAGTGTCGGTGTCCCAAACTTGGCCGCCTGTTCAAACAGAGCTTCATCAACCGCCATATTCCACACGCCGGGAGCAGGCGGGTCGACGATCAGCCGGCAGATGATTGGATTTGGCGGCAGCACAACCTGACCTGCCCCCGCGTGCTTAATTGTCCCACTTTAAAACGGGCCGACGCGCGGCCGACACTTCGTCAGGCCGACTGACGATGGTGGTGTGCGGCGCGTCGTGCAGCAGGTCGGCCGGTTCTTCGGTGATGCGAAACAAGGTTTCCGCAAATGCGTCCAGCGTCTCTTTACTCTCCGTTTCAGTCGGCTCGACCATCATCGCTTCCTTGACGGTCAACGGAAAATAAACAGTCGGTGCGTGAAAGCCAAAATCGAGCAGGCGCTTGGCGATGTCCATGGCGCTGACGCCCCGGTCACTTTTTAACTTGGACGCTGTGGCGACGAATTCGTGCATGCAGCGGTCGCCGTGCGGCACGGGCAGAATGTGCTTGACACGGCTGAGCAAATAATTTGCATTCAGAACCGCATTTTCCGCAACACGCCGCAAACCGTCAGGCCCATGCGTGCGGATATAACAGTACGCGCGGACGAGGACACCGGTGTTGCCGAAGAAACTCCGCACGCGGCCGATTGTTTTCGGACGATCGTATGACAGTCGGTACACCGCGTCGCCGTTGTTAGCGGACTTTTCGACGACCGGCGCGGGAAGATATGCCGCGAGCCTGCTGGTTACCGCGATCGGACCCGCGCCAGGTCCGCCACCACCGTGTGGGCCGCTGAAGGTTTTGTGGGGATTATAATGCATCATGTCCACGCCAA
>JAYZEI010000091.1:0-27144 GCA_036337375.1 Planctomycetota bacterium | reverse complement strand
TAAAAAGGCTGCTGTCATGGATCGATATCCGTATGCAAAACCGCCCCGCTGGTGGTCGCCGAGGCCGAGGCGGTTATGGGTGAATATCTGGCGCCCGGTTCGTCGGCGGCAGCAACGCCGCGATCAGCGGGTCAAAAGCACCGCTGTTGAAGGGCTGGATCACGTTCGGCAAGCAATGCGGGCGGATTACGGCGTTTTGATCACGCCGAATCACGCCAGCCACGCGGATTGCTATCTGCTGCTGGACGCGTTGCTAAAGTTGCGCGGATCGCAGTACATCATGACGGCGTGGCAAGTTTTTCACATGATGGCAAAGTGGGAGCAGCTAGCATATCGGCATCACGGTTGTTTTAGCGTGGATCGCGAGGGCAAGGATCTGAGAGCTTTTCGCTTAGCGGTTAAGACGCTGGCCGGTACGTCAGACCCGCTTGTCGTTTTTCCCGAGGGCGAGGTCTATCACCTGAACGACCGCACCACGCCATTTCGCGATGGTACGCTGATGATGGCATCGGCGGCAATCAAACGAGGCAATCGTCCCATCGCCTGTATCCCGTGTGCGCTGAAGTACTTTTACGTGAAAGACCCCTCGCCTGAATTGCGATGCACCACTGCCCGGATCGAGGCGAGTCTCGGCGTGAAGTCGGTGGGCAAACTTCCGTTGGCGGTGCGTGTTGAGCGGTTGCAAACGGAGACGCTGGCGTGGCGCGAGCGGGAATTTTTGGGCGGTTGCCGGGAGGGGAATCCGGCACAGCGGCGAGATACTTTGGTCGACACGATCTTGGTTCGGTACGAACGCCAATTCGGCATCCGCAATGCGGCGGGTAACGTTCCCGAGCGAGCCAAGCAGTTGCGGCAGCACTTGGTCGAGTCGGGGGCACTGGCGGTCTCTGGTACAGGGGCCGATCAGAGCGCATCGGCGGCGATGGAGGATATTTTTGTTGCCGTGCAGCTTTACAGCTATGCGTTTGGATATGTATCGGAGTCGCCGACGATCGAACGTGTCGCCGAAACCGTTGATAAATTGGAAGAGGACGTGTTGGGCGCGCCAACGGCGACCGTTCGTGGCACCCGCCGCGGAGTGGTCCGTTTTGGAAATCCGTTGATTCTCAATCAGACATTCGATCGGTCGGAATGTCAGAAAATCGGAGAAGATCAACGGGCGAGGTTGCAGTCGCTGCTTGACGGGTTTCAGTCCCGTGAGAAGGTGCCCGCCTGACCGGCGCAGGCTGCGGCGGCGACCGTCATCAATTCTGCAAAACGACTTCGTCCTCGCGGGTGACCTCGAATCCGAGGTCCTTGAGCATCTGGTAATCGGCTGCGGGCGGTTGGCCCTTGGTTGTCAGATAGTCGCCCACAAAGATTGAATTTGCTGCATAAAGACCCATGGGTTGCAAGCTGCCCAAGTGTAGTTCGCGGCCGCCGGCGATTCTGATTTCTGATTGTGGATTTGTCATGCGGAACATGGCTAAGACCTTTAAGCAAAAACGCGGATTGAGTTTCCAGGTTCCCGCAAGTGGAGTTCCGTCGATCGGGTTGAGGAAATTTACGGGAATTGAATGTACGCCGAGATCCCGCAGCGACACCGCCATCCGGACAATTTCGATAGGAGCTTCATGCATGCCAATAATGCCGCCGCTACACAACTCTAACCCGGCCTGCTTGGCCACCAGCAGCGTGTCAACCCGATCCTGGTAGGTATGGGTCGAACAGATTTCGTCGTAGTGGCCCTCGCTGGTGTTGAGATTGTGGTTCACTCGGTCCACGCCGCAGGATTTTAGCTGTTGTGCCTGTTCGGCGGTCAGCAGTCCGAGGCACGCGCAGATTTTCAGGTCGTACCGGTCCTTGATTTTCGGCACGATGTCTTGCAGCGCCTGCATCTCGCCGGCAGAGGGTGTGCGTCCGGAAATCACGATGCAATAGGTTTTGCTTTCCCGCTCGACGGCTTGATGCGCGCCGTCGAGCAGTTTTTCTTCGCTCAGCAGGTTATATCTGGGGATTTCGGAGGTGGCGACTTTGGATTGCGAGCAGTAGCCACAATCTTCCGGGCAGAGCCCGCTCTTGGCATTCATCAAGAAATAAAGCTGTACCGTCTGCCCGAAATACTGGCGGCGGACACGAAAAGCTGCGTTTAACAAGGCGAGGAGTTCTTGGTCGGGACACTGCAGGATCGCCAGCGCTTCGTTCTCGGTGACGCAATGATCGTCCAGAACACGTTCCGCCAGCTGATCCCAGGTCGAATGCGTGGTTGATTCGCATCGTTCAGTCATGTCAAATTACCGGTAGCGTGGTGGTTTCGATTTCCAGACAGGATATCAGAAAAACGATGAGCCGGCAGCACCTAGTCCGTGTTGGTGCCATGGGGCACGTGGGGCGATACGTATCGTCGGACGCCACGGTCTTCCCCCGTTATGCCCGCGTAATTGTCCGCACGCGCCGCGGCGTAGAAATTGGCGAAATCCTCACGGCCTCGGGGGTGACCGGAGACGAAGGGCAGCCGGACGGTGCGATTCTGCGCGGCATGACGCCTGAGGACTGTTTGCTCGAGGCCCGTTTGGAAAAAAACCGACATCGGGCGTTTGAAGCCTGTGTCGACCGCCTCGTCGAGTTTGACGTGGATGCGACGTTGGTCGACGTCGAACATCTTTTTGACGGAAGTTCGCTGATTTTCTACTTTTTGGGCGATGTCGCGCCGTCGGTAGAACAGGTAACGGCTGAATTGGCGGAGACCTACGAAGCAACGGTCAAGTTCCGCAGTTTCACCGATGCCGTCGTCAACGGTTGTGGTCCCGATTGTGGAACGAACGACGCCGCGGGCGGTTGCGACAGTTGCATTTCCTGTGCGCTAAGCGGTTCGTGTAAGTAGCGGCCGTTGGCTGAAATTGGTTAAACGGCACCGTCTCGGTAGCGTCTTGCGTTTTCGACGTAATGTTCGGCGGCGTGTTTGATACGATCGACGTCATTTTCAGTAACGGTGCGCGCGACTTTTGCCGGCAGGCCCAGGACAAGTGACCTCGGCGGGATGATCGTTCCTTCGGTCACCACCGCGCCGACGCCGACGATCGACCCGCTGCCGATTACCGAGCCGTTCATGACAACGCTGCCCATGCCGATTAGCACGTTGTCCTCAATCGTGCAGCCGTGGACAATCGCATTGTGACCGATCGTGACATCGTTGCCGATGATGCAGGGCAGCGACTCGTCGGCGTGGACGACCGTGCCGTCTTGGACGTTGGTCCGGTCGCCGATCCGAATGGCATCGACATCGCCTCGGATGACAACGTGAAACCAGATGCTCGAGCCTTCCCCGATCGTCACGTCACCCAGCACGACCGCTCCTGCGGCGATGAAAGCCGAAGGATGAACCTGTTCGGCGCGAAATATGGGGCAATCGGACATGTCAAACGCTCTGCTCGCCAAAATTGCTCAAGCTGTTCAGGAAATCGCTCATTTCGCCCGCCGCATGCTCGTCGCCTTGGCTTCTCGCCGCATCGATGCCCTGACGCAGTACATCGCGGGCTTCGTCGATGCGTTGCAAGCCGGCCAACTGCTGGCCGGCCATGAAAGAGGATGGAACGTGGGGAGGGTCACCGGCCATTAACTCCCGCAGCAGCCCCAGGCTGTCCTCGTGCCGGTTCTCTTTTTTTAATTCCATGGCCAGGCTGTACCGCAAGAAAATATCCTGCGGCTCATCGGTCAGCATGGCTTCAATTTGTTCGCGTCGCGAGGACATTGGGTTGCCGAAACTGGGTTGCCGTCAAGGTCGAAGACTACAGCTCTCCGGAAATTCGAATTAGCTTGCCCGGCTTTTTATCCGAGCCTTGTTGAGGAGATCCGAAGATTGCGACGTACATCGTGCCGTCGGGTGCGAAGGCGATCGCCGCTGGTTTATCGAGTTTGGCGACTTTAACCGCTTCGATTGTTTGCTTGCCGCCGACTAATTTCGAATCGAGGCGGAACACACCGCCGTCGGCACTGCGTTCACCCCAGGCGAAGTCTACCGCGTATAGCCGCCCTGATTGGGGGCTATACGCCAGCGACGCAATGTCGTGCAAGCCGGTTTTCAGATTCATCAACGCGTCGCCACTGGCCGCGTCATAAAAAGTGAGCAAGCTGTCGTTAGCCACCGTGATTTCCCCCATTTGGCCGATCACCAAGTGGCCTGTCGCGTCGGTGGTAATACCGACGGGGGCGTCAATTTCGGTCGCCGTTTTTGTTTTGATGAACGGTTCCAGTTTTCCGGGTGCGCCGTTTTTTAAATCGATTCTCGAGATCCAGCCTTTTGTGTCGTCGCCATTGCAGGTGACGTAGATGGCGTTGTCGGTTGCGGCAATACCATAAAAATTACCTTCGCCCTTCTCCGATGCGTCACCGGTTGGGATTGGCCCCAGGCTGTGCTTCATATCTTTCGCCCGGATGGATGTTCCGGCGGCGGGGACGTTATAAATCCGCACCAACTCAGCTCCGTCGGTATTTCCGCCGCCACCGACCACCAGTGTGTTTTTGTCCAGGAATGCCAAACCAAGCGGACCGATGTCGAACTTCGTTTGTTCCTCGTAGGTTCCTTTGCCGTAAGCGTCGGCGGGAAAGTCCGCAATGACTGCCTCACTACCGCTTCCGGTAATCCGCACGATTCGTCCCGCGCCGCTATCCGACACAAAAACGTGGCCCGTGCCCGGTTGAACGGCAACGCCGCAAGGATTGTGCAAACCATCTAGGGCGGTTTCCACGGTGACTTTGGGAGGCTTGGCCGCAGCTGCGGGTGAGGTCAGCAGTGCGTCCGGCAGCAGGGCGGAGAGCAAGATTGCGGCGGCGCCAATTGCGGTCAGGCTGCGGACGATTTTAATCTCCAGGTTTAGTCTCCAGGCGAGGGATAGCTCGGGTGGGCCCGCAGTATTGTGGACGACGCGCCTGGCATTTTCAAGCGGAGGCGTATTTCCCCGTTGCGGCAGCGATACAGGTCCGCCGGGGCGATAACGCCGCTGCGTTGCACGGACAGCGGCGCGGCGTAGCAAGAATTGACGGGTTCTGGCTGTGGGGGTGACGGTCGACTAGAATGTGTGGCGGAATTGGCGCTGGGCCCGTTCCGTCTCAGCGGGGTTTACGGTCACGCTGGCAGAGCCGTTTGCAGTCTGGATAAACGACGTTCTTTTTGGCAAGGAGAGAATCACATCATGATCACGCGCGGATATCACAATTTGGTTTTGGGCTTAGTGGCGGCGCTCGGAATGGGGCCGCTGTTTGTTGAATCTGTTAGGGCGGAAGAGATTACGGGCGCCGTGTGCAACGTACGGCCCACGAAGGGAAATAAATGTCGGGGTCTGGTGATGTTTTCCACGACCAAAGACGGGAAGGTGAAAGTAACGGCGATCATCCGTAATCTGAATCCCGACAAGAAACACGCCATTCACATACATCAGTTCGGCGACACCCGCGATCTGGCGGGCAAAAGTGCCGGGGGCCACTACAACCCCGACGGCAAGCCGCACGGTCTGCCGCCCAAGGCCGAGCGCCACGCGGGTGATTTGGGAAATCTCGAGGCAGATGGCGAAGGTGTCGCCAAGTATTCGATTACCGTCGATAACATTTCCGTGAACGGCAAGAACGGTATACTCGGTCGAGCGATCGTCGTGCATGCCGAACCGGATGACGGTGGTCAACCGACCGGCAACGCCGGGGCCCGAATCGGTTATGGGGTCATCGGTGCGCAGAATGTCGAATGGAAACGGCCGGCGAAGAAAAGCGCCGACAAGTAATCGCGTCGAATACGAATATTGAGCAGTTTGCCACGAACGTGGAGAAAGACGCACCGGGTCTTTTTTCGCGTTCGTTTTTTATGTGGGAGTCCGTCCGATCCGCGGCCGGGTTTGTTGGTTGCCCGGCGGCGGTTGGGGGAAGCCTAGACGCTGGGCGACGATCCGCGAGTCGCCTCAAATGCGGTAATTTTGTCCGCGTCCGCGAGAGTCAGCGCGATATCATCCAAGCCGTTGAGCAGGCAATGACGGCGAAACTCGTCAATTTCAAAGAGGATCGATAAGCCATACTCGTCCGTGATGGCCCGGCTTTGCAGCTCGACGCTGAGTGAGTAGCCGGGGTGTTCGGCTGCCCGCTGGAATAAAGCATCGACGGTCTCCGCGTCGAGTGCAATCGGCAGCATGCCGTTTTTGAAACAGTTGTTGTAGAAAATATCGGCGAAGCTGGGCGCGATGATGACGCGGAAACCGTAGTCTTCCAATGCCCATGGTGCATGCTCGCGGCTTGAACCGCTGCCGAAATTTCTCCGTGCCAACAGGACCGACGCGCCTTGTGCCTCTGGCCGATTCAGTTCGAATTCGGGATTGGGAGACCCGTCGTCCAGAAACCGCCAGTCGAAAAATAAAAACTGCCCGAATCCCGTGCGTTCGATGCGTTTGAGGAACTGCTTGGGAATGATTTGGTCGGTGTCCACGTTGGCCCGGTCCATCGTGGCGACGAGTCCGGTGTGCGATGTGAATGCATTCATGCCCTGTAGTTCCAATCGCGAATGTCCACGAAATGCCCTTGGATGGCCGCCGCCGCTGCCATGGCCGGCGAAACCAAATGCGTACGACCGCCCTTGCCTTGCCGTCCTTCGAAATTCCGATTGCTGGTCGAGGCGCACCGCTGGCCGGGTTCCAATTTGTCGGGGTTCATCGCCAGGCACATGCTGCAGCCGGCTTCCCGCCACTCGAATCCGGCTTCGGAAAAGACGCGGTCGAGACCCTCGGCCTCAGCCTGAATCTTAACTTGACCGCTACCCGGAACGACCATCGCGGCGACGCGATCCGACACGCGGTAACCCTGGACAACCGCCGCAGCCGCACGAAGGTCCTCGATGCGGCCATTCGTGCACGAGCCGATGAAGACGCGATCTAGGGCGATCTCGGTGATCGGCGTGCCTCCGCTGAGCGCCATGTATTCCAGCGCGCTGTTGGCCGCCTTTTCGTCGTCCTCGCTTTGCATGTCATGGGGGTGAGGAACTGTTTTGGCCACGGAAGCAACTTGCCCCGGGTTGGTGCCCCAAGTAACCTGCGGCTCGATGTCGCTGCCCTTGTAGACTTCGACACGGTCATATTCCGCACCCTCGTCGGTGGGCAGCGCCCGCCAGCGTTCCACGGCGGCGTCAAAATCCTGTGGCGCGAATTGCCTGCCGCGGAGGTACTCGAACGTGGTTTCGTCCGGAACGATCAGGCCGGCCCGCGCCCCGGCTTCGATCGACATGTTGCAGACCGTCATCCGCTCTTCCATGGAGAGTCTGCGGATGGCTTCTCCCGTGTATTCGAGGCAATAGCCCGTGCCGCCGGCCGAGGTCAGCTGCGCGATGATGTACAGTACGACGTCTTTGGCCGTGACGCCCCGCGGCAGCCGGCCGTCGACGCGCAGTTCGCACGTCTGGGGTTTGGACTGCGGCAGGGTCTGCGTGGCCAGAACGTGTTCGACTTCGCTGGTACCGATTCCGAACGCCAATGCGCCGAACGCGCCGTGGGTCGAAGTGTGGCTGTCGCCGCAGACGATCGTCATGCCCGGTTGGGTCAAGCCGAGCTCCGGCCCGATGACGTGAACGATGCCCTGGTGGGGGTCGTCCAGGTCGTAAATCCGAATGCCGAATTCGCGACAGTTGTCGCGGAGCGTATCAACTTGTTTTTTTGAAATCGGATCGGCGATCGGCAGTCCGCGGTCGGTTGTTGGGACGTTGTGATCGGGTGTGGCGACCGTTAACTCCGGCCTTCGTACCTTGCGGCCGGCCAGTCGCAAGCCTTCAAACGCCTGAGGACTGGTCACTTCGTGGACGAGCTGCAAATCGATGTATAGCAACGTCTGGCGGCCCGATTCCTCGTGGACGACATGGTTGTCCCAGATTTTTTCAAACAGCGTTCTCGGTGGCGAGTCGGTCCGCATACCGTCGGTGGACATAAGCTTTGTAATTGAAAATGAAACGGAACTGCCGTCGGTACGGTCGACAGGCTGGGATGTCGAAAAGTTTACGGGCGGAGCGACCGACCGAGCCCATTGTAGCGGAGTCTTTCTGGTGCGGGCAGATGCCAAGAAGTCCGCGGCAATTTGGTTTAGGCGGCCTGGCGCCGATCATAGGCATTCGCAATACACTCGATTTGCTCGACGGTGACCGCCCGGTACGTGGTATCGCTGTGGCCGTCGGCTTGTTGCATGACGGCTGAATCGCTGTGCAGCAACCTCGGAATGTAATACCAGGCGAGCGGGGATTGCTCCAGTTCACTGCTGATGAGCAGCAGGTCGGTACCGAGCAAAGTATTGGCGGTGCGGATTAGCGATTGGCCCGGGTCGCCCGGTACGAGTTTTATACGTGCCCCGGTGGCATTGAGAATCTGGAATGCGGATTTGAGTGACAGCGGATGCTGTTCGGCCGGTCTCGCGTCGTAGAGGTCGATGCCGGTGTACGAGATTTCCGCAGCATTACCCGTCACGCGTGCGGATAGTTCGATCAGATTCTGAGCGCGATGCAGGTCCCCGACGCCGATTTCGACGATCGTGCGAATGTCACGGCGGCGGGCCGCGCGGTACAATAAGCGTTCGCCTGGCGGCTTGGAAAGGCAGGCCAGTTGAAAATATTTGATTCGGCCGAAAATGTTCATGATTGCGTATGTGGGGAAAATGGTTCGGGACAGGTATAGACTTCGTCAACAATTGCGGCTCGAGTCGAGTGAAATTCGCGCCGTAGTCGTGCCCGCAGCCGCAGGAGTCGGTCCCGCTGCGGAAAAACCTGTAAATTCCTAGATTTAAGGGAAAAGGAATTGACCTTTAATCCAATCCGGCAAAAAGGCGAGTCCGCCGCTGGCGATAACAATGACGTGCTTGAGACGGTGGCGGATGCTGCTGCGTGCCTTTTAGCGGCGTTGCGGCAAGCCGAGTCGCACACCGACGGCTGGCAATACCAGCCGCTCGGATACGCGCTGGTAGAAGAGGCGCTGTCCGCCTGCCTTTCACAACTCGCGACAACGGGATTATGGGGCCGCGCGAACCAACTGCCGTCCGATGTTCTCTGGCAGGTCACCGGCGAGATGCTGGAAACCGGGTGGCTCCAGCAACGGGCTCGCAAAAAGCCGCTGGGTTATGCGGGTGATTACGAGTTACTCGCGGCAATCCTGGAAGAACGGTGCTGCGAACATCCTCTGGGGAGGTTATTCGACCGCTACTTTCAAAACCAGGCGGCGCCGTCCGCGGTTCGCGGTCGCACTCAGCACGCGGCTCGAGCCTTGGCGGCGCACGCGATGACGAGGCCCGCTGAAGGATACCAGATCGCAAGCGTGGGCGCGGGAACCGGAATGGATGTGCAATACGGCCTGGCATTGCTGCCGCCGAGTGTCCGCAGGCGGGCGAAGGTGATCCTGCTGGAGTTAGACGATCGGGGATTGAGGTTTGCCCAGTCACAGGTGGCGGCGTTGGCCGGCGAGGAAAACGTCACCGGCATTCGCGAGAATTTGCTTCGACTCGGCCGCAAGGCGGGTTCCGATAAATTGCTCGGGGATCCGAGTTTTCTGATTTGTTCCGGCCTGTTTGATTATCTTGACGACGATGCGGCGATTGATTTGCTCAAGTTATTCTGGCGCCGCTTGGCGACGGGGGGGCAGATGGTTGTCGGTGGCTTTATTCCCTCGCATTCAACCCGCGGGTACATGGAGTGGATTGGAAACTGGTATTTGATTTATCGAATGCCGGATGACATGATGCGAATAGCGGAAGCCGCCGGGATTCCGGTCGATTGCTGCGATGCCGCCGTGGATCGGATTGGGGCCGGTCTGTTCCTGACGGCAACGAAGCCGTAGATCGACCCGGTACGCCCGTCCGGGAGGATTTTGCTGACGGATCGGATTGCGACAACATTTAACCAGCCGGCGGTCGGTCGTGTCTGAACAACTTCTTAAAGCAATCGAAAGCCGGAGTGCCAAGGTCGGCATTGTCGGCCTGGGCTATGTTGGTTTGCCGCTGGTCCGCGCGTTCGTGGAGGCGGGTTTCTCCACGCTGGGCTTCGACGTCGACCAACGAAAGGTCGATACGCTGTCAGCCGGCGAGAGCTACATCAGCCACATTCCGTCGTCGATGGTTCAGCAGCTGGTGTCGGCGGAGAGATTCACGCCAACCACCGAGATGGCTCGAATGAAGGACGCCGATGCCCTGCTGATATGCGTGCCGACGCCGCTGACCGAAACCCGCGATCCGAATCTGGAATATATCGAGGCGACCGCCCGGCAGATCGCGGATGTTTTGCGGCCCGGGCAATTAATCGTTTTGGAGAGTACGACCTATCCGGGTACGACGCGCGATGTGTTGTTGCCGATCCTCGCCGCGAGTGGCCTCGTGGCGGGTGAGGATTTTTTCGTGGCCTACAGCCCCGAACGTGAAGATCCCGGCAACCCCGAGTTTACAGCCCAGGGGATTCCGAAGGTGGTCGGTGGGCTGGACGAACCCAGCCAGAAACTGGCGGTTGCGCTTTACGGGGCCGCGGTCGTCTCCGTCGTTCCCGTTTCGAATCTCGAAGTTGCGGAGGCGTGCAAGATACTTGAGAACACCTACCGATCCGTGAACATCGCGATGGTGAACGAACTGAAAATGTTGTTCGACCGGATGGGGCTCGATATTTGGGAAGTGATTGACGCCGCAAAAACAAAGCCGTTCGGATTTCAGCCGTTTTATCCCGGCCCGGGACTGGGCGGCCACTGTATCCCGATCGATCCGTTTTATTTGAGCTGGCTGGCACGAAAAAAAGGAATGGCGGCCCGGTTTATTGAGTTGGCCGGTGAAATTAACACGGACATGCCGCGGTATGTTGTGGCCCGGCTGACCGAAGGCCTGCGCAAGGCCGGCACACCGCTCCGTGGCAGCAGGATCTGTATCCTGGGAGTCGCCTACAAAAAGGACGTCGACGACCCGCGTGAAAGCCCGTCGTTCGAATTGATGAGACTTCTGCACGAACAGGGCGCAGAATGCAGTTATAACGATCCGCATGTGCCGCGGCTGCCGAAGATGCGGAATTTCGACGTGCCCGATCTGCAAAGCGAACCATTGACGGCGGAATTGTTGGCGGCGCAGGATTGCATCTTGATTGCCACCAATCACACTGCATACGACTATGAATTCATCGTCCAGCATGCAAAGTTGGTCGTCGATACGCGCAACGCCTGCGCAGCGGTAACCCGCGGTCGCGAGAAAATACTGAAGGCGTAATCGGCCATTCTCAAGAAACCGCGGCGGTGGCCGCCGTCTGCCGCGAGGAGACAATTCGGCGGTACAGCCTGGAATACTCAGCGGCACTGTTGTGCCACGACCAATCCTGGCTCATGCCGGTGCGGATGATTTGTCGCCAGTTCGAGGGGTCGGAATTGTAGTACTGGCAGCTGCGCCGCACGCAGTCGCACAGGGCGGCGACCGAATAATCGGAAAACAGAAATCCGGTGGCCGTTTTCGCGGCGAGGGATTCCTGGTTGGTATCGGTCACCGTGTCGGCCAATCCGCCCGTCTCGCGGACGATCGGGACCGTGCCGTATTTCAGGCTGTAAAGCTGGTTCAGGCCGCAGGGCTCGTATTGGCTGGGCATTAAAAACATGTCCGCGCCGGCTTCTATCTGATGCGCGAGCCGCTCGCAAAAATCGATCTGTACGGCAACCTGGCGCGGGTATTGAATAGCAAGGTTGCTTAGTTGGTTTTCCAGCTGCTCGTCACCCCGTCCGAGAATGGCCCACTGGATCGAGTTTTCGGCGGCCAATTGCCGGATCACGGGGACGACCAGATCAAGGCCCTTCTGGCTGGCGAGGCGTCCCACCAAGCCGATCAGGGGTCGACCGGGTTCGGCTGCCAGCCCCAGTTCGTGCTGCAATGCCGCCTTGCAAGCCGCTTTGCCTTCGGCAAAAGATTCAATGTCGTATTTTTCGGCCAAATGGGCGTCCGTCGCGGGATTCCATTTCTCGTAGTCCACGCCATTGATGATTCCGCTGACCGCCCGCTGGCGATGTTGTAGCAGCCCCTCCAACCCGCAGCCTAACGGCGAGGCTTGAATTTCCCGGGCGTAGCGAGGGCTGACGGTGCTGATTGCGTCGGCGAATACCAGGCCCGTTTTCATTAAATTTAAATTGCCGTGGAATTCCATTTGGTGCCAGTTGAAATATTTCCAATCCAGTCCCGTCAGCAACATATCCCAGTGCCAAAACGTTCCCTGGTATGCGAGGTTGTGGATCGTGAACAGAGTCGCGATTCGTTCGTGGACCGGCGAGTTGGAATATTCGGTCTTCAAATAAGCGGGCACGAGCCCCGTCGTCCAGTCGTTGCAATGGATCAGATCGATGGGGAAATCGAGATGACCAACGACCTCAAGAATACTGCGGCAAAAGAACACGCATCGCTCGCAGTTATCATCGTAATCGTGTCCGTCCTCGGCATAGATTCCTTCACGGTCAAAGTAGTCGTCCTGGTGTACGAAATAGATGGGAACCGTGCTGCCCGGAAGAGTTGATCGCAGCAACCTCCCCGCGACGGGCTTGCTGCCGATTTGAAGTTCCCACGAAATGCCGGTATCTTCGGTCGGAAATCCCTGGGTTTTTATGCAGCGATACGCGGGCATCACGACAACGGGTTGATGGTCTAGCCGACTCAACGCGATGGGCAGTGCGCCGCAAACATCGGCCAGGCCGCCCGTCTTGGCAAACGGAAACACTTCGCTGCTAGCGATTAAGATGTTCAATCCCAAGACCTTTAGGGCGGTAAATTTCGTCGGGTTTTCCAGATATCGGCGTCCCCCGTCGTGATCCTCAAGCCAAAACGTCGGCCACGGCGCTGCACAGCGCGTCGATGTTCGCGGTAGTCATGGCGGCGACGTTAATCCGGCCAGAACCCACGACGTAAATTGAATACTGTTCGCGCAGTCTATCGACTTGTTCGCGATTCAGTCCGGAAAACGAGAACATGCCGCATTGCCGCTCGATGAATGAAAAATCGCGGTCAACACCTCGGGCGGCGAGCGTTGCGACGAAGGTCTTTCGCATGCCGTTGATACGGTTTCGCATTTGGGCCAATTCGGTCTCCCATTCGGTACGCAGTGCATCGTCCGCGAGAATCGTTGCGACGATCGCCGCGCCGTGTGCGGGCGGATTGGAATAGTTCGTACGAATGCGCAGTTTTAGATGCCCGACTGCCGTAGTCGCCGCGTCGCTTCCGGAGGCGATCAGCGTGAGCGCGCCAACCCGCTCGTTGTAGAGGCCAAAATTTTTCGAATACGAGGTGCAGACCAGCATTTCCCGACCTGCACGGCAAAGCGTTCTCAGTCCGACGGCGTCTTCCTGAAGTCCGTCGGCGAAGCCCTGATACGCAAAATCGAGCAGAGGCAACGCGTCCCGTTCGTAAAGGGTGTCGGCGAGTTTTTGCCACTGGTCAGGTGTCGGATCGATGCCCGTTGGGTTGTGGCAGCAACCGTGCAGCACGACGACATCGCCGGGCGAGACCTGCTGCAGTGCGGCTAACATGGCTTCGAAGTCGAGCCTATTTGTCGCCTTGTCGAAGTAGGGAAAGGTTTTTGTTTCCAACCGTGCAGCGTGGAAGATGGCGGGGTGGTTGGGCCAGGTCGGATCGCTGAGCCATATTTTTGCAGTGGGGAACATCGTATGAATGAAGTCGCCGGATACCCGCAACGCTCCGGTACCGCCGGGGGTCTGTGCAGTCACCGCGCGTCCGCTGGAAATGACCTCGTGTCCTTCGCCGAACAGGAGTTGTTGCACGTGCCCGCCGAAATCGGCCGAACCGGTCATGGGCAGATAGCCCTTGGTCTGCTCGTCCTGCAGGATTCGCTGTTCTGCCTGTTTGACGCACGACAGAATCGGCGTTTTTCCCTGTTCATCCCTGAAAACACCGACAGTCAGGTTGATTTTTTCGGGATTTGGGTCGTTGTTGAATGCCTCGGTCAAACCGAGAATCGCGTCCGCGGGTGCGGCTTCTAGGTCGTCAAATAGTGTCGGAGTTTTGTCCATCATTGTCGAAAAATTCCCCATCACGTAGTCGGCCGAAGTCTCCCGGCGGTCGATTGGTTGACGCCACTCGGGTGAACATGCAATCATATTAACCGTGCTCCCGTCGTCGTGATAGAGCGTAAAAGTCGGTCGGCGTCAAACCAGAGATAAGGCATGAGCAAGAACCGCACTCCCAATTCGGTCGACGTTTCGTTTCGGGTGCCCGCGGTCCATCGACTGCGGTTCACGGATGACGTATTTGGGCCGGATCAAGATGCGCTAGCAGCTGTGTTGGAGGCGTCGGGTGATCGCCCGCCGCGGGTTCAGTTTTGGCTCGACGGCGATGTCGCCTCCGCAGACCCCGGACTCGTTGACCGCATCAAAACATTTGCCGACGCGCAGGCGGACCGGCTAATGCGAATCGGTAATGTGCAACTTGTACCGGGTGGTGAGCCGATCAAGAACGACATTCACGTCCTTGAGCGGATGCTGAAGGTGTTCAACGTTTCCGACTTGGACCGTCGCAGCTATGTCGTGGCCATCGGCGGCGGCGCGGTTTTGGATGCCGTCGGCTTTGCAGCCGCCATCGCGCACCGCGGAATTCGGTTGGTGCGTCTACCCACGACGACGTTGGCCCAGGGTGACTCCGGCGTGGGAGTCAAGAACGGCGTCAATCTGTTTACAAAAAAGAACTGGATAGGCACATTTGCGGTGCCCTGGGCCGTCATCAACGATGCCAAATTGCTGACAACACTCAGCGATCGAGATTTTGTCTGCGGATTTTCCGAATCGGTAAAGGTTTCATTGTTGAAAGACGCCGCGATGTTCGACGATATCTGCCGCCAAGCGGCGCAGATACGGGACCGCGACATGTCGGTGGCGCTGCCGATGCTCCGCCGTTCGGCCGAATGGCATCTGAGTCATATCACGCAAGGCGGCGACCCCTTCGAGGCATTGGAAGCGCGACCGCTAGATTATGGCCATTGGTCGGCCCATAAATTAGAGACGATGAGCAACTTTAAGATGCGCCACGGTGAGGCCGTTGCCATCGGCGTGGCGATCGACACGGTCTACAGTTCGATGGCCCACGGGTTCCCCCGGCGCGAGGCGGATCGCGTATTGGCTTGTCTCACGAGTTTGGGATTTGATCTTCACTGCAGTGAAGTTGCCGACACAAACACGCTGTTTGCCGGAATGGAAGAATTTCGCCAGCATCTTGGCGGTCGGCTGACGCTCACGATGCTCCGTGGCGTTGGCGACCCAATCGACGTACATGAGGTTGATCGGGACCTGATGTGTCAAGCGATTCAGCAAGTCGGCCGATATGCCGAGTCCCGTGCGACGGCTCAATAAGATTTCGCACGCCTGACGCTTCTCCAAGTCCGAATCATCGTCATAACCGGACCAACCCGAACGAGCGGAATAGTCCTTACAAAAGTTGTTTTAACACATTTGAGAAAAACAACTTCGGAAGGTTCAAGGCATTTCGCGGGCGTTGTCGATACGGTACATGTCGCTGCTCAGTCCTTACGGTAGCGACAGTAAATTTTACGCCAAGGTGACAATTGTGCGAACTATGGATTGCTCGCGCGGCTTTGGTGACAAACTACAGAGCCTCGGGTTAACACCCAGCCACCCCGCCTGACACCACCCTCCAGAATCTGCGTCAGCATTTGCCTGGCCGGGCGCGAGCGAGAATTCATTCACATTCGTCAATAACGAGTGGATTCGGCTTTACCGGTTGTTAGCACGGACACAATCGACTCGCGGTTCTAATATGAAAAGGAGACGTAGTTCTATGAAATGGAGCATGTTTGTTGGAGCGCTCATGCTGAGCGTGGGCATCTGCACCAGCCAGAGTTACGGTTTCGATCTGTTGGACCGTATGTTGGGCATTGGCGGATGCGACGCTGGTTGTGATGCAGCTTGTGGTTGCGACGAAGAGCCGAAATGTGGTTGCGAACGCAAAGATCGTAGTCGTTCGAAGTGCGGTCGCGACAAGGGTTGCGATGCGGACAAGGGTTGCGATGCGGAAAAGGGTTGCGATGCTGACGATGGCTGTGGTTGCGAACGCAAGAGCCGTAGTCGTTCGAAGTGCGGTCGCGACAAGGGTTGCGATGCGGACAAGGGTTGCGACGCTGACGACGATGGCTGTGGCTGCGAACGCAAGAGCCGTAGCCGTTCGAAGTGCGGTCGCGACAAGGGTTGCGATGCGGACAAGGGTTGCGACGCTGACGACGACTGTGGCTGCGAGAAGGCCCGCAAGAGTTGCTGCGGCGGTCTGCTGAGCATCTTCTCAGGCAGTGGCTGCAAGTCGAAGCGCGGTTGCGATGCCGGTTGCGATGCCGGTTGCGATGCTGCTGATGACGGTGGCAAAGCTGAAGCGTCAGTGGTTCCGATGCCGCCGACGCCGACCCCGGATGCTTCCGCTGCGATCAACGCTCGTCGTGCTCTGGTTAACTAGGACCAGAACGACCTGAACGCAGATGAACGGCCTGCCCGAGGATTTATCTTTGGGCAGGCCGATTTTTTTGCGCCGGCCGAGTTCAGGAAGAGGCTTGCCGGTTCGCTTCCATTTCGCCCAGGGCGAATCCCAGTAAATCCCCCCGCTCGCGACAAACTTCTAAATGGCGATGGTAGTCGCCGGCGGCACGAGCCAGTTCGGCCAGAGGAGGAGCGAACCCGGTGGTTTGAATGTCCGGTGGAATTAACGTCGCGGCGGCTTCAATGGCCTCGCGGTGGCGGCCGATTCTCGCCAGCAGCACAATATAAACCTCGACGGCCATCGTCGTTTCGACTTCAACCTCGGATTTTTCGGCCTCCGTGCGGAAATGCTCGACCGCCTGGTCAACATCTCGTCCGATTTGAGCGGCGAAGAACAATCGATGATTCGCGTAGTAGTCGGAAAACGGGGGATCGTGTTCCTGTTGCAGGTTTTTGTGGAGCCTCGCGCCGTATTCCGTCAAATCCAGCGCCAGTGCAAGCTGCGATTTGTCCTCAACGATCCTGGCAAAACGCACAACGCTGCTTAGATGCGACGTATCGATATGGGTCGTGTATTCGCCGAACATTTCTTCCTTGCCGGCGACCAGGTTTCGAATGCCTTCCGCTTCGCTCGGCGGGCGGTCGTCCGATTCGAGTTCCGCAGATAGGTTTTCGAGCAGCTCTTTGTGGAGCCATTCAACCAACATCCCGGCGACCAACTGTTGCTCTTCCGGTTTGCGTCCGTGTAGCGCCGATTCATACGTCGTGATGGCATTACAGGTACCGTAGTGTTCGAGCACGAGGCGAAAACCTCTCTCGATGTGTAGTCCTTCGTACAGCGCTGCTTCGACGATGGCTTCGGTATTCGCCTCGTCCGGTTCGATTCGCTCAAGAGCCGCCCGCATCAACTCCGTCTCGCCGGCCGGACGCAAGTACATCCATGCGGCACGAATCTCGCCGTCGTCCAGTAGCATTTTTCCGACTTCGCGACAGGCGGCCAGATAGCCTTCTTCGACTTCACTTCTCTGCGGTTCGGGAATGTCCTCTAAATCGGAATTGCCGGCGATCGGCAGCCCCAGCCGCTGCCGCGTCTGCAGCAGCCTCGTGTCGAACAGTTCGTGATAACATTTTTTCTCCGAGAAGATCTCCACCAGCGCGGTGCAGGCGGCGTCGGCGCCGGCGGCGGCCACCGTTTCCCGGATTTGCTGAAACTCCCTGTCATCGAACGCGGACTCGCTGGCCATGCAATCACCTTTCTGCCAATCAACGCTGATTCTATTCCGCTGGGGACATCGTAACACAACGGCCGTTGCATCGACAATCGAGCGCACACGCTGGACTTAGCGGTTGTCAGCGACATTTTCGCCGACCATACTATTCGGGTGAAGACCGCTGCCCCCCCCAAGGAATGACCAGGTCGAAATGAATCAACTTCGTCGCATCGTTTATCTTCTTGTTGTTACGGCGCTGTTTGTGTCCCCGGATGGCACCGGTCGCCTTCAAGCGCAGTCGAAGCCGAACTTCGTTGTTGTTTTAGTAGACGATCTCGGTTGGATGGACCTGAGTTGCTACGGAAGCAAGTACTACGAAACGCCGAATATCGATCGTCTGGCCGCCAGCGGCGTGCGCTTCACGGACGGCTACGCCGCCTGTGCGGTATGTTCGCCGACCCGCGCGGCCATGATGACCGGAAGATATCCGGCCCGACTAGGCGTTACCGATTGGATTCGCTCGCGGTTCCAAGGCGGCGCGATTCCGGCCGATGGCAAGAACCCCAGCGGCTACACGGGCGGCAGGCAGAAGCTGTTAACTCCCCGCAACGCATTGTGGATGGAACTAGAAGAGGTGACGCTGGCCGAAGCGCTTAAGCCGGCCGGCTATGTCTCGTGTCATATCGGTAAATGGCATCTCGGCGCGGATCGCTGGTATCCGGACAGACAGGGTTTCGACGTCAATATTGGAGGTTGCGATTACGGACAACCGCCGCGTTACCATTTCCCGTACGAAACGCCGCGACAGCCAAGCATGCCGCTGCTGAAAACCGGCCAGGCAGGTGAATACCTGACCGATCGGGAAGGCGTCGAAGCCGCCAAGTTCATCGAAAAAAACAAAGACAAACCGTTCTTTTTGTACCTGGCCCATTACGCGGTCCACACGCCGATCCAGGCCAAGCAAAATCTGAAGGCAAAGTATGATGCCAAGCCCAAAGCCGGGCAAAAAAACCCCGCCTACGCCGCCATGATCGAAAGCGTTGACGATGCGGTCGGTCGGGTGTTGGATAAATTGGACGAACTCAAGTTGAATGAGAAAACAATCATTGTTTTTACGTCGGACAATGGGGGGTTATCCAACGTCACCAACAACGCGCCGCTGCGGGCGGGCAAAGGTTTTCCCTACGAGGGCGGTATTCGCGTACCGTATATCGTCCGTTGGCCGGGAGTGACCAAGGCCGGAAGTGAATCCCACACGCCCATCAGCACGATCGATGTGTTTCCCACCGTCTTGGAAATGGCCGAAGCGCCGCTGCCAAAGCACGAAATTGACGGCGTGAGTCTGGTAGATATTCTGCACGGCGAAAAAGAATTCAACCGCGACGGCATCTTCTGGCACTTTCCCCATTATCGGGGCCGTATCAAGCCGTACGGTATCGTCCGCGCGGGTGACTATAAGCTGCTGCGGTATTACGAAAGCGGTACCACGGAGTTGTATAACGTGAAAGACGATTTGGGTGAGGCCAAAGACTTGGCCGCGTCGATGCCCGACAAAGTCAAGCAACTCGATGTCATGCTCTCGAAATGGCTGATCGGGGTCGGGGCGAAAATGCCCAAACCGAATGCGAACGCTGCGGCGAAGTAATTGCTGCAGCCGCACGCGGATCGTGTCGTCTTGCGGTCGAACCGCCCTGAAGTGCTCGGGCGATTCGAGTTTCCAGAAATCCTTCCCCGCGCCGGTTGAGCCCTTTGGCTCTTTCGGTCCCGCAGGCCCGGCGCTTCACGCAGCCAACGGCTGTGTTCTTCCGCCTCAAAGGCCGGCATCCGGGGGTTCCCGGTGGCGAGAAAAATAAGCCAGGAGCATCCTGTAAATTCAGCTGTGCAAGTCTGGAGTTTCGCAAAGCCACCCTTATGGTCGTTGCGGACGGCGCGGTACAACAGTGCGGATGGAGAGTGATGCGAGAGATCGACTTGACTGGCTGGACGGCAGGCTGGCGCGGCTGCAGCGTGGTGGCCTGTTGCGGAATCGGCGTGTCCGTGGCAGCTGCCAAGGGGTGAGGATCGAAATCGATGGGCGATGGTTTGTCAACTTTGGCTCGAATGACTATCTGGCCCTTGCTGCCGACCCCCGACTGGCGGGTGCGGCAGAGGCGATGATTCGCCGGGCCGGCTGGGGGGCGGGCGCGAGCCCCTTGGTCAACGGGCGTTCGACACCGCACGCTGAATTAGAAGAGGCGCTCGCCGAGTTCGAAAAAACGGAAGCGGCCCTGCTGTTTTCATCCGGATTTGCGGCAAACGTGGGCACCGTCGCCGCTCTGGTCGGCCGTCGCGATGCGGTGTTCGCAGATGCCAAAAATCACGCCAGCCTGATCGACGGCTGCCGGCTTTCCCGGGCCGACGTGCATGTCTATCAGCACCTCGACTGCGACCATCTCGAGCGGCTGTTAGGAAAGGCACCGCCCGCGCGGCGGCGGATGATTGTGACGGATAGTTTGTTCAGCATGGACGGCGACCTGGCGCCGTTGGAGCGTCTGGTCGAGTTTCGAGATCGATTTGGGTGCATGCTGCTGGTCGACGAAGCGCACGCGACCGGCGTTTTCGGTGAAAGCGGCCGCGGCGTTGTCGAGCACCTCGGTGTCGAGGGCCGAATCGACATTAAAATAGGTACGCTGAGCAAGGCACTTGGCTGTGCGGGCGGATTTGTGTGCGGCAGCCGTAAACTCGTCGATTGGCTTTTCAATCGTGCCCGGTCCTATGTGTTTTCAACCGCACAGCCCGATGCCGGAGCAGCCGCGGCGGTCGCTGCGTTGCAAATTATTGAAGACGAACCGGACCGCCGGTCCGCGTTGCTCAGCCGCGCCGCACAACTGCGGGAACGGTTGACGGCGGGCGGATGGAACGTCGGCGCGTCGGCCAGCCAGATCATTCCAATTTGTGTCGGCAGTGCGAATCTCGCGATGCAGTTGTCGGCGCACCTAAGCGAGGCCGGGATCTTCGTGCCCGGCATCCGGCCTCCATCGGTGCCCGAGGGCGAATCGCTGCTGCGGGTGAGCCTTTCATGCGGCCACACCGATGCCATGATCGAACAGCTTATCGAGTCTCTGGCCAGCTTCAGTCCCCGGCCAGCTTGATCATCGCTTTGCCCATCGCGTCGCCGATTAGAAAATACGTTTCGGCATTGCTGTTCCAGTGGTATCCCTGTCGCGATGGCGAGACGTCGGCCGGGCGGAAAAAATCGCGAGTCTCGACGGTGAAGACGGTCCCTTGAAACTCGGGCCGCCGGGCGACGCCGAGCTGCGCGTTGATGATGCCCAGCCTGCGATCGATTTTTTGTTTGCGGCCGCCGAAGCCGCTGTTGGCGATAACGACCGGCAAGTCCGGGACGGCAAATTCCTTCCGCAGATCTTTGATCAAATTTGCGAGATTGCCTTCGTACTCGCTCACCCATTCTTTCTTCAGGCCGTCATTCCATCCCTGATGCCAACCGAAGCCGGCGATTTCAAAACCGCGGCCGTCGTATTCCGGAAAGTTTTGTTTGAGCGCGGCCAGCACTTCTTTGACGTGCGAAATCATTTGGGTGTAAAACGGCCCCACTTTGCCCGCTGAACTCGGCGGTCGAAAATCGGTGACCAGTGACTTGCCCCCCCAGGCGGTCTTGATCAGCAGTACCTGGTTGTCGAAGTGGGCGCCGAGGACGTGGCCGAATTGAAATTCGGGACCGATGGTTGACGGCCGCGCTCCGTATCCAACCGACAGGCCGCCCTTGCGGCCCAAATACCAAACCCACACATCGTCGCGGATGAGCCAATCACCGTTGTCGTCAACAGTGTGCCGAAACCGCTCTTTCTCCGGCGAGCTGTTGACGAGGTACTGAAGGCTCCCCCGGCCACCGTTGCGGTTTGGGTTGGCGGTGACTGCGCCGGCGCCCTGCATGTTAGATTGTCCGGCGAGAACGAAAACTTTGAGCGGACTCTTTCCCGGCTGCTTTGCGGCGGCGCAATCGATAAATCCCAAGAGAATTGGAATGACGGCCGTGTTCAATAAAATCAATTGCCGCATCATTTTTCGTCCTGTTTGAGATCCCCTGCTCGTTGAACCACGGCCCGGTTGGGACCACACTTGCCACACTTGGGCAGCGGTCATCTGCTGCAAGCCATCGTTTACGAGTTTACATGTCGATGTGCGTTAGGTAGTGTTATACGCTACTCGAATCGCCCACCGCCAATTAAATCTGAAAGGAACCTCGGGATGAAATCTCAAATCCACCGGCAGGCGATGTCGGCTGTCTTGGCTTTGCTTTGGCTGGGAACCGTTCTTGCCTGTTGGAGTCCGGCAGCGGAAGACAAAGCTAAAGACCCGCCAAAGTTCATGAAAACGAAATCCGGGTTGAAGTACCGCATCCTCCGCGAATCAAAAGGCAAAAAACCGGCCGCCAGCGATACGGTCACAGTCCACTATCGCGGTTGGCTCGACAACAAACAGGAATTCGACAGCTCCTATAAACGTAAGTCGCCGGCAACCTTTCCGCTCAACCGCGTCATACCGGGCTGGACCGAAGGCGTGCAGTTGGTCGGTGTCGGCGGCAAGATTGAATTGGAGATTCCCTCCGAACTCGGCTACGGAAAGAGGGGTGCGGGTAACGTGATTCCGCCCAACGCGACGCTTCACTTTGTGATTGAGTTGATTTCAATCAAATGATGTTTAGCGGATTTTTGCAGCGGCCGTTACCGCTAGGGAGGTTTTCAGAATGATCACGAGATTCGCGTTTGCCATCGCAGTACTGGTGTGTTTCCAGACCGCTCCCTCCCCGGCCGGCGAAATAGCGGCGAATGCCCAGTGGCCCCGCTGGCGCGGTCCGCAGGACAACGGCAGCACCACGGTGGGTTCGTATTCGACGGAATTCAATACGTCGAAAAACGTTTTGTGGAAGACCGGCCTGCCGGGTACGGGGTGTTCGACACCGACCGTGTCGAAGGGAAACATCCTGCTGACCTGTCCGGCCGATGGTCAGGACACGGTGATCAATTTCGACTGGGACGGCAAGGTGAAATGGCGGGCTGAAATTGGGCCGCAGATTTCGGGAAAACACCGCAATGGCTCCGGCAGCAATCCGTCCGTCGTGATCGATGGCGATCGCCTGTTCGCCTATTTTAAAAGCGGCAACCTAGCCGAACTCGATCCGTCCGGAAAAATCGTTTGGCAAACCAATCTCAAGAAGTTCGCCAAAGACACGCTCTTTTGGGACCTGGGCACGTCGCCGATTACGACAAAGCAGTGCCTCGTCGTGGCGGTTATGCACAATGGCGAGTCGTTTCTGGTCGCCTACGAAAAAGGTACCGGCAAGCAAAAGTGGTACGTATCACGAAATTACAAGACTCCGGTTGAAGGCGATCACAGTTACGCGACGCCCATTGTGACCGACCACATGGGGATGGAATCGATCCTCGTCTGGGGAGCCGAACACCTGACGGCCCACGATGCGGTTAACGGCGAGTTGATTTGGTCGTGCGGCGGATTTAATCCGGATGGTGCCGGCAATTGGGTTGCCGTTGGTTCGCACGTAATCGCAGGCGACATTGCGATTGTGCCTTACGGTCGAGGATCGCGATTGGCGGGAATCAAGCTTGGTGGCGAAGGCGACGTCACTGAAACTCACCGCTTGTGGACGCGGAAAGATACCGGCTCATTCGTGCCGACCCCGCTGGTGCACAACGGCAGGGTTTACGTGTTGCGCGACCGCGGTGAAGTCGAATGCATCGATCCCAAAACGGGCAAGACGCTATGGAAAGACGCCCTGCCCAAGCACCGCGCCAAATACTACGCTTCGCCCGTCGTCGCCGGCGACCATCTTTACGCGGCGCGGGAGGATGGAGTGGTGTTTGTCGCCGGCATCAAAGGCGGATTCAAATTGGTCTCGGAAAACGACATGGGCGAGCGGTTGATTGCTTCACCGGTGCCTGTGGCCAACCGCCTGCTGATTCGCGGTGCCGAGCATCTATTTTGCATTGGCAGCAAGTGACAGCGACCGTCGGGCCCGCGCGGACTCGGCGGACTTCAAAAGGGGATGTCCTCGTCGGACGGCGCTTCGGATTCATCCGGTAGAGGTCCGCCAGCGGTCTCGCCGGCGACTACTGTGGGTGATGCCAGGACTTTGAATTCGGTCGCCTCGACATTCACGAAGAACTTTACTTCACTGCTGGGATCTTTTTGCCAGCGGCGTCCGCTCAGCCGGTAGGCGACTTCCACATCGTCACCGACCTTCAATTCGTCCACGGCATCACAACTCTCGTGAACGAATTCAACGGGGATGTAATTGGTGAATCGCCCCTTGTCCTGCTCGAGTACGACAACCCGCTTGCGGAAATCGTTCTTGCCGTACGTTTTCGTTTCCTCGATCAGATGGACATTGCCGCGAACTTTTGCGTCGCTCATTAATCTCGATTCCTTGATCTTGCAGGATCTTCCGGTGTCGTCAACTGAGGCGGCCCGTTGTCGATTGCCGGGCGTTCGCCATCCCCCCCCAGGCCGTCACCATCGTAACGAAACACGCGGTCGGATACAGCGCCCTCGCGCCGGCATCAATCGCCAGCCGAGAGCTCGACATCCATTGGCAGTTGCACGCGTTGGCAGTAGTCGACGATGGCGGCAATAAATTCTTCTCCGTAGTCTGCCAGTTTCTTGTCGCCCACCCCTTTGATCTGCCGGAAAGCGTGCAGGTTAGACGGCCGGCAGCGGGCCATCGCCCGCAAGGTGGTGTCGCTGAAGATCACATAAGGCGGCACCCGCCGCGCCTCGGAGTTGTGCCGCCGCAACAGGCGAAGTTCTTCAAACAGTTCGTGGTCGACTCCCTCCCAGGAATCGGCTTCCACCGATCTACCGGCGGCGGATTGTTTTGCGGGCTGCTTGGCGCCGCGGAGTAGCCGCGGCGTTCGTTCTCCACGCAGCAGTTGGTGTCCCGGATCGGTCACTTGCAAAACATTGAATTCGCCAGTTTTCTCCAGGAACTGTTGTCCGACGAGCTGTTCAATCCAGTCCCGGATGGTCCTTTTATTTTCGTTGGAAAGCATCCCCCAACTACTCAGCTGATCGTGGCCCTGTTCGACGATCCGCTGATCGCGAGAACCGCCGAGCACCATGGACGTATAGTCCGCTCCGTATCGCTGTTGGAGCCGCACGACGCAGGAAATAATTTGCTTCCCGACGTTGAGGGGGTCTTCGACTTGATCGAGTTGTCCGAGGCAGACGTCGCAGGCGCCGCAGTTTTCTCCGGCAAGCTGTTGGCCAAAGTGTTCGACCAGCGTTCGGTGGCGGCAAGTTACGCTGTTGCAGAAATTGTACGTTGCCGAAAGTGACTGCAACGCGGCTTCTTGGACGCCGGCGTCCGAGTCGGAAACGATGCGTTTCCAGGTCATGAAATCCTGGCCGGAGAAAATCAGGCAGCATTCCGCCGGCAGTCCGTCGCGCCCGGCGCGGCCGCTTTCTTGCTGGTAATGTTCGAGTGACTTGGGCATACCCGCGTGTATCACGTACCGTACGTTCGATTTGTCGATTCCCATGCCGAAGGCCACGGTAGCGACGAGAACATCAACACGCTCTTCGATGAACGCTTCCTGATTGCTGCGGCGATCGCCGTCTTCCATGCCCGCATGATAAGGCATCGCCCGATATCCGTGCCCGCACAACTCGGCACTCAGGCGGTCAACTTCCTTGCGGGAGATGCAATAAATGATGCCCGATTGGCCGGGATGCCGGTCCAGGACTGCTCGAATTTGAGAGGAAAGGTTGTTGCGCCGTTGCACGGTGTAAATCAGGTTAGGCCGGTCGAACGGGCCCACCAGCATCGCGGGGTCGTTCAGCCCGAGTTGTTCGGCGATGTCCATTCGCACGCGGTCGGTGGCCGTGGCGGTATATGCGTGAACAGCAGTGTCCGGAAACGCCTTTTTCAGGATCTGCAGTTCGCGGTATTCGGGACGAAAATCATGGCCCCAAGAGCTGATGCAATGGGCTTCGTCGATGGCGAAAAAGGAAACACCGGTCCGTTTCAAAAACTGGATGGTCTGATCGCGTACTAGCCGCTCCGGAGCGACATATAGCAATCGCAAGCGGCCGGCGCGAATTTCGCCGGCGATCCGGCGTTTCTCTTCGTACGGGACCATGCTGTGAATCGCCGCCGCCGGAACGCCGCAGTTTAGCAGCGCATCAACCTGATCTTTCATCAGCGATATCAGAGGTGAGATGACGACTGCCAGGCCGTCCATGCACAGTGCGGGGATTTGAAAGCAGAGCGACTTGCCGCCGCCCGTCGGCAGTACGACGACGCAATCCTGCCGTGCGAGTACACATTGCATCGCCTCCTGTTGCAGCGGCAGAAAACTTTTATATCCCCAATATTGGCGCAGAGCATCGCGGAGTGAACCCGCTCGCGCCGTCGTCCGTGCAGATGTCGATTCCATTCGCAGCGCCAAGATCGTTTTAGTCCGGCAACAAGACTTCCGGCCAGTTAGAGGGTATCATGATGATCTTCCGCGATATTTTCAACACGTGCCGCAGAGGCCAAGTCATGAGAACATTGCCGATTCCGCTTGGGGCGCTGCTGGTTTTCTTGCCGGTGTTTAATTCACTCGCCGCAAAGCAGCCTAATGTCGTGATCGTGTTTACCGACGACCAGGGCACTCTCGACGCCAACTGCTACGGGTCCAAAGATCTCCAGACCCCCAATATCGATAAACTGGCGACCACAGGAGTGCGGTTCACCCAGGCCTATGCCCACACCGTGTGCTGTCCGGCACGGGCCGCACTGCTCACCGGACGGCACCCCCAGCGAGGTGGCGTCAATCACTGGACGCAGGGAGACATGAACGGCCCCATGGGCATCAACATGGCCCTGGAGGAGGTCACCCTCGCCGAGGCCCTCAAGTCATCGGGTTATCGCACCGCCCTGTACGGCAAATGGCATCTCGGTTCCCACCGCGACTTCGGTCCCAAGAAGCAGGGCTTCGACGAATTTTTCGGCATTCGCGATGGGTTCATCGACAACTACAACCACTATTTCCTGCACGGAAGCGGATTTCACGACCTCTACGAAGGCATCACGCCGGTCGAAGCGAACGGGAAATACTTCCCAAAAATGATGACGCAACGCTGCTTGCAATTCATCGAGGAAAACAAAGGGCGTCCCTTTTTCCTATACGCCCCTTTCAATATACCCCACTACCCCGAGCAAGCACCCAAGCAATTTTCCGAAGGATTCAAGGATATGAAGGATCCGGCGAGGAAGTCCTATGCCACCATCATGAAGGCGACGGACCATTACATTGGAAAAATCGTGGACAAACTGGAGACCCTGAAACTTCGTGAGAACACCATCATCATCTACATGAGCGACAATGGTCACTCCGAGGAGACAGGTAACCGCATTCGCGTAGACAATCACAAGAGCGGGCACCCCAAGGGACATTTCTACG
>JAYZEI010000090.1:0-2184 GCA_036337375.1 Planctomycetota bacterium | reverse complement strand
TAGTGGTTGGATTACTGCTGCGGGTGACCTCAGACTCACTCTTTTGAATCAGCGTCGCGGTCGAACTCAAGCAGTAGTTCGTCTCTGCGACTACGCAGCCGCTTTGCGATTTTCGGCAGAGAGTTAAACAGACTTTTCTTTTCGTAAGGGTCTTTCTGCAAGTCAAACAGCATTTCTTCGCCAAGATTGTTATTAAGATACTTCCAGCGGCCGATCCGCACCGCCGTCCAATTGCCGCGTTCCAATTCCGAGTGCATCCCCAACTGCCAAAACAGCTCTCGTTGCGGCAACGATTCTTGACCGAGTATCACACCCGTAATGTCCTTACCGTCCAACGCCAGCTTGTCGGTGTTGATGCCGGCCAGACGGCCGAGTGTCGGAAAAACATCAAGCGCGCTGCAAACTTCGTCGCATGTCGTGCCTGCCTTGATGCGGCCGAACCACCGCATCAAACAGGGCACGCGGATGCCGCCCTCGTAAAGCGTTGCTTTTTCGCCGCGGAACGGCAGGTTACTACCGCCGTAGTCGGGGTCGCCACCGTGATCGGTCATGAAAATGACCAACGTGTTTCTCTTCAAACCGGCATCGTCGATCGCCTTCAATACGCGGCCGACACCATCGTCCAGAGCCACAACCCTGGCCGCGAACTGCCGCCGCATGACGTCTTTGATTCCACGCACGCGGCGCATGTCGGTCGGATGCGGCTGCATGATGTTGACAACTCGTTTGTTCTGCGCATCCCAGCCCTTGCCAAAGTGGGGCGCGTTATAAGCCAGATGTAAGAAAAACGGCTTTCCATTTTTTTGAGACTTGAGGAACCGGACGGCTTCATCCGTAATTAGGTTGGTCGCATAGCCTCCCTCGTCGATCCGCTTTTCATCACGGTACCAGTCGGGCTGAATTCCGTAGCGCATCGTGAAATAATCGATGCAACCGGCGGTGTGTCCGTAAAAAGAGCTGAAACCATGCTGTGTTGGCAGAAACGAATTGTTTCCGTGTCCTAGGTGCCACTTGCCGATCAAGGCGGTACGATAACCGTTTCTTTGCAGCAAGGACGGAAAGGTCAATTCACCGTTTTGAATACCGCGCTGTTTGTCACGATCACCCAGAAACATCAGCGCGTGCAGCAGACGGTCTTGCGAGCGCGACGGCATGCGGCCCGTCAGCAATCCGTACCGCGACGGGGTACAGATCGATGACGCGACGTACCATGCATTGAATTTCAACCCGTCGCGCGCCAGCGAGTCAATATTCGGCGTCGGGATTTCACTGCCGTAACATCCAACGTCGTGTGTCCCCTGATCATCCGTGAAAATGAGGACCACGTTCGGCCGTTCGGCGGCGGTCGGCGCAGCGAATCCCGCCAACAAAATTACCGCATTTGCAAATGGTCGATACATTGCGGGGTTCCGCGCATCCTCTGCTGAATGCCGTGTATTATGACCGAACTGGTCGAAAATGTCGCGGCTCGGTGGTGACTTGCGCGGGACTTTTCCGGGCGTTATGATAGGGCACGGCAATCACAGGAGAAAAACGGAGTTCTCCATCATGGACGAGCATCTCAACACAATCGTTGGCGGCGATTGCATTGAAGGCATGAGCGGGCTGGCTGCGGGCAGCGTCGATCTCGCGTTCGCCGATCCGCCGTTCAACATCGGCTACGACTACGACGTTTACGACGATTCACTCGAGCGCGAGACTTACATCGCTTGGTCGCGGACGTGGATGGCTAAGGTTTACCGCGCGCTCAAAGACAGCGGAACGTTTTGGCTGGCGATCGGCGACGAGTACGCCGCCGAGTTGAAACTCGAAAGTCAACAAATCGGATTTCACTGCCGTAGTTGGGTCATCTGGTATTACACGTTTGGCGTAAATTGCTCCAAGAAATTCAGCCGCTCGCACGCGCATCTGTTTCACTTTGTGAAGGACCCAAAAAAGTTCACGTTTCGCGACGGCGACCTCGATAACCGCATTCCTTCAGCGCGGCAGCTGGTTTACAACGACCGACGGGCAAATCCGCGAGGACGATTGCCGGACGACACCTGGATTTTGCGTCCCGCCGGCACGGTCGGCGAACTGAGCGCCGACGAGACCGCCTGGCAACCCGACGAACTGCCGCCACCCGCGGACGCGGATCAGACCTGGGCGTTGCGGCCGCAGGATCTCGACGCGTGCTTTCAACCG
>JAYZEI010000089.1:0-5258 GCA_036337375.1 Planctomycetota bacterium | reverse complement strand
GCAATTCACGCCGCCAAAGACAAACTGTACATCGCCACCGGCGGCACCGAAGGCGGCCACGCATCGCTGGAGGCGAATCTAAAAGGTCAAAAGCTCCGCGGACAAGGCTGGGGCGCGCATCAGAACGGTTTATTCAGCGACGGCGAAAACCTGTTCATCCATACCGGTGGCGGCGTTCAAAGGTTAGATCGGCAGACGGGCCGTACTAACAGCGTCTTCAGCATTTCAAATTCCAGTACGCGCCGGGGCCGAGTCCGGGGACTGGCCGCAGACGGCGGCAAGATTTACATCGCACAGTACGATAGCGTGCCGTTTTTCCAGTTGGCGACCGGCGGCGGAAACGTGGATCAAGACAACAATTTTCCTCGACTGCCCAAACAGATTCCAACCAAGGAATTCTACAATATTCCGTCCGAGCCCCGCGCAGACATGGTACGACTGTTCCGACTGGGCAGCCACGTACCCGGACTGATTGCGCGGGAAGGTATCACCCACATCACGTCCACCCGCGGGGCCGGAGCGCGACAGTTTGTGGTGTTGGCCTTCAAAGAGCCCGTGCCGCTGGGCAGCCTGGTGTTTCCGCGGGTGAGGGATCCAAAAATCAAACTGGATGTCAGCGTGCTCAAACCCGGAGCGCCGTATCCGCCACTGCCGGGTGCGGTGAAGTACTGGCAGACTGTTTCCGCAGGACGGACGATTCAACCGTCTAACGGTGGGCGCGAATCGGCCGATACACACGGTCCCGATGCCGAGTTCAACGCCTTCGACTGCGTCGCGCTACCGCCGAACACCACCACGCGCGGACTGCGGTTGACGTTTTCCGACACGACGCGCGACTTGGACTTGTTCGCCGGCGATGTCAAGGTTGAAGATTTGGCCAACCCAAAAATCGACGACACCGATTTGGCCATTAACGAAAATACGGACGCGGTCGATTTCTTCGCCGACGGCAATAATTGGCGCGGGCAGCTCGAAGGCATGCGGCTGTTGCGGCGGCGGTTTCAAAACGTCGCCGGCGAGGCGGCTGTCCGGGTCAACTCGGGAACATACGATCCGAAGACAGGCATCTGGGACGCCGAGCGGAAGAGCATCATCCAGCCCGACGATCCGGGCATCTTCGCGCTGGAATGGGACGAGCCGCGGAAACTTCGAGGCCTGGCAATCAAGGAGATCGGCGGCGCGAAGGCCGAAGTGGAAATCTACGTAGGTCAGGCGGCCGCGGCGAACAACGCGTCGCAAACAGGATCGCCGGGGCAACGCAAGATCGACTTTAGCGGCGACCAAGGCTGGCAGCGGGTCGCTACGTATACGCAATCGCTTCGCAGCGGCGCCCATAATTCGCGGCGCAACAATGCTCGGGCCGTTTACCTCGGCGGCACCGTCGATTTCGGCGCCGAATACACTACGCGGGCCGTGCGGCTACGGATCGTGGAACCGCATTTACAGGGCATATTCAAGGACCGAACCAGCAATCCCGCGCGGCACTGCAAAGTGTACGGAGTCGCCGCGCTGGAATACCTTGGCGGCGAGCCGCCAATCAACGACAAACTGCTGACTCAGCGTTTGGAGACTCGAGATTCGGCAACGGGAAAATTGTTGCACGAAACGGCTTCACCGGTCAGCGGCGACATTGCTATCAGTCCGGCGGGCGAATTGTACGGAGTCGTCGGGCGGCAGATCGCACGGATCGATCCGAAAACCGGCGAGGTGATGCAAATCGTGGCGACCGACGTGAAGATTCCCGGTGTGATGGAAATTGACCATCACGGGCGGCTTTATGTTTTCGACTACGACCGCGAACGCCACAATATCCGCGTTTACAAACCCGAAGGCAAATCATTTTCCTTCTCGCACACCGTTGGCGAGCCCGGCATCGCCGGACCCGGCCTGCGCGATCCCCGGCAGCTGGACGATGCGACCAGTTTCACCGTCGATCAAGAGGACAACCTGTGGGCGGTCTACCCACACGTCTGGCCGCGGCGGGTGACGCACTTCAAGTCCGATGGCACGTTCGTGAAGGAGATGCTGGGTAACACGCTCTACGGTGGCGGTGGCACGATGGACCGTTATGACAAGAGCCGCGTCTATTACATGGATATGGAATTCGAAGTCGACGCCGACGCCGGCCGCTCACGAATCAAGGCATTCAACACACGCGACCACAACTACAGTAACCCGTGGTTCACCCATCGTTTCCGGAATGACCTGACGGCCGTGAAAGTCGATGGCCGCCGCTACCTCGTTACCCAACCACTGGTGATAAACCCCTCCCAGCCGGCGGGCTGGGTGCACTTAGTGGATGAAAAGACGAGGGCCATGAAACTAGTAGCCGGAATTGGTTCCGCCACTTCCAGCGATTTCTTCCGCACACCCGAGTTTACCGAACACCTAAACGGCAAGAGCCTCGCTTCACTGAAGTTCATCTGGGCCGACAACAACGGCGACGAGCGGCCGCAACCGGACGAGGTCCAATTTTCAAAGAAGAGCCGCAGCAGCAGTGTTGGCCGGTTCAGCCTCGACATGAGTGTCGCGACGCCAACGGGCTACTACCGAGTGAAGGAATTTTCCGACACCGGCGTACCTCTGTACGAAGAGGTCGTCACCTCCGGCGGGGGAGGGCACCTGCGATTGTCCGACGGCAACTTTTTCCGGTTGGGTGAGGGGGGCACAGCAGGTCAGAACCGAGTGGTGACACCGACCGGCAAGGCGCTCTGGAACTACCCCGCCTGGAACGGAGTCTCGGGGCTGTGGATCCTCCCCTGGAATCCCGGCGTTGTCGGCAACCAACTGGTGATCAGCGGTCACGAAGTGGCTCCCGAGGGAGATCTCGGCGAATTTGTAGTCGTCTCGGCCAACACGGGACAGATGAACATCTGGACCAGCGACGGCCTGCTGGCCGGACTGGTGACCTACAGCGCCCGCGATCCGCGGCGTCGTTCCTTCCCGGGCACCAACAAACCGGGCACGCCGATGAACTTCTACTCCCAAGGCCAGGAACATTTCCACGCGTTCTTCACCCGCACCGAAGAGGACGATCGCTACTACATCATTACCGGCGGCAACCATGTGAGCATCGTCGAAGTTCGCGGCTTGGAAAAATTCAAACGCATCAACGGACAATTCGAAGTCACGCCCGAAATGATCTACGAAACGCGCGAGTGGGATGCCGTACACGAACGCAAAGAAAACTTTGTCCGGGCAGACGTCGCCGAGTGCTTTCGGATGCCTCGCCGTCCGCAACTGGATGGAGCCATTGGCGAAGGTGAATGGCCGGCGGCTGTCACAAAGATCCATCGAGAAATCCAGGCCGAACTCCGCATGGGTTACGACGACCGCTACCTTTATTTAGCCTGGAAAGTCACCGGCGCCGGAGCGCTGACAAACGCCGGCGACGACTTTCGTCGTTATTTCAAGACTGGCGGGGCGCTCGACCTTCAAATCGCCGCCAATCCCATCGCCGATCCCGACCGCCGCAAGCCCGTTGAGGGTGATCTGCGATTACTGTTGACACGTGCCGGTGGAAAACCCGTCGGCGTCCTGTACCGAGCCGTGGCACCTAAGCCGAGCCCAATGGTTGACCGCAGCTGGACCGTTTCAACCCCTGCCGGCGGGACAACCCATTTTGACGAGGTCGTGATCCTTCCCGACGTTCGCATCTCGAACAATGCACCGAATGAAAATTTTTACACGGTCGAGGCGGCGGTACCCCTCAAATCGCTGGGGCTCGTACCCCGACCCGGCCTCTTTACGCGGATGGACTGGGGCGTCATCTCGACGGATTCCGGTTTCGTTTCGTCGGGCCGCAACTATTGGGCCAATGACACCGCGGTCGGTGTCACCGACGAACCCACCGAAGCACGCCTAACTCCCGACCTCTGGGGTCACATCCGTTTTCATGACTCGCAGACCCAAGTGGGTCCGTCGCTCCCGGGCGGGATCGATCCATTAAAACGCGAAAAGAACGACAAGGCTGTCGACGACTTTTTGGAGGAGTTAGAAGGAGACTGATATCCGCTGGCTTGCTGCCATGCATTCCCTTAAAACCGAAAGCTGCGATCAGAGACCGTCGGCTGGTGCGTGGCGTACGGGTGTTCTTGCTTGCACGCGGTATTCTGTCGAGAATAGGCTCATGGAAGGCGGTCGTATCGCGTCGTCAGGAAGTAATTCAATATGATTCTTCAACGACCAAACAAACCGACACCTGCGGTCGTCGCTTGGCTCGCCAGCGGCGTCATGTCACTGATTGTTCCGCTGGCCGAGGCCGAAGATCCGGCTGTCGCCAAAATTGACTTCAGCCGCCAGGTTCGGACCATCCTCTCCGACAAATGCTTTAAGTGCCACGGCCCCGACGAGAACGCCCGCAAGGCCGATTTACGCCTGGACGTGCGTGCCGAGGCGGTCGAGGCGCTCTCGCCGAGGGATCCGGAAGACAGCGAGTTGATCCACCGCATCACCAACGACGATCTTGACGAGCGGATGCCGCCTCCCAAAGCGAAAAACCCCCTGACAAAAACTGAAATCGACTTGCTCCGCCGCTGGATTTCGCAAGGCGCGGCGTACGAACGGCATTGGTCCTTTTCGCCGATCGGCAAATTCGATCCGCCGCAGGTCAGTAACGATAAATGGCCGACCAACGAAATCGATCGCTTCATCTTGCGGCGGCTTGAGACGGAAAAGCTGTCGCCCGCTCCGGCGGCTACGAAGGAGACGCTGATCCGCCGCCTCAGCTTTGATCTCACGGGGTTGCCGCCGACAATCGCCGAGATCGATCAGTTTGTTGGAGACAACACAAAAGACGCTTACGAAAAACTCGTCGATCGACTGCTGGGGAAAAAGGCCTACGGCCAACGCATGGCCAGCAACTGGCTCGACGTCGCGCGTTACTCGGACACCTACGGATACCAAGTCGACCGCGACCGTTATGTTTGGCCCTGGCGCGATTGGGTCATCGGTTCGTTTAACAACAACATGCCGTACGATCGGTTTGTGACCGAACAAGTGGCGGGCGACCTGCTGCCGGACGCGACGGACGATCAAATTCTGGCCACGACGTTCAACCGGCTGCATCCGCAAAAGGTCGAAGGCGGCAGCGTCAATGAAGAATTCCGCGTCGAATATGTCGCGGACCGGACGCAGACTTTTGCCACCGCGATTCTGGGACTGACGCTCGAATGCGCCCGTTGCCACGATCACAAATTCGATCCGATCCGCCAGAAGGAGTACTACGGACTCTTCGCATACTTCAACAATATTGATGA
>JAYZEI010000088.1:0-11976 GCA_036337375.1 Planctomycetota bacterium | reverse complement strand
CTGGTGAATCTTAAGCGCGAGAACGTTGTGCCGCAGTCGTTTGTCGATCGCTTGCGGTCGCTGCTCGCCGATGGGCGGGACACGGCGAATGAGTTCAGGTCACTATGTGACAGTTCGCAGTCCCCTACGTCAAACATCCTTCGCGCCACGCTGAAGCGGGCCGGGCGGCCATTGCCGGAAGTGGAGAAGGCGATGGAAGACGCGGCCATTCGTGAAGTATCGATACTGCGAGGCAAGCATCGACCGCTCGGCGTAAGTGCTGCGGTCGCCCCGCTGATTGGTTTGCTCGGCACGGTCGTCGGCATGATCTTCGCTTTTCAGGTGGCGAGCGAGGCGGGTCTGTCCGGTGGCGGTGAACGACTCGCCTCCGGATTGTACGTCGCGCTGCTGACGACCGCCGGCGGATTGTCGATCGCAATTCCCTGTCTGCTGTTTGCCTCAAAATTTAATTCAAAGGTAGATCGCTTCTTCCGCGACATGGAAGATTGTCTGACCGATACGCTGCCAAGTTTTGTGAAAATGGAAGCGAGCATTCTGACGGGCACCTCGGCCGTCGCGGTCACCGACGCGGCGGACTCAACATCCACCGAGGCGGGGCGGCAGAACTCAGAAGCGGAACCGACGGTTTCCGCCCGCGGCTAGGCATCACTGTATACACAGAAACAAGGAATCATCAAAATGCGCTTACGCTCAGAAGATACGGAAATCGAAGGACCCAATCTGACGCCGGTCCTCGACATTGTATTTCTGCTGATCATATTTTTCATTGTGGCCACGACCTTTGAGAAGAAGGAAAAGTTGCTTTCACTGCAACTGGCCGAGGTCTTCAAGGCCGAGCCGGTCGCCGCCGGTGCTCGGCCTCTGATCATCAACGTCAACAAGAAAGGCGAGTACATCATCAAGATGGCCAAGGATCTTGATAAGAAGGATCAGTACCTTCTCAAGGACGAGAAAATTAATGAACGCAATTTGATCCAACTGCTGGAAACCATTGCGGCCAAGAGTCCCAATACGCGTGTGCAGGTGCGGGCGGACCAGGATGTGCAATTCAAATTTCCGCTCACGGTAATCGGGATTTGTAAGGAGAACGAGTTGGATTATTCGTGCACGGTGATGGAGAAACAGACCGGCTGATATTTTCGAGAGGAAGCGGGCGGTCTTCGCGGACCGTAATTGTGTGTGACAACCCGAATTCAGGTAGTGCCATGGATGACCAAAATTCAGGCGGCCCGACGCGCTCGGCCAGATCGCGCTCGGCCAAATCACGTCAGTCGCGTCAGGAAGACAAGTCCGGTTCACCGCGCCACGAATCGCGGAGCCGGCCATGGTGGCTGGGGCCGCTGGCCGTGCTGGTGCTGTTTTTGGTCGGTCTGGGCATCTGGCTTGTTCCAAACCGCACCACCGATATTGTCTCCATTGACGGCCGGCATAGCTGGCCTGACGAAGAAGCGCCGCCGAGACGTCACGTTATCTGGAAAAAGGCCGAAGCGGCCGAGCCGTTGGCTGCGGAAGCCGGCGCAAAGGAAAGCCTGATTCGACCCCAACTGGCCGACGACGGCACGTCGCTCTATTTCACGCTTCGCAGCGAAGATGGCGGCAAAGACATTTATCGGTCCCGGCTGGTCGATGGCAAATGGCGGCAGGCCGCGGCCGTCGCGGAATTGAATACCGAAGCAGACGACATCGGGCCGGTCATTCAGGCCGACGGAGAAGTTCTCTATCTCTATTCGAATCGCGAAGGCGGCGCTGGCGGATTCGATCTTTATGTTTCGCGCCGCACCGAAGATGGCTGGAGTGATCCGGAGAACCTCGGTCCCAACGTCAACAGTCCCGCGCACGAATATGATCCGGCGATCGCCAGCGACGGCCGACGGCTGTTTTTTGCCAGTAACCGCTCGGCCCGCATGCACCGCCTAATCAAGGAAGGAAAGCTGAAAGAGCGGTTCGATCATTGGAAAACGACGCTTCGCGCCGACCTGGGATTGAATAAATTCGATCTTTACGCGGCCGCCCGCAAAGCATCGGGCGAATGGAAAACGGCAAGTCCGCTGACGACAATCAATCGCAAGGAATCGAATGAAGGCGCTCCATACGTTGCGCCCGACAACGCCTTTATTTATTTTGTCTCCGATCGCGGATACCGCGACGGCGAAGAAACGAACTTCGACATCTTCCGCGCCCGAATTCGCGGTGGTGTGGTCGCGGACGTCGAGAATCTCGGTACGGGAGTCAACACGGCGGGCAACGAACTGGAACCCGCGCTGTCGCCCGAAGGTTTTCGTATATACTTCTCGCGCAATCTGGAAGCCGAAGAGACGGGCGAGCAATATGCACTGTTCAGCAGCACCGCGGTAGAAATCGAAGAGCAGGCGTCGTGGGACTCGAGTAACTGGGGGGCGTTTCTCAGCCTGCTTTCGAATATCAGTTGGTGGTGGGTGCTGTTGTGTTTGTTGATCGCGGCCATGCTTGCGGCGTTGATTTGGTTCGTGCGGCAGATGTCATTGAGGCGTGTCACCGTACCCGTGTTTCTGTTGGCGGCGTTGATAATGCACGCGTTTCTTGGAACCGGGTCTTATTTTGTTACCTTCGGTGACGGCATCTTCGAGGAAATCCGCGAGAAAGTGAAAGAGATCGTGGCCACAACCATTGAAAGCGAAGACGAGGAGCCGCTGAAGAAAATCGAGCAAAAAGATTACGAACAGATGGCGACGCTCGAGTCGGTCAATCGCGTACAGCCGATGGAAGTTACCAAACAACAAGCCGAAACACCGAACGTTCCCGTGCCGACCGATAGCGCCGTTCCTAAAGTTGTTGTTCGTATCTCGCAGGAAAGCGCGGTAGATCGTCAGCAACCCGACACTCCGCAACCCCGGCCGCAGACAACGACTAATCCGCAGTTCAAGCGGCAACGGCCGATTGAAGCGGTGGCCCAAGCGCAAATCGAATTGGAACAGACGGACGCACAGCAGCAGCGGGCGAGTGAGACATCGCTGCCCCAGGTCGATTTGACAGTGAATCAGCAGACGCCCGCGCCGCAAATTGCAGCCGCGGCGCCGGTTAGACGACGGATCGAATCTTCCATCGAGATCGCCCAGGAAACGATCGAAAGCGAGCGCGTCGATACGACCCAACCGCTGACGACCGAGCAAACGCCCGTCATTGACCGCGCCGTGGCGGTTCTCACCGAACCGGCGGTCGTCGGCGACGTGAAGACGTTGGAACTCAGCGCGCCGGTTCTTCAGTCAACGCCTGCTGCGGCCGAGAGCGTCGATGTCGATCTCGCCAGACAAAGCCAGGCCGTACCGCGAATTTTTCCGGGACAAATCGCGCGGAGCACAACGTCCGCCAACGCCGAAATCAAACTGGCCGCCGCCGAATTGCCGATCCAGGAGATCGCCACGGACGATAAGCTTGAATCGACAACGAACTTGGCCGAGGTTTTGGCGAACAAGCGCGAAACAAAGTCGGCTCAAACCGAGTCGGAACCGGTCGAAATCGCCGCCCTGGCTGCGCCGCCGGTTTCGGGACGACCTTCAAGCCTTGTGCCCCGCCGCGGATCGGTTGCCGTCGACCGACAAGCGGATAACGCGAACCCGGCCTCCGCTGCGGCATTGCGACTGAGTCCCTCTGCGGCCAGTATCGGAGCGCCGACGGCGGCCGTCGGAGCACAAGCCGACCGTGCGGTCTCCGTTCAGCCCGGCAGTTCTCAGCGATCGCCGGTGGCGGATCATCTGACGAAATCGAGTTTGGTTGTCGGCGGAGCTGCGTACCAGCCAATCGCGACGGATACCGCTGTGGTCGCCGACGGCAGTGGCGATGCGGCCGAACCGGACATCGCCGGTATTTCCGTGGGCGTCGATCGAGACGATGCGCTGGCGGTCGACCTGGACGTGGCCGGCAGCGATCAATTGGGCGGCCCCCACCGCGCGGGGAACCCGCAGCTGGCGCTGGGCGAATTGTCGCGCCAGACCGTCGATACACCCCTGGCGATCCAGCTGCGGGGCTCCGGTAAGTCGTTGCGTCCCGCGCGGGCAAAGCCGGTTCCGTTTTTCGTCGAAGACAATATCGGCCTGCAGGCTTCATTACGCCTGCGCCGGATCGACGACTCGGCCAAGAAGGAATTGATCCGGGCGTTCGGCGGCAAGCCGGATGAAACGCTGGCGGCCATTCGGCGCGGTTTGTTGTGGCTTTCGACGCAGCAGCACGACGATGGCCGTTGGCGATTGAATGAATTTAAAATGGTTAACGGCAAGCTGCCCGACGGGCAAGGTAATATCGGTTGCGATGCGGCGGCCACCGGATTTGCACTGCTGCCATTTTTGGGCGACAACAATACGCACCGGGCCGGCGAGTACAAAGATCACGTGGCCAAGGGCCTCAAGTGGCTGACCGGCCAGCAGCAGGGCAGCGGCGACTTGGCACACGGCGCTGCCGGCAACTCGCGGATGTACGGGCACGGTATCGCCACCATCGCCTTGTGCGAAGCCTACGCACTAACGCACGATCAGTCGCTGCGGGGGCCGGCGCAGCGGGCCATCGATTTTATCGCCAGCGCACAAGACAAAGGCCAGGGCGGCTGGCGTTATACCCCGGGTAGCGGTTCCGATACATCGGTTGTGGGCTGGCAAGTGATGGCGCTCAAGAGCGCCCAAATGGCAGACCTAAACGTGCCGCAAACGACGCTCGACGGCGCTAAAAAATGGCTGAACCACGTCGCTGGCAAAGGCGACAAGCTCGGCCAGTTCGGCTACACGCATGCCGGTGATTTGAAAAACGCGATGACGGCCGAGGCCTTGTTGTGTCTGGCCTACCTCGGTTCGCAGCGCGAAGATTCCCGCATGCAGATGGGCGCGCAGCATCTGTTGAAACATCTTCCCAAACAGGGCCAGGACAGCAGTTACTACTGGTATTACGGCACGCAGGTGATGTTCCACATGCAGGGCGACTATTGGAAGCAGTGGGACAATGCGTTCAGCCCGATGTTGTTGAAGACGCAGCACAAAGAGGGTCACCTGGCGGGTACCTGGGATTTGAAAGACAATTGGGAGAGATCCGGCGGCCGCATCTTTTCGACGTCGTTGCGGGTGCTGATGCTGGAAGTCTACTGGAGGCATCTGCCGCTTTATCGAGTGATCACCGAGTGACGGGCCGCGCGAAATTTAGCGTCATCCCGGAGGCCGCCGCGGTGTCACGGATTGATCGTGTCACGGATTTCGCTCTATCCCCAACTGCTGATTAATGGTTTCGAGTCGAATCAACCGGATCGGCACCGTGCGGGACGGCGGTTTGTGGAGCCTCTACACAGGCCCATCGAGTCCCGGGAAAAGCTGGATTTAACGCGCGATTGCCGACATGTCGCCGTGACGGCCGAGCCCGATTAGGCAGTTTCCTTCAGTTGCATCATTTCGAGCGGTACCGGATAATCGAGTGTCTGCCTCCCCCCGCAATCTACCCTCGGTCGTCGGCGCTCTTCTTTATGTCTGAGACTTTTGATCCATATCACAAGTGGCTTGGCATTCCACCTGACGAACAGCCGCCCAATCATTATCGATTATTGGGCATTGCGGCTTTCGAGACCGACCGCGATGTGATTCAGATGGGTGTCGACCGGCAGATGCTACTGCTGCGATCGCTGCAGTCGGGAAAACACTCGGATCATTGTCAGAGAATCCTCAGCGAGATATCCGCTGCGAAGTTGTGCTTGCTCGAGCGGGATTCCAAGGCCGAATACGATCAAAGCCTGCACGTCAAATTTGGATTGCCCGAAGAAAACGTCGAATCCTCAAACGACGGCGTACCGGCAGACGATGCTGCACAGAACGTATCCGAAAAATCGCCACGTGCCGGATCACCTCGAGCCGTGGTGCCGCCGCGACCCGGCCAGGCTGCGGACAGCGAGAATGCAGAGTCGGAAAGCGGCGAAAAGGCAGAAACGCCTTTCGCGACGCTGGCACCACCGCCACCGCCGGAGGACGTTTCAGCCCAACCGAACATTGAGGTGGTCTCACCGACCCGCGGATCGAGAAAACCGTTGGGTACAGCCGGGACCAAATCCGGCACCTTGCACCGCGCGCGGCAGCGGAAGCACAAGTCGTCTTGGGCCGCGCCGGTTACGTGGGCGGCGATTGCCGCCTGTACTCTGACCGTTGTCGTGGTCGTGGTTTCGGCGAAAAAAGACGAGGGCGTCGCAAACCGACCAGAAGAGGCTGCAACCAGTCAGGACCCAGAAGTTGCAGACTCCCAGGATGTGGCCGCCAACTTGGTGAGACCGCGTAAATCGACCAAAGACCGTCCACCGACCGATAGCGACGATTCAGACGCAGACAACGGCGGCGACGACGCGTTTCCCAAACCGGGCGATTTTGTTACCGATCAGCCGCTCAACTCCAAAGGCACAAAGCCCAAAGGCAAGAAGCCCAAATCGACCGGCGGTAATCCGCATCCGACTGTCGAGCCGGCAGACCCCATTCAAGAGAAGCCTACCGCGCAGGTCGTTTACCTGGACGATTTAACGGAACAGGCGTCGCAGGTTTTTCCAACCGCCAAATTGGGCAAGAACGGTGCGACGGGGTTTCCCGAGGGGATGCCGCAAGAATGTCGTTTTCAAGGTGACACGGTAAGTCACGCGCTGTCGATGCAGCCACCAACCGAGGGCACTTCCTATGTCGTTTTCCGACTTGGAGGTAGTTACCGTGATTTCCGCGGGACGGCGGGATTGTTGGAGAAAAAGGACCGCGAGTCCACGGGGGTGCCACTTACGTTCAAGGTCATCGGCGATGACCGGCAGCTGTGGGCTTCCTCGCCAATCCAGCAGGAATCCGCAGCGCAATCGTTTCAGATTTCCGTCCGTGGGGTTCAACGCTTGCGACTCGAAGTCGATTGTCCGGGCATGGCCGATGCTGCTTGGGCCGCGTGGATTAACCCTACGTTGACGATCGCGGATCGACCCAGCAGCGGTACACCGGGGTCGGCTGGTAGCGTCGTGTCAAAGCAGTCACAACCGGACGAGGCTGCGCAAAAAAAAGCTCGAGCGCAAATTACCAGGGGCTATCGGGACGCCATCTCCCAGGCGCGGACGTCTGAATTAAAACGAGCCCTGGCCCAAAACATGCTGCAAGCCGCAAAGGCAGCGAATGACTCTACCGAACGGTTCTTGTTATTGGATCGCGCGGCGGATTATTCCGCAAAGGGTGGTGATGCGGCGGCGGCTATGGAAATTGTGGATAGGATCGATAGAGGATTTCAGGTCGACAAGCTGAAAATGAAGGCCTCGCTGTTAGCTACGGTTGGCCAGAACTCCGAAGGTAAGGAGCAGGATGTTGCGCTCGCGCTGGGTGCTTTGACGTTGATCGACGAGGCTGTGCTGTCGGATCAATATGAGATGGCGGAGCGACTCGGATCGATTGCGCTGAAAGCGGCGCGCAAAACTCGCGATTCGCTATTAATTAAGGGTATCGTTGATCAAAACAGCGAGACCGAATTGATCGCAAGCGACCACGCCGCCGCCGCCGCCGCCTTCGAGGTCCTCAAGGGCAAACCGAACGATCCGGACGCCAATCAGGTTGCCGGCCGATTCCTCTGCATGGTCAAGGGCGATTGGGATGGGGGACTGCCGCTGTTGGCCAAAGCTGCAGATGTGGTTACGAAAGAATTGGCGGTCGCGGACACTCAAGGCACGGGGGATCCGGTTTCGCGAGTCAAACTTGGCAATCGCTGGTGGGATCTGGCGCAAGAAGAAAAAGGGCTCGTCAAAAAGAATCTCGAACTGCGGGCCGCTCAGTGGTACCGGTTGGCGGTGGTGGAGCTAACGGGTGAGGCCAAGCAGGACGTCGAATTGCGAATCGCTGAAATCGAGGAAAGGTATCGCGGACCGGAGTTGGAGCAAATCGCCCAGAAGGATCCCATGGAGAAACCGAGTGACCGCCCCAAAGACGTTCATGAGATTTTGGGTTACCCATTAAAACCGCATCACAAAGATGCGGTGGCGTTTAAGGATCATTGGTATAGATATATTGCAGCAAAGGACACTTGGCGCGGAGCGCAACAGCGCTGTCAGGAAATGGGCGGCTATTTAGTTTGTGTCGGCAGCGAGGCCGAGGCGAAGTTTATCGCCAAACAAACGAAGACGAAGAACGAAGACGATCTGGCGCTTGAAAAGGAAACGTGGTTGCGTGTGTGGCTGGGCGCGGTGCGAACTCCGTCCGGCCAATGGCGTTGGATCAATGGTGAAAGAACCAGATTTTCTTACTGGGCCAAGTCGCAGCCGGACAATGGACTGGGCAATGAAATTCGCCTGCGGACTGGCGACGAGGGCCGCTGGCACGATGCGCCGGATGCTGCGCAAAATATCGACGGATTTATCTGCGAGTGGGAATTCTAGCCGGCTTCTTCCGGATCCGCGCAAACTCGGTTCCGACTGGTCACCGGCCCGCCCGCCATCCTCGCCGCGGCAAAAAAGAGTTTGATGGGCGGGGATTGATCAATCGAGGTTTCGCAGGAATCGGACGGCTTGGGAGACTTCGAAAACCGGATCGTCTGATTCGTTGCGGCGGATGGTAAGGTAGCCGCGGTAGTCGTGCTCTTCCAGCAACGCGAGCAGGTTGGGAAAATCCGCCATGCCGCGGCCAATGGGAACTTCGAGGCCGCGGCCGCGCGAGCGGTCCGCTACGGCGTCGTTGATATGTACGTGGGCGATATTAGGGCCCAACGCAGCGATCGCTTCGGCGGGCGAGAAATCATTGATGATCAGGTTGGCCGGGTCGAGGTTGACGGCGATCAGGCCTTCCGGACAAACGGACAAAAGTCGCGCCAAGTCTTCACCTGTTTCGGTGCCGGTTTCGGCGGCGAGCAATGCGCCGGCATGTTGGCCGAATTGGGCCAGGTCTGTTAACACCTGCACCAACAGTCGCCAGCGGCGGCGATCGTCGTCGTCTGACTCCTCGTCGGTCAAAACGGGCGGAATGGGCCCGACTTGATTGATGACAACCCCAGCGCCCAGCCCGTGCGCTAATTGCATGGCCTGTTTGGTGGCGGCAACGCGGCGGTCGAGGTCTTCTTCGACGTCGTAGCCCCGCCGCGTTTGAAAGCCGATCGCGCTGACTTTCAGGTTAAAATCGTCCAACAATTTTCGAAATTGCCGCAATCCGGTTTGCGAGACGGCAGCGGGCTGTAGTTCGTTACGAGCGTCGATTTCGACGGCGTCTACGCCCAGTTCCGCAGCAGTCTGGAGGGCTTTACGAATTGGCAAACGGAGGCTGGCCGTCTGGATTCCGATCTTCAACGTGAGCATGCGTCCTGCGCCAACGTGGAAAGGGAGAAGAGAAGCCCCGCCGCTATGTTGTTTCCTACCCGGGTTTCCTACCCGGGTTTCCTACCCGGGCTTTTTCGCGTCTGCGGCGGGCTCTTTTTTCTTGTCGGGCTCTTCGAGCAATTTCTCTTCGAGTTCCTCGTCTGTCTTGTGTCCGTCGGCAATCCGTAAATGGCGATAATTCTCTTCGAGGCACAACAATGCGAGAACCGTGCAGTAAAGACGGCCGCCGTCACCCGATCCGTGATCGCCACCTTGAAAGTACCAACTGCCTTCCAGATGTCCGCCGTGCGCTTGGCTGCCCTTGAGGTGTCCGCCGATGCTTTGATTCCACGCCTTCCATACATCGCCACCGGCCTGGTGCATCAGTTGTGTGGCGTAATAATTGAAGTACATGTCACCCCCGCCGTGCCCGGCATTCGACATCCGCCGTGTGGAGGCGATCACGGCAGGATGGTGCGCAGGCAGCCCGGTGTAAACGCGGCATAGCATGCCAATCGCGCTGGTGGCCCGTGTCTTGGCGGCGTTGCCGATCTGATAAAAGTACTCGGTGCCAAAGATGCCGTAGTGTTGGTCACCGACCGGATTGGTTTGCACCCGATTTAAATAGGCGATCACGCCATGCCGCGTTTTTTTGTTAAACGTCAGTCCGGCGTCCTTGGCGGCCTTCAGCGCCATGACCTGCCAGCCGACCACGGAGGTGTCGCCTAACTGTCCGGGTTTATATCGCCAACCGCCGTCGGGCCCCTGAGCCGAATTGATGTAATTGGCCGCCCGCATTGCGGCGCGACCCAGTTCCTTGTTGAAGGCCAGTTGGGCTTCGATGTCGCCGGCATCACTGTTGGGGCCGGCGTCCTTTGCCATTGCGAACGCTTCGCACAATGCGAGTGTGGCGATTCCGTGGCCGTACATTCTACCTTGTGGACCCCACAGGCCGCCGTTTGCAGTTTGCGCCCGCATCAGATACTTGAGGCCGCCAAGCACCTGTTTTTTGTAGGGCCCTTCCTGATGTGTGTAGCCGGCGCCCAAGAATGGAAGCAGCGCCAGGCCGGTCGCGGCATAACGTGCCCCGCCGAGTTTGCCCGGATTTCCGCATTGGCTCCTGCAGGACTTGGTGAGGTGGTGGTGAAATGTCCAGCCGCCGTCCGACACCTGGTGTCTGGCCAGCCACACCAGCGATCTTTCGACCGTCGGTTCGTAGTCGTACGGGTCGTCAATCTCCTTGCGCCGTGCGGCTCGTCCACCAGCGCCGGTTCCTTTTCCGCCGGTTCCTTTGCCCGTGCCCTCGCCACCCTTGTTTGCTTTGGCATTGCCTGCGCCGGGAGTCTTGGCAGCCGGTACGGGAATTTCGCCGAACCAGTCCGCGCCGCCGAACACGGCGGCCACCTCGGTCGATTCTTCCAGGTTGGCAACTTCTTCGCCGCCATCCAGGTCGTCCAGCGCGTCTGTGATGACGTTTAAATCTTCGGCATTGTGAACCTCGTCCTCCTGTTCTGACTCCGCTTCCTTAATGAACTCGGGCTCAATCTCAGGCGTTTCCTTTTCAAGGTCGAGTTCCTCAAGCTCAATTTCTTCTTCCAAGTCGGGCTCGACGTAAGAAATAGGCGTTTCTTGTCCGCTCTCGATGCCGCGAAGCGCCCACAGACCTAGCACAACCAGCAGAACCATATGAACCACAAGACTGGTACTCCAGCAGGAATAATCGCTGGTCCAGTGAAACTCTTTTGGTTCAGCCTGTTCTTCTTCGTCGGTCTGTCTTTTTCCGGCAGATGTGGGATCCGATTTTGAAGCCTTTATCGGCGTGTCAGCGTTGCTGGAAGCCGCCGGTTGTTCTTGTGCCCTTTGTTTCGCTTTCTGAAGAATGCGGTCCTGGACCGATTCGACAGTGTTGCCCGAAGCTAACAGTTGCGAAACCAACAGTGGCTGGGCGTGGCCGGACGATACCGTTGCGGGACGTTCGCCGGGTTCGCCCTCCGCAGTTTCCGGTGTCGACAGCAGTTTCGCTTTTTTCAACGTCCTCACCGGTTTGGACGTGCCCTTCAAAGAAGGCGAACCGCTACCCGAAGAGTCGGGAGACGTGTCAGAACCACCGGCATTGGGATCGAGTACCATGGCACCGCTCGATCGTTTGTGCGCACCAAATGCGCGTAACTAGAACCAACTGGACAGCTTACACGAATTTGGAGCGTAAGCAACCGATATTTTCTTGGAAAACCTGCCGGTTTTGAGTTTGGCTCCATCCGTTCGGTTGCCAGCAACGACAGAACTTGAGCGGCTGTTGGTGGGATGATTTGCCAATCCGTCAACTCATAATTTATTTATAATGTAGATTCGGCTTGTGAGTTTCCGCGTCCCTTCGTCGTTTCTCGCCTTCTATGTGCCTTCACAACAACCACAACCGCACGGTTGCTCGCAGATTATGCTGCGGATTGACCCTCCTCATCACGGTCTCGATTTGTGATCCGGTCGCCGGTCTCGCGGAACGGCCGTCGAATACCGCCCCGGTCAGCTACTCGCGTGAGATTCGTGCTTTATTGGCAAGCAAGTGTTTCGCCTGCCATGGTCCCGATGCCGAAGCCCGCGAAGCCGATCTACGTTTGGACGTCCGCACCGAGGCGCTGAAAGAGCTTGAATCGGGCGAGCGAGCGATTGTGCCGAGCGATGCCGGA
>JAYZEI010000087.1:0-12277 GCA_036337375.1 Planctomycetota bacterium | reverse complement strand
GCGAACAAGCTGAAGCTTTGGATAACTTTGGCGAAGAAGGCCAAGGCGAAGGCCAGGGCGAAGGTCAGGGCGAAGGCCAAGGCGAAGGTCAGGGCGAAGGCCAGGGCGAAGGTCAAGGCGAAGGCCAGGGCGAAGGTCAGGGCGAAGGCCAAGGCGAAGGACAAGGACAGGGCCAGGGACAAGGACAGGGTCAAGGACAGGGCCAGGGTCAAGGACAAGGACAGGGTCAAGGACAGGGTCAAGGACAGGGACAGGGACAGGGTCAAGGACAGGGTAGCCCATCGCTCGTTCCGCAGAACGCTCTGGCATCAGCACAACTAATGGCTGGATTTCCCGGCGGCGTACCGGGCCAGGGTCAAGGTCAGGGCCAGGGCGAAGGCCAAGGTCAGGGCGAAGGCCAGGGTCAGGGCCAGGGTCAGGGCCAGGGTCAGGGCCAGGGTCAGGGCCAGGGTCAGGGCCAGCAGCCTTCACCGATGGCGGCAGTCGGTGGCCCCGGGGGCATTGCTGGTGGCACAAGTTTCGGCAAGTCTAGCTCATCCGAAAATACGGGCGTGTTGCCTGGAGAAGCGCAAATATTTGAAGCACAAACCGATACCGATTCCCGCGTCCCCGGTGCGCGAAATGGTGATGCGGCCGTTGCCAAACAAGCACGCGAACGCGACAGTTGGTTCACGACATTGCCCCGCAGCGTTCGCGAATCGATGAAGTCCAGCGAAAGGCGGACCCTGCCCCGCGCTTATGAAGAACGACTGAGAGATTATTTCAAAGATATAGATTAACCAATTGTCCCTGTCTTGTCCTTTCCAACAAACAGGCATCGACAACAACCCTTTGGAGAAGACCCACCATGTCCGAAACGAACGCCGTGGAAAATCAGGCCGACGTAGCCGCAGTGCAAGCTTGGTTCGGTACCTATCAAAACCTAAAGACGGAACTTGGCAAAGTGATCGTCGGACAGGACGATGTGATTGAACAAGTTCTCATCGCCGTTCTTGGACGCGGTCACGCTTTGCTCGAAGGTGTTCCCGGGTTGGCAAAAACTTTACTCGTCGATTCGGTTGCGAAGGCGATGAATCTTTCCTTCCACCGTATTCAATTCACGCCCGACCTGATGCCGTCCGATATCACCGGCACGGACGTGTTGCAGGAAGACGCGGTTAGTAAGGAACGCAGGTATCAATTCGTCAAAGGCCCGATTTTTGCGAACATTATTCTTGGTGACGAAATCAACCGAACGCCGCCGAAGACGCAGGCATCCATGCTAGAGGCAATGCAGGAACGAATGATTTCGTCCGGCGGGAAGGATTACGACCTGCCTGATCCGTTCTTCGTGTTGGCCACGCAGAATCCGCTTGAACAGGAAGGTACCTACCCTCTCCCCGAAGCGCAACTGGACCGGTTTTTGTTGTACATCAAGGTCAACTACCCCTCCGGTCACGAAGAGTGGGAGATTGCTCGTCGCGTCACGTCCGGCCAACTCGGCGCCATTCAGCCGGTGATCGAAGCCGAACAAATCCTCGAAGCGCAGCAGTTGGTTCAGCGGATGCCGGTTTGCGATCAGGTGGTGGGCTACTCGCACGCATTGGTTCGCGCCAGCCGCCCAGGACAAGCCGGGGCGCCTGAGTTCGTCGATAAATGGGTCAACTGGGGCGCCGGACCGCGAGGTGTGTTGGCATTGGTCACCAGCGCCAAGGCGCGTGCGTTGTTGCACGGCCGGTACCATGCCAGCGTCGATGACGTTAAGGAAATTGTCGGGCCGGCGCTGCGGCACCGTATCGCCGCGAATTACGCAGGTTTGGCTGCGGGTGTCACCAGCGAAAAACTGATTGAGATGCTTCTCGACGAAGTTTCCGCCGAAAAGACGTACGAACAACCCAAAGCGGAAACTGCCGCCGCGTAGATTTAGAGCAATCAGCAACCCAGCAAACAGCGGTCGGTATTTGTGCCGGCCGCTGGAGCTGGCGGCTGATCGCTGAAAGTTGACCGCAACTTATGTCCAAAGCTGTCTTAAGCCGTTACATCCAGCCGCACGTTCTCACGCGAGTCGATCAATATTCGTTCGCGCCGCGACAACTCGTCGAAGGCACGCTCGCCGGTGCGCACAAATCGCCGTTCAATGGATTCGCCGTCGAATTTGCAAGCCACCGTGAATATGTTCGGGGCGACGACCTGCGGCACCTGGATTGGAAGGTCTATTTTCGGCACGACAAACACATGATCAAGCAATATGAGATGGAGACGAATCTTTCGTGCCATCTCATGCTCGATGTTTCCGCCTCGATGCGCTACGGAGAACTGGATGCGCAAAAGCTTTTGTTCGCATCGCGGATGGCCGTCACGCTCGGTTATCTGGTCGTCGAGCAGTCCGACAAGGTTTCGCTGACGGTGTTCGATGAAGATGTCCGCGCCTCGCTCGCACCGTCGAATACGATGGGCCAGATCCTAAAAATGACCGAGGCCTTGGATCAAATCGAACCGGTCAACAAGACACAAATTGGCAAGTCCCTAATAGACTTGGCCGGTCGCGCCGGTCGTCGCGGAATTGTCGTGATCTTTAGTGACTTTCTGGTCGACCTGGACGATCTTGAAGAAGCGTTACAACGTTTGCGGTACGACCGGCATGAAGTCGTGCTGATGCAGGTGATGCATCACGACGAGCTGGAATTTGATATCCCCGGAATGGTCCGCTTTGTTGGCCTGGAGGACATGGATCAATTCCTGACCCGCCCGCAGGACATCCGTGCAGCCTACCTGGACGCGCTGAACAAGTTTAATGATCGTTTGCAAGCCATCTGCGAGGCGAACGTTTGCGAGCGCGTTGTCTGCGACACCACGCGTGACATGTCGGAACTCTTTGCCGATTATCTGCAGCAGCGGCACGCCACGCGGCGTCGGTGGTAACGGGGCGGTAGCTGTTGTAGCCCGCGTTAGAATTCAGTCGGCGTCGTCCAGTAACTCAACCGCCGCGAACTTTTTCCCCTCGAGCATCGCCAGGCTTGCACCGCCACCGGTGCTGACGTGGCTGACTTGATCGGCGAAACCGAGTTGCTCGATGGCTGCCGCACTGTCGCCGCCGCCGATAATGCTGGTTGCGTCGCACTCGGCAATTGCCTGGGCAACGGCCTTCGTGCCCGCGTCAAATGGTGGTGTTTCGAAGACGCCCATGGGGCCGTTCCAGATCACGGTTTTGGCATCCTGGACCAACGACGCATACTGCCGGGCTGTGGTTGGTCCAATGTCAAGGCCCTCATAACCGTCTGGAATCTTACCGGCCGCGACGTGCCTGACGTCGGCTCCGGATGGAAGCATCATGGTCTCAAAGTCAAACTTGTCCGTGCAATGTGTGTCGACCGGCAACAACAGCTTGTCGCCACCTTTACTCAGCAACTCATTTGCTAAATCCATTTTGTCGGGTTCAACGAGGCTCTCACCGACTTGGCCGCCGCTTGCTAAGGCGAACGTGTACGCCATCGCGCCCCCGATGAGCACCCGATCGCAGATCGGCAGCAGGTTATTAATAACATTGATCTTGTCCGATACTTTCGCGCCGCCCAGGATCGCCACGAAAGGACGGGCGGGGCTTGCAATCGCATCGGCCAGATATTGAATCTCTTTCGCGACTAAAAAGCCGACGACTTTCGGCTTTCCGGGCATTGCTGCGGGGACGGCAACCATCGAAGCGTCGGTTCGATGGCAAGTACCAAAGGCGTCGTTGCAATAGATATCCGCCATGGCCGCCAGCGCCGCGGCAAATTCTGTATCCCCTTCTTTTTCGCCCGCGTTGAAACGCAGATTTTCCAGTAACAGCACCCCGCCATCCGACAAAATGGCGGCTTTCGTCCGGGCGTCCTCTCCGACCGTGTCGCCGGCAAACTGGACGTCCTGATTCAGCAATTCACCGAGTCGCCGGGCAGTCGGGCGGAGGCTGAATTTTTCAACATCCTCTGGATTGCCTTTTGGTCTTCCAAGATGGCTCATCAAGATGATCTTTCCACCGCGACTAAGCACAGACTCGATGGACGGTAAGGCCATTCGAATCCGCCGGTCGTCTGTAATTCGCTGTGTTTCGTCCAGCGGCACGTTAAAATCGACACGTGCCAGTACCGTTTTGTCGGTTACGTCAACATCAGCAATTGATTTTTTGGCCACAATCAGAGACTCCAAGAATTTTGTTGGCGAGATCGGCAGGCGAGAAGAACTCACGCAATACCGTCAATTTCCACCGCCGACATCGGACTTTTGCGAGTTTATTCCGACCCAGTGTCAATCGAATCGGATAGGGTATCGCGCGACTCATGAAATCGCCAGTGGGTGATAAGCGCGCTGGCCTCCCGTCCGTGAAATCCTTATAGTTACGAACGAACTGCCTAGCCAACTCGCCTCGTGCGGAGAATCGCAGATGAAAAACGCGGTTGTCATCGATTGTGTGCGAACACCGATCGGTCGTGCTCACCCGGAACGTGGCTGGTTTCGAGATGTGCGCAGCGATGATCTGGCGGTCGAAGTGGTCAGGACGCTGGTTGACCGCTCAGGGGTTGATGCCGAGGCAATTGAAGACCTCGTAATGGGCAACACGCAGCAGCAGGGCGAACAGGGGTTCAACGTGGCGCGTAACGTCGCTGTGATGGCCGGTCTGCCAACGCATACGGGCGGCGCGACGATCAATCGTCTTTGCGGTAGCAGCTTACAAGCGCTCAATCAGGCTACGCACGCGATTATGGCCGGATTTGAAGACGTTCACATTGTCGGTGGCCTGGAACACATGCACCATATTCCTATGGACAAAGATATTAACATCAATCCAAAGTTGTTCCACCGCACCAGCAAGGGCGCGCTGATGATGGGCATTACGGCGGAGTTTCTTGCACAGACGCACGCGATTTCGCGTGAGGAACAAGATGAATTTGCACTGCGCTCGCATCGTCTTGCTTCGGCCGCGCACGAACGCGGTGCATTCAAAGAGGAAATTGTCCCCATTTGGGGCCACGATGACGAGGGTCAACGTTTTCTAGCCGATGCCGATCAGTGCGTCCGCAAAGACTCCAGTATGGATGCGCTGGCAGCGTTGAAGCCCGCTTTTATGCCAGGCATGGGGACCGTGACGGCGGGCAACAGTTCGCCGCTAAACGATGGTGCAGCCGCCATGCTGGTCATGTCGGACGAAAAGGCTGAGGATTTGGGACTTAAGCCACTCGTTCGTGTCGTGTCGTCAGCCGTTGTCGGCGTCGACCCTTGTGTAATGGGAACCGGTCCCGTTCCGGCAACGAAGAAGGCACTTGCCCGGGCGGGCCTGACACTTGACGACATTGAATTGATCGAATTGAACGAAGCGTTTGCCGCACAGTCACTGGCTTGTATCAAGATGCTCGGCGCTGAACCGGAAAAGGTTAACGTCCGTGGCGGTGCGATTGCGATTGGGCACCCTCTTGGCGCCAGTGGTGCTCGAATTGCCACGACACTTATACACACCATGGTCGAGCGCGGCTCGCGGTTTGGGCTAGCCACGATGTGTATCGGCGTCGGGCAGGGCATCGCGACGATATTTGAACTCGCCACTTAACGCAATTTCTTCATGGCGATGGCGTCATGCAAATTGATCCGCAGTCCGACACACTTGTCGCTTTGTTTTGCCGCCGCGCCAGAGAAAGCGGCGCGAGGCCGGCGGTTCGATTCCGTGAATCGGCCGGCTGGTCGGCCTGGACGTGGTCCGAATTACACGAACGAGTTTGTTTTGAAGCAAACCGTCTTCAAAGCAGCTTCGGCATCCAGGCCGGTGACCGCATCGTGCTGATCTCGTCTAATTCGCCAAATTGGATCGTTTATGATCTTGCGATTCAAATGGCGGGAGGGATCAATGTGCCACTGCATGCTACGCTGACCGGCGGGCAACTGGCGGAACAAATCCTCCATTGTGAGCCGAGTGTCGTTTTTCTCGAAGACGTGGAGCAACTTGAAAAATTACGCGAAGGCGGTAATGCGGTGACCGGAGATGCCGCGCTGCGGCTGGTTGTGATCGGCGAGCAAAACAATGTACCCGAAGAGTTTCAATTGCCGGCGATCGAGTTTTTCGAAGACGACCAGATCGAACAAGAGGCGGCTGTCAATCTCGCGCCGACGGATTTGGCGACCATCCTTTACACTTCCGGGACAACGGGTGAAGCCAAAGGCGTCATGCTAACGCAGGGCAATCTGGTTTCGAATGCGGCAGGCTCGCTGGAGGCATTCGACGTTGGATCGGACGATCTGCGACTGAGTTGTTTGCCGTGGAGTCATATCTTTGCGCGGACGTGTGATCTTTATGCGTGGATTGCCTCGGGCTCGGAATTGGCCATTGCGGAGAGCCGCGAAAAAACCCTCGAAAACTGCGGCGAACTGCAACCGACGCAGATCAATGCAGTGCCTTATTTTTACGACAAAATCTACCAGTTGCTGTCCGGGCGGCATACGCTCACCACTGCCGGTAGCGTACAGGAGGTGCTCGGCGGCCGCATGCGTCTTTGCGTCAGCGGCGGTGCCGCACTGCCGAACCATATCGGCGAATTGTTCGCGGCGCAAGGAGTTTCACTAGTGCAAGGTTATGGACTGACTGAAACTTCGCCGGTCATCAGCACTTGCCGACCCAACAACAACAAGATTGGTACCGTTGGCCCGCCGATCCGCGACGTAGAAGTACGGATCGCCGACGATGGCGAAATTCTAACTCGCGGACCGCACGTCATGCTGGGTTATTACAAGAACCCGGAAGCCACCGCAGCAGCCATTCAGGACGGTTGGTTTCATACGGGAGATTTGGGCGAACAGGATGAAGATGGATTTCTACGCATCACCGGCCGGAAAAAAGAGATCATCGTGCTGGCCACGGGCAAGAACATCGCCCCGGCGCAGATCGAAGGGCTGTTGACCCAAGACCCGCTGATTCTGCAGGCATTGGTTTGTGGCAGTGAGCGAAAGTTTCTTTCCGCGCTTATCGTCCCAAACCCCGACGTGCTGCGCGACGAGATCAGACAGCGGCGGATCGTCGTTCTGTCCCGACAACATGCGCTGACGAACAAGCACGTATTGCAACTGTTTCAGCAGCGGATCGAAGACCGCCTGTCAGGTCTGTCCAATCCGGAGCAAGTCCGCCGGTTTCGACTGCTCGACAGGGGCTTTACGATTGAGGGCGGCGAATTGACGCCCACGCTTAAACTTAGGCGCGATACGATTATGGCGATTTTTTCGGATTTAATTCAGTCCATGTACGACGACGTAGAGAAATAACGGCAAGTGAACGCAGTTCGCGATCGTCTCCTATAATTGTGTGATCGGATTTCCCGTTCCCGGGCTCTGCCTGGGAATATCACGGATGCGAGGCTCCGCCCCGCCAAAACAGACAAAGCCTGTTGAACCAGTCGATGAGGCGCTGATTAATGGAAACACAGATACCCAATAAGTCACTTCCCGAAGAAAAATCATTCGCTGAAACCGCACTAGAATTGGGCGGCAAGAGTGCGGACGAAGCGCGCCGCACCGGCGCGATCGATAAGGCCGATGATCAGGTCGAATCGCTTTTTGCGCCGCAATACCAGACGGTCAGCAGCCCGGCCCATCGCGCGATCTGGGATCGACCGCTTCCTGTCGAGTTGTTTAACAGTCGCTCGCCCGTCGTGCCTGAACGGTTGCAGGCGGTCATGAAGGACTCACTGGAAGTTGTCGATCGTCACCGCCGGGCTCAAACGATACTAGACGAAAACAACAAGATTAGTGACACGGTGCTCGGTGACCTGGCCGACGCCGGCTATTGGGGATTGCTTGTCGACCGGCAGTACGGGGGTAGTGGCGCGCCATTTTCCGCGTTCGCGCCGTTTCTTACGCGGATGGCGATGCTTGATCCGACAATCGCCGGATTGGCCAGCGTCCACGGTTGCATTGGTGCGGTCGATCCGCTGCGAACATTTGGCAACGCCGAGCAAAAACAGCAGTACTTGCCGGAGTTGGCCAGCGGCAAAAAACTATCCGCTTTCGCGCTGACCGAACCGTGCGCGGGATCGGACCTGACGGCGCTGCGGACGCGTGGCGAGTTACGAGGCGATCATTACGTCGTCAATGGCGAGAAGCTATTCATCACCAACATCGTTCCCGGACGCACGATTGGTTTGGTTTGTTCGATCGATGAGCGACCCGCCGTGCTGATTGCGGACTTGCCACCGGAAGAAAACGAAACTTTTCAACTAAAGAAATACGGCCTCTATGCGCTCAAGCACACGTACAACCGCGGCATCATCTTCCGCGATTTTCGGGTACCGGCTGAAAATCTGCTGCAACCGGTCAAAGGCGACGGACTGACGATCGCCTATCACGGTTTAAACCTCGGACGCGTGTCACTTTGCGCCAACGCCGCGGGCACGATGCGGCTGATGATGGCCAGCATCATCCCGTGGGCTAAATTCCGCGTCACGTACGGCGAAACGATTGGCACGCGTGAATTGGTCCGCCGCCGGCTTGGCCGGCTAGCCGGCATGATCGTGGCCTGCGACGCGATGGTCGCTTGGTGCGCGGGCCTAATCGACGAAGGTTATCGGGGTGAAATGGAATGCATCATCGCCAAAATTATTGGTAGCGAAGCCCAAAAGGAAGCCGCAATCGAGTTGTTGATGAAGACACACGGTGGCCGCAGTTTTTTGCACGGGCACATGCTCGGCGACAACGTTCATGAGTTTCTGGCGCCGTGCATCTATGAGGGCGAAGGCGAAATGCTAGGCATGGCCTTCTTTAAATCGCTTATCAAACAACACGGCGTGCGGTTTTTTGAACCGATCGGAAAATCGATGCAAGCGGCCGGAATCAAGAAACCGAATCCGCTGAATCCGCTGCACATCTGGGCGATGAAAGGTGCAATCTTGCCGTACGCCAAATGGTATCTCGGCCAAAAACTGCGGCCAAAGGCGAGGCCAGCGTTGCCGACGATGCCGCCGCGTTTGCGCGAGCACGCTGATTTTGCTTGCGACCGGCTTCAGCGTTCGCCACTTCAAATCAGTAAGACGATGAGCAAACATCAACTGAAACTGGCCGATCGACAATGCCGTATTTCGGCGATGTCGCAAGACGTGCAAGACTTGCTCACAATGGTCTGCATAACGCTGTATGCGGCACGACAAGACGACGAAGTCATCCAAGCCGCGGCCGACATTGCTTGCTCGGAATTGAAGCAACGCATCACGGGCAGCAAGCCTAGCGACCAGTATTTCCGACGGGTTACCGAACTCGGCACGGTGATTGCCGACGGCGGATTTCAGTCGATTGCCGGTGTCGATGCGGGCGAGATTTTAATGCCCTACGAAACCTGAGAGATGCGTGCAGATCTTATTCGGCCGGCGTTTCACGGCGGCCCCGTAGGAGATTCGTAGGAACCTCGTAGGAACCTCGTAGGGATCTCGCGACGAATGCGTTCCGCATGAACTTGCTTGCCGCTCGGTTGCCGAAAAACGGCCGCAACTTGCGGACCAAAGGCCTTTGGCGATAATGGAGGCTTCTTGTTTTCCGCTCTCCGCCCCTTTCGTCTAAAGGATCCGGGCCGATGTCAATTCAGGCACTACCACGCCTAAAATGCCACGTTGTTGCTCTTGCATCACTGGCACTGCTTGGTTTGTTGTTGTTCACCCAGTTACCGGCGACGGGCGATGTTGTCTCACCTGCGCAAGTGCAGATATCGAACAGTGGTGTCCCTGGTGGATTCATTGTCCAGATTGGATGCGGTGAAGGCCACCAATTGGAGGAACTATACGGGGATGGTCGCTACCAGGTTCATGGGCTCGATACCGCTGCCGCGAATGTGGACAAGGCACGAAAGTCACTACAACAAAAAAGACTGTATGGAGACATTTCGGCAGACACCTTCGATGGGCGGCGGTTGCCGTACATCGACAATTTGGTCAACATCGTTTACGCGGACGACTTAGGCGATGTTGCGATGAAAGAGGTGATCCGTGTGCTCGCACCGGGCGGTGTTGCCATTATTCAGCAAGAGGGGCAGTGGACCCATACCGTCAAACCACGGCCGGACAACATCGACGAATGGACGCATTTCTTGCACGACGCTAGCGGCAACGCCGTCGCGCACGATGATGTGGTTGGCCCGCCGCGACATTTGCAATGGCTAGGCAGTCCGCGCTGGTCGCGGCACCACGACCGCATGGCCAGCATGAGCGCCATGGTGTCGGCGGCCGGGCGTGTGTTTTACATCATGGATGAAGGGTCCCGCATTTCCATCCAGATGCCGCCCAAGTGGATGCTTGTCGCTCGCGACGCTTTCAACGGCAAGGTCCTGTGGAAGCGGGCGATCAATAAGTGGCACAGCCATCTTTGGCCACTCAAGAGCGGGCCGACGCAGCTCGCGCGGCGTTTGGTAGCCCACAAGGATCGAGTTTATGTGACGCTCGGCATCGACGCACCGCTGACCGCCCTGGATGCGGCGACCGGAAAAACGGTTCACGCTTACAAGGACACGGCCGGTACGGAGGAAATTATTTTTTCCAATGGCAACCTGTATTTGCTCGTCAATAAGGGCAAGTCGGCACTCAGTAAATTCGCGCCACAGAACAATGTGGGAGACCAAGCCCGCGTGCGAAAAGAATTCCTCTGGAACCAACAGCCGCGGTTGCTGATGGGATTCAACGCAGATTCGGGGATTCGGCACTGGAAAAAAGAAACGAAGGTTGCACCGCTGACGCTCTCAGCAAACGTCAAACAGGTGTTTTTCTACGATGGCGAAAAGGTGGATTCTGTGGACGGTATGACCGGCGAGTCGGTTTGGAAGTCCATACCGGTTGCCCGCCGTCAGAACGTAACGTTTAACTTCGGGCCGAAGTTGGTAATTTACAACGACGTCGTGTTATTCGCCGGCGGCGATCGGAAGATGCGGGCGCTGGCCGTCAAGGACGGTAAGCAACTGTGGGAAGCTCCACACGAGCGGTCGGGATACGAGTCGCCCGAAGACGTGCTGGTCGCGGGCGGGCTTGTCTGGAACGCGCCGACCACACGGACACAAGACACCGGTGTCTTTAAGGGCCGTGATCCGCTCACCGGTGAAGTCAAAAAACAGTTCGCGCCGAACGTGAAGACCTATTGGTTTCATCATCGCTGCCACATGGCCAAAGCGACCGACCGATTTTTGATCCCGTCCCGCACCGGCATCGAATTTGTTGATCCATTGAAGGAAGACTGGGATATCAACCACTGGGTCCGTGGCGGCTGTCTGTACGGCATTATGCCCTGCAATGGCTTGACCTACGCCCCACCGCACAATTGTGCTTGCTACCCGGAAGCGAAACTGTACGGTCTGAATGTGCTTGCGCCGGCGTCGGCTTCCCGATCGCTTCCAGATAAAGTAGCCGCCGCCGGGCGGCTGGAAAGAGCAGCTCTCGAGAAGGAAAAATCAGATCCTCATACCGCGGACGACTGGCCGACGTACCGGCACGATCCGGCGCGAAGCGGAGCTACCGCGACGGAACTGTCGACGAAACTCGGTGTCGCCTGGGAAACGAAAATGGGCGGTCGGCTTAGCGCTCTCACAATTGCCGCCGGTCGGGTGTATGTTGCGCAGGTGGATGCTCATGCGGTTCACGCCCTGCAAGAAACGACGGGCGAGCGGCTCTGGAGTTTCACCGCCGGTGGCCGCGTCGATTCGCCGCCCACCTACCATCGTGGCTCGTTGCTTTTCGGTTCCGCCGACGGCTGGGTCTATTGTCTGCAGGCCTCCACCGGCAAACTCAAATGGCGGTTCCGGGCCGCGCCGAGGGATCGCCGGCTGATGGCCTTCGAGCAACTGGAATCGGTGTGGCCGGTTCACGGTAGTATTTTGGTTCAAGACGATGTCGCGTCGTTTGTGGCCGGCCGTTCCAATTATCTGGATGGCGGGTTGAGGCTTTATCGGTTGGAGGCCAATCACGGCAAGCTACTTTCGGAGACGATCATCGACGAAAAGGACCCGGAAACGGGCGAGAATTTACAAGGGCGGCTGAAGATTTTGAACATGCCGGTTGGTTTGCCCGATGTGCTTTCCAGTGACGGAAAGTATATCTACATGCGGTCGCAGCGGTTCGACCTCAACGGCAAGCGCGAAGCGATCGGGCCCCACTCAGCTCAACCGGCCGTCCAAGGCGCCGTGCAAAAGGGAACGGGCCTGCATTTATTCGCACCAATGGGATTCCTCGACGACACTTATTTCCATCGATCTTATTGGGTTTATGGACGCAGCTTTGCCGGCGGTCACGGTGGTTATTATCAAGCGGGCAAATAT
>JAYZEI010000086.1:0-13459 GCA_036337375.1 Planctomycetota bacterium | reverse complement strand
CTACGAGCACGGCTTCGGCCACACAGCGATCATCCACTCGAACAACGTACGCAACATGACCAACATGGGCCGCGTGATGGACACCACACTGTTCGTAAAAAACGGCCCCTGCATGTCGAGTTTGGGACTGGGGGGCGAAGGGTATTTATCGTTTTCGATCGCCACGCCGACCGGTGAGGGAGTGACGACACCGCTCACCTTTACGCGTGAACGTCGTTGCTCACTGATCGACGACCTGTGCATTCTCGGCAGGAATCCGTAATTCTCCCTACCGAGAGAAACAGTCCCAGGACTCGCGACAACATTAAGGCAACAACATGCAACTAGCAAAAGTCATCGGCTCAGCTAACGCAACCGTTAAACACCAGTCCATGGTCGGCTGGAAGTTGATGCTGATAAACGTTCTTTCGGCCGACGGCGAAACGCCCGATGGCGATCCGGTACTTGCCATCGATGCCTTGGGCGCCGGCGCGGGCCAACGGGTCATGATCTCCAGCGACGGACGGCGAACGCGCGAACTACTGGGAGACAACACAACGCCTGTCCGCTGGACGATTCTGGGGATTTGCGACTAATGGCAGAGATGGACATCGACCAACTTGTCCGGGAAGTCCTCTCGCATTTGAATCGGCACAACGAGAGCACGCCAACGGCGGACAACGTAACGATTGTCGATCGGGTAATCAGCCTCGAACTATTAAAACACCAAGTGACGAACACCAAGAAAATTACCGTCCCGAGCGGAGCTGTCGTCACCCCTGCTGCGCAGGATTTCCTGGCGGAAAATAACATCGCCGTCACCACCGTCGATCCTGGGCGCAGCGACTCGCCGACGGTACGACTCGCACTGGCCACGGGGGAAATAAACTTCGACAGCACTGACTTGATCAACTCGCTGCGTCGCAACGATATCCAAGTTGAGAGCATGCCGGGAGCAACCGTCCAACGCTCAACCGAACAACTCGCCGGACAACTCGTCGCTGAAATTGACATCGGCATACTGCTGACAAACCAGACAACCACGGCTTTATGTCACGCGAACCGCCACCCGCACGTGCGGGCCGCGGGTGCGGACGATGTCGCAGACGTACGCGAAGCCGTCACGTCGATCGGTGTCAACCTGCTCGTTATCGCTCCGCAAGGTCCGAACCGTTTTGAATTGGTACGAATAATCCGAGAACTTTACAACGCTGGACCGCCGCGCGCTCCGGCGCAGTTCATTTAACCGCGACTCAGCATAAATTACCTCTCGTCCGATTCCGATTGACGCAATCCTCTTTTGCCTCGAGGCTAAATAAACGAGTAATAAAACAATGCGAATCGCAGAAATCATCGGAACGGTCACGCTAAATCGCAGTCACCCAAGCCTGGGCGGCGGGACGTTTCGCCTGGCCCTACCGCTATCGCTGGATAACTTGCTCGGCAACTCCACACCGCAGGCCGACGTGGTGGTGCTCTACGACGAACTCGGCGCGGGCAACGGCAGCCAGATCGCGATGAGTGAATCGAGCGAAGCAGCCGCACCGTTTTATCCGAAAATTAAACCCGTCGACGCCTACAACGCGGCGATCCTGGACAACATCAACCTTGACCCCTCTGCAACGTAGCCGGCGCATTCGGCGTACCGCCTGCCTTGGCCCAACAAATGCACCGACCACTATAAGGAGCAACACCGTGATTAACGCCCACAAAATCAAGATGGAAATCTGCGACATCGGTCGACGAATTTACGACCGCAGGTTTGCGGCGGCCAACGACGGCAACATCACCTATCGACTGAGCGAGAATGAATTTCTCTGTACGCCAACCATGCACTGCAAAGGATTTCTAAAACCCGAGGACATCTGCCTGATTGACAAAGACGGCAAGCAGCTGGCCGGCATCAAAAAGCGCAGCAGCGAGGCGCTGCTGCATTTGCAGATTTATAACGAGCGACCGGACATCAAAAGCGTCGTCCACTGTCACCCGCCGCACGCCACGGCCTTTGCCATCGCTCGCGAGCCGATTCCTCAATGCGTCTTGCCCGAGGTGGAGGTGTTTCTCGGCGACGTACCCATCACGCGATACGAAACGCCCGGCGGCCAGGAATTCGCCGACACCATTATTCCCGTGGTCAAAAAAACCAACGTCGTAATCCTGGCGAATCATGGCACCGTGAGTTTCGGAGAGTCGGTCGAACGAGCCTATTGGTGGACCGAAATTCTCGACGCTTATTGCCAAATGCTGATGATGGCACGCAGCCTCGGAAAAGTTAACTATTTGCCCGCGGACAAGGAACGCGCGCTCTTAGATTTAAAAGACAAATGGGGCTTCGCCGACCCTCGCAACCAAAAGGAAATGGAAAACTGCGATCTGTGCGCGAACGACATTTTCCGAGACGGCTGGAATGAAGCGGGCATCGAGCGGCGGGCCTTCGATCCTCCGCCACCGACACCGGGCCGGCACGCCGGCGACACCAACGACGCACCCCCGATATCGGTCGACCAGGAAACGCTGATTCAAGCGGTCACCGACCGGGTGGTGGCGGCCTTGCAGCAGAATTGATCCGGCGACAGCATGGTTGGATCCGGCGCTTCGATCAACGGCCTGCCGTTGAAAAAGCGGCCAAGTATTCCGCGAGACGATCGACACCGTATTAAAGCGGATCGGCAGCTAACCAAGCCGAACGTCGACACTGGCAGCGTGGGCGGAAAGGCCTTCCTTCCCAGCCAGACGTCCCAGATCGGCCGCAACTGCGTTCAGCGCCGCCTGCGAGTATTGGATCACGCTCCCGCCGCGGAGAAAGTCATTTGACGACAGCCCGGCGGCGAATCGTGCGGTTCCCCCGGTAGGCAAGACATGCGAAGGGCCGGCAACGTAGTCGCCCACAGCAACCGGAGAATAAGGGCCGAGAAAGATCGCACCGGCGTTGACGTAGTCCGGAAGACGACTCTCGGCATCTTCGGTGGCGATGTGCAAATGTTCGGGCGCAATTTCGTTGGTCAGGCCAACGGAGGCTGTATCGTCCTCGGTCAGGATTAAGGCTCCGAAATCCTCCAGGCTTTTGGCGGCCAGACCGCCGCGATCGAGCGTCCCGAGCTGACGTTCGATTTCGACCGCCGTTTCCTGCCAAACGCGTTCACTCGTGGTAATCAGAAAACCGGCCCCGGGAGAATGTTCGGCCTGCGCGATCAAATCCGCAGCGGCAAAATCGGGCCGCGTTGTTTCGTCCGCGACCACGACCACTTCGCTGGGACCGGCGATCGAATCGATCGCAACATCGCCAAAGACTTGCTGTTTGGCGAGCGCCACGAACAGATTTCCGGGGCCGACGATTTTGTCAACTCGTTCGATTCCATCAACGCCGTAGGCCAGCGCCGCGACACCCTGGGCGCCGCCGAGGCGATAAACTTCGCGGATGCCGATCTCATGGCAGGTTGCCAGCAGATCCTTGTTGTAGGCACCGAAAGGTGTCGGCGGAGCGATAACGGCTAATTGTTGGACGCCGGCCGCTTGGGCCGGCACAGCCGTCATCAATACCGTCGAAGGATATGCCGCCGCGCCACCGGGAACACAAATCCCCACGCGGCGCAAAGGCAGATAACGCTGCTGCAAAACACCGCCCTCAGGAACGTCAATGCGCACATCGCGGTTAAGAATGGCCTGCTGAAACCGCAAAACATTGTCGCGAATTCTGCGGATCGTATCGAGAAATTCGGTTTCGGCTTCGGCGTGGGCTTGCTCCAAGTCACCTGCCGGCACGCGCAACGAACCCGCCGTCAATTCCGCCCGGTCAATCCGCGCGGAATAATCCAACACCGCATCGATCCCCTGTTGCCGCACATCGCCGCAAATCCGCTGCACGACCTGCCGCGGCAAGAGCGGTTCGCCGAACACATCGATGGTTCGCTGTCGACCCGCCTCGCTCACCACATCGCCCCGCACGCTCAACCGCTGGCGGATAATCCGCACGGCCGCCGCGACGTCGTCGCGACGATAATCAATTCGTTGTAGATTCATTGTTCACTGTCTGCGATTAACTTTCGGCGGTCAGTCGCTCAAAAAGCCGACTGCCGGCCGTCGACCGCGTTCTCTCTGGGACTAGTCGCCGGTTTGTCTTCGGAATAGACTGCAATTCAAGCAGTCCAAGTCATTCTGACTGCTTGTGGGTCGAAACGAAAGAGCCCGCTCCGTTTAACCACAACCGCAGGCCGCGCCGCCTCGACACAGACGTCACGCTGACCCGACCGTGGCATCCGGTTAGACGACCGCCATTCACAACAGGGACCAATCAATGAGCAACGAGGTTCTCGATTACCGCAGCGATACGCTGACGCAACCGACGCCCGCAATGCGCGACGCAATTGCGGCAGCCGAGGTTGGTGACGACGTTTTTGGAGAAGACCCGACGATCAACCGTCTTCAGGATCGTGTCGCGGAGCTGCTCGGCAAGGAGGCGGCCCTGTTCGTTCCCTCCGGCAGCATGTCCAACCAGGCGGCGGTCCTTTCCCATTGCGGACCGGGCGACGAATTCATCTGCGAAACGGGATGCCATATTTACAATTATGAGCAGGGTGCGTACGCGCAGCTTGGCGGCGTTGCCGTGCGGACGATCGACGGCGAACACGGCGTGTTACGTCCCGAACAGCTTCACGACGCGATTCGCCCGGTCGACGCGCACCAGGTCCGCACGCGGCTGGTATGTTTGGAGAATACCCACAATCGCGGTGCCGGCAGAATTCAGCCACACGAACACGTTGCAGATATCTGCGGGTGGGCTCACGAAAATGGACTGGCGGCGCATCTGGACGGGGCGAGACTGTTTAACGCGGTCGTGGCCACCGGCATCTGCCCGCGGGACTGGGCGAAGCATTTCGATACCGTCAGCGTATGCTTTTCGAAAGGTCTCGGCGCGCCGGTGGGCTCGGCCCTGGCAGGGCCCCGAGAATTCATCAAGAAGGCGCACCGGCGGCGCAAGGCGCTTGGCGGCGGCATGCGGCAGGGAGGGATCATCGCGGCCGCCGCACTGTACGCGCTCGAAAATCATGTCGATCGGCTTGCGGAGGATCACGAACACGCAAGCCAGCTCGCCGCCGCAATTCGCGGCATTCACGGCCTGGAACTCCAGCCCGAGGAGCCGGACACCAACATCGTCATTTTTTACGTTGATGGCTCTCTCGGCACCGCGGCGGAGTTTGTTGAGCGTCTGAAACAGCGAGGATTGCTGATGCTGGATCTCGGTCCGTCCATGATCCGGGCAGTGACGCATTTGAATCTGCCGGCCGACGGCGCCGGGCGAGCCGGCGCCATCCTGCAGGAGGTCGCCGCAGAATCCGCAGCCCTGGCCTAACGCGATGACCGCCACGCCCGACCAAATCGCCCAATGGATACACGAGTCTCCGTCAACGGTGGCGTTCACCGGTGCCGGCATTAGCACCGAAAGCGGTATTCCTGATTTCCGTTCGCCGGGCGGGGTATGGGCCAATTCGCAGCCGGTTTACTACGACGAATTTCTTCGCAGCGCTGAAGCCCGCCACGAATACTGGCGGCAAAAGGCGGAAGCACACACCGGTTTTACCAATGCCGAGCCGAATGCCGCTCATCGGGTGCTCGCCTCGTGGGAATCGACCGGAATTCTACGTGGTGTGATCACGCAAAACATCGACGGCATGCATCAACTTGCCGGCAGCAATTCCGTATTGGAGGTCCACGGAACGGCGCGGGAAGTCGCCTGCCTCCAATGCCACACGCGATTTGATGCGGACGGACAGATTCAAGCATTTCTCCAACACGATTGCCCGCCGAATTGCCCAAAGTGCGCAGGCCTGCTGAAGCACGCCACGATTTCGTTCGGCCAGCAACTCGACAGCGATGTCCTGGACCAATCGACGGACTGGGCGCAGGGGGCCGCGCTGTTTTTTGCTCTCGGTTCGTCGCTGGTCGTTCAGCCGGCGGCCGGATTGCCCCAGCTCGCCAAGCATTCGGGCGGCCGGCTGGTGATCATCAACCGCGATCCGACCCCGCTGGATCATCTTGCGGATGCGGTCATCCACGGCGGCCTGGGCAGTACTTTGACGGCCATTGACGAGGCGTTGGGTTCGCCTCGTTTTTCAACCCGCCAAGGAAGGCAGGCCCGTTAAAACATCGGCCACAACCGCCCGTCGCGGCGAACCACATCCTTGATCCGCACGCCATACAATGCACTTAGCGACTCCTCATCCAACACATCCTTTGTCGCGCCCCGTGCGGCAATCGCTCCTTCCCGCATCACGAGTACGTTTTCGAACGCCGGCATGATCTCTTCGATGTGATGCGTCACCAGAATCAGACTTGGCACGCCGCTGTTCGTCGCCAGCCGGTCGATGGTCGCCAGGAATCGTTCCCGTGCTCCAGGGTCGAGGCCCGCGCACGGTTCATCCAAAAAGATTAACAGCGGCAAACTCATCAGGGCCCGTGCGATCAGGGTTATTTGCTGTTCTCCCTGGGACAAAACGCCAAAAGGACGATCGGCAAAACGACCACCGTCCAGGTCCTGCAAAAACTGATCCGCTCTTTCGTAATCAACGCTGGAAGGCCTCGGGCCGCGCAGCGTGGGCTTCAGGCCGACTTGCGCCACGCAGCCGGATACGACCGTGTCTCTCGCGCATTCGTAAGGCGGAATCTGCGCGGCGAGCCGGTTGGAAACCCAGCCCATGCTTCGCCGCAACTCGCGCAAGTCCAGCAGCCGGCTGCCCAAACGCAAGACCCGACCACCCCGATTGGGCCACAACTGGCCGCAGGCGATCCGCAACAGGGTCGTCTTGCCCGCACCGTTGGGTCCCAGAATCGTCCAGTGCTCGCCCTTCTCGATTCGCCACGAAACCGTATCGAGAATCGCGGCACCACCTGCCCAATAACTGACATCCTGAAGTTCAATGACAGACTGCGTCAAAACGTTAAAACTTTCCCAAGACGTAAATATCGCCACTGCGTCGCTAGCATATCAAATTGACGACATTTGATGTGTCCAACAGAACCTCGCACTTCCGCATAGCGGTCGCCGACTGGAGAGAGCAACTCTAAACAGAGAAGCCGGTTACATCAACCCTCCGGCTGTTTTCCTGGCCCCGCGTCCGCCGATTGGCACACCTGCTGCGAGTTGCTACCTAGAATGGAACGTTCGTTGATCAAGGAGGAAATCAAATGAAACGCCAAAATCGAACAGGCAATATCGTGATCGGAATTATGCTCGACATGGTCTTCTGGGCAACGATTGTGCTCATGCTGTTCGGCCTGGGAGCCTAAGCGCAAAACACGCGCCACCATTGCCGCTGGACTCCAGCGACAAGCGGCCGCCCAGCTGCCGCGCCAGCCGGCGGCATAAAGCCAATCCCAGGCCGACCCCCGGCGCACTGTGGGCGGCCTCGCGAGCCGACTTTGTGAATGGCTCAAACAATCGCCGCTGCACATCTTGGTCAACACCCGGCCCATGATCGCGGACGCGCATCACCACCTCACCGTCTCCGGCGGCCCATTGCAGGTGAATCCGCCGATCCGCAGCCTCCGCGGCATACTTGCAAGCATTGTCGACGAGATTCACCGCAATTTGTTCGATCGCCGACACGTCGGTCACCAATGACCGTTCCAACACGTCGTCATCGGCCTCGGTAACCAACTCCATCTCGGACTGTCCGGCGCGTTCCTCCAGGCGACGCTGCATACCGCTAAGCAGACCGCCGACCGTCGTGTTTGCCACCTGGACCGTACGCTTCCGTCCGCGTTCGAGCCGTGCGTAGGAAAGAACGTTTTCCACCAAATGAAACAGTCGGTCGGCTTCCGATCGCAAAGTATTCAGATAACTCTGCCGTCGCGACTTGTCGGGAACCATATTTTCGGCCAGCATTTCCGAGTACATGCGGAACGTCGTCAACGGCGTGCGCAATTCGTGCGTCACCGCAGACACAAATGCCGCCCGGCGCTCGCTTAGTGAAATCACACCGGCGAGCAACAGTGCGGCCGCGATCCCCGCCAGAATCAGGCATCCCCACGCGGCGAATAACGAAAGCTGAAGCGGCGAGAGTTCCGTCCACTGATTCCCTTCAGGCCGCGGTGCTGCAACGATTAGCTGCGCCGGGAGTGCGGCCAACATCCGCGCCATCTCGGCATCGGCCTCGGCGTCAACCGGCACAATCGTCAGGTCGGGAACGAGATCTTTCACCAGATCGGCAAGTTCTTCCTGGATTGCCTCCCAGTTCAACCAGACCGCCTGAACAGATGCCTTGCCACCGCCTTTTACCCGTCTGGCCAGCACCAATTCGGAGCCGATCCAAATCGGCCGACTGCGGCCCTCGATCACTTTGGGCGACGATGCACCTAGCATCAGCTGTGTTACCAGCTGACCGCCCACAGAATAATTCGTGTCGTTATTGAGCAAATAGCTGCGCTGCTGGAGGCGGGAATTCAGGTTTGAGGCAAACTCGTCGTTTTGAATCTTTCGCTGAATGTAATCGGCTTTGCTGCGACTCTGTTGGGTCTGCGGCGCCGTACGCTTTTTGATGGTTTTGCCCAGGGTCTGTTTCTGCACATCCGCCTGAGCCAAATCAAGTTCCTGCTGTGCTTGACTGCGAACAGACCGACCCCCTTGCTGTTCGGCCGGCGCCGGATTCACCGCCTGGGCCGGTCCCTCGTTACCGCCATCCGCCGACACACCTGCCGCTTCGTTCCATGCCAGCCCGGCAGCGGGCTGCGCGGCGAGCTCCTCCGCCTCCGGAAGCTGGGACCAGATATCCTCCGCCGCAGCCAGCGACTGCCACCGGTTTAGTAGCTCGCCGTTGCGGCTAAGCTGTTTCTCATCCAAACCATTTCGGACCGCCAAATCCCGTTGCTCGTCCGCCGGCAGATTCGGAGAACACCACGCCTGCACCTTCCGATCACGCTGAACGTACAGACAAACCCGGTTTGAATTCGGTTTGAGCAACGGCGACGCAATCGGCACGGGCAGTTTCAGATCGCCGTCCGGCTGCTTGCCATCACCATCTTCAATAGCAATCTGCGGCACGTAAAAGGGTTCGTAAGCGAAATGCGGCCAGGCACTTTCTTCTGCGAACAGTTCGACCAGGTAGCGGTCCATCCGCCGCAGCGCGAGCCGCACGTCGCCCTCGAAATCGGCCTGCAAAAACAGCGCCTCTTGATCGCGCTCCAGCTCTGTGGCCTTCATCGTCAGCCAGCCCATGCCGGCAAACGCGACCAGCAGGAAGCCGCCGAAAATCGCCCAAACGTGCAATGGTCGTTTCATGATCCGTTCGTCTGGTTCGCAAACATATAACCTTTACCCCGCACGGTCACAATGACTGAAGGCTGTTCCGGGTCGTCTCGTAATTTCTCGCGAAGCCGCGCCACGTGCATATCGATCGTCCGCGTGGAAACTCCCTTAGGACTGATTCGCCAAACGTTCGCCAGCAATTCGTCGCGGGAGATAGCTCGGCCGTGATTCGTCGCCAAATATCGCAGCAGCTCGATCTCGCGCGTCGACAGATCGGTTTGTTCACCGTCATCAAAACAAACTTGCTGTCGAGCAAAGTCCGCGCTGCCGCCCGGAACGCTTACCTGATGTACGTCGCTCGGGCGGCCTGGGCTGCGCCGCAGGACTGCCTCGACACGGGCCAGCAATTCCTTCACGCTGAAGGGTTTGACAACGTAATCGTCTGCCCCCAATTCCAGGCCTTCAACACGATCCGACTCCTGGCCGAGCGCCGTGAGAATAATGACCGGCTGCGTGGGTCGCGATGCCCGCAGCTGGCGGAGGATGTCCAGTCCGCTCGTGCCGGGCAACACGAGATCCAACAGCAGCAGATCGTAGTCGCGCGACACAGCCATTTCCAATCCCGTGTCGCCATGGCCGGATTCAATCACGCCGAATCCGGCGAACGTCAATGCGTCGACAATGCCTTGGCGGATCGCCGCGTCATCCTCCACCGTTAATATCGTCGCCGTTGCCATCAATTCACTCTCCGGTCACTCCTACGTCGGCGGTCGTAATCTCCGCCCAAAAAACACCTATTTATTCTACGAGACGCTACCGTCGCTAACTGTAACCGCATTGTAACAGGCCGGTTGCCAATCCGGTCCCGCCGCCGGTCTGCTATAAGGTGCTACGAGCTGCTACGAGCTGCTACAGGGCGAAACTACTGCCTCTGCGGCCCCTGCGGCCTGCGAGCCGTCCTGTCCCGCGGAATCGCCGACCGCGACTTCCACTCGGCGAGCCCCAACACAACGATTTCTCCCTCCCGCATGAACCGGCGGTGACGGGAGAGAACGTCGACGTTTTCCGGAAGATGAGGCCGCAATTCATCGATCTTGCGGGCATCGGTAATGACAAACGTTTTCCGGCCGCGGCGAAACAGTGATGCGACCTGCTCCGGCTCCCTCAGTAATTCAACCGGCTGCCGCGCATAGAACACCCAACTCGGCCGGAATGCCCGATAGGCCGATACCTGAATATCTCGATCTGTGGTTGTATCGACCGTCTCCAAAAGATCGCCTGCTATTTGATATGGCTCGATCTGTTTGGTCACCCAGCCAAAACCACAGGCGAGAAATGCGATCGAAAGCGCGACAAACAAACCAATAGCCCGGCCGACCTGTCCGCGACCGATGAGCACAAAGCAGGCACCGGCCGCGAGCAGCGGAATCAACCCGATCAGTCCCAGCTTGATTTCGCCGTTCATAAACGTGCTCGCGACCCACGTCAGCCCGCCAATAAGTCCGACGGCAACGACTCCCAAAATCACAACCGGAAGTCGCTGCCAAATAGCGCGAACCCGCGACGGCTCCTCCGACCAGCGGCAGAAAAAGGCGGCGGTGACAACCGCCAGCGCCGGATGGGTGGGTGTTACATAACTTGGAAGTTTGGTTCCCGCCAACGAAAAGAATACGACGTAGACCAGAATCCAACAGAGCATGAGCAGATACCCCGCACCATTGTCGTCGCCTTCGCGCAGACAGCGACCGGCACTGAAGATGGCCGGAACCAAGAACACCGACGCCGGAAAGAATCCGACAAAGATCGATATCAAATGATAAAACGGCGGCCCGCCGTGACCCTCCATCGGCGCCATATAGCGGCCGAGATTGTGCTTAAAAAGAAACCCCGCCGGCCATTCACCGCCGGTCTGCACACCGACCGCGACGTACCAAGGCAGTGCCACGGCGGCGACAACAATCAGCGCCGTCAGCGGCCGCATCCGCAGTCCATATCTCCAGATTCGAGTCGGCCAAAACGTCTGCACGAGCCACGACATGGTACCGATTACCGTTCGCTCCGCGCGCGTCGTGCCGCTGGCCGCGACACGGGCTCCTGAATTCAGACAAAGCAAGTACGCGCCGATCACCATCATCGGTAGTAGCACGCCGATGGGCCCCTTCGCCAACACCGCCACACCCATTGCCGCGTACATCGCCCAAAACGTCCGTCGCTTGACCGGCAGGCCTTTCGCGCCCACCTCCGCATCTTCATGGACCGGAAAACTGCCGACAACAAACAGCCAGATCGCGAGGGTCGAAAAGAAAATCAACAGCCCGTCGGGCGTTGCCGCCCGCGCGGCGACGGCGAACATCAAACTACAGCAGAGCAACAAGCCCGCCCACAGACCAACTTCCGCGTTGAAAACCCGCCGCCCGATGTGATACGTCAGCACCACCGTACCAACTCCGGCCACCGCCGAAGCCAGGCGGGCAGAAAACTCGCCGACGCCAAAAATGTGATAGGCGGCCAGCATGAACCAATAGAGCAGGATCGGCTTATCGGTTCGCAGTTCGCCGTTGAACGTCGGCGTGATCCAATCGCCGCGCTGCTGCATTTCATACGCGCATGCAGCGTTCTTGGGCTCGTCTTCATCAAACAATTGCGCCGCGCCCAGGTTTGACAGAAACACCAAACCCGCCGCTGCGACAAGCAGCAAATGATGTTTGTAAATTTGGTGCATGGCGATCCTTCGCCGAATCCGGCCGTCGGCAACTTCCCTCGAGCCCGAGGCGTGAGTTTAGTAAGGCCAGCAGGTCCAGACAACGCCATTTCGACGATTGCCAGCAACCGCCCGCAGCGGACGAAAATGCGGAACCGCGGCCCATGCCGCCGCGCCGCCGGTTACCCTGCGAAAACACAGCGACACCTCCGTCCTACAGCGCGGCCGTTCAGTCGATATAAATGAACTCGCTCAGGTTCAGCACAGCCAGTGCGAAATCGGTCCAGGCCGCGGCTTCTTCCGGGGTGGTTGAGTCCGGCAGCGGAATCGGCAGTGCCAGCGATTTCGGCGACCGCCCCTTTTCGCGAATCGCCGCCACGTGCTTGTGGTGGAACTGGCGGCATCGCTGCAGCTCGTCCGGCAGCGGTGCGCGGCCCAAAGCGTTCTGAAAGAGCAGCGTCAGACGCCCTTCGAACGTCTTTTCTGCAGCGACAAGCGTCCGGCCCGACAAATGCCTGGCGGCGAGCAAGGTCAGCGGCGAATTCAGCAGCACGAGTGATTGTGTGGCTGTGGTGGATCGGCCGCGCTGGGGGCAACTGGCGTTGCCGTCCGGCCGATCAAAAGTCGCGAACATCGGAAAGTGAAGATTGCGACGGACAAAAACATAAACGCTGCGGCGAAACTGATCGGACGGTTTAGGGCTGACCTGCCAGTGGTTCGGCCGCAGCAATGTTGACACGACCTCCGGCGGCAGTGGCGGGCGGACACTTTCTCCTCCCATCTGCCGGTACAGCAACCCGGATACGGCAAGCATCGAATCACGGATCGCCTCCCCCTCGAGTCGCTGCCTATTCATCCGCCCGAGCAGACGGTTTTTGGGGTCAAACTCGCGATTCTTCGCTAACATGTCCGCCGCAGAAGATGGCGACGACTCACCCGGGCTGCGGCCGCTCGCCCGGCGGTACGTTGCCGATGTCAGGATCAACCGGTGCAGGGACTTCAAACTCCATTTTTGCTCAATCAATTCGGCGGCCAACCAGTCGAGCAGCTTAGGATGCGAGGGTTCATTGCCCATCGTCCCCAAATCGCTGGGGGTCCGCGAAAGTCCTTGCCCGAAGTGATACTGCCAGACGCGATTGACGATCACGCGTGCGGTCAACGGATTCCCGGGCCGCGTAATCCAGGTCGCCAAAGACGCGCGACGTCGACCGGCCTTCACATCCGGCTTGGCGACCGCCACGCGTTCGCCGTCACGGTTCGCAATCCGCGGGTACGCGGGCTGCACCTGCGGTCCGCGCCGACGCCAGTCTCCGCGAACCAACAAATAGCTAGGATCTGCCGGTACGCGAGCCCCAAGGAGTACGTCAACGGATTTACCACGTTGAACCTGAACCGATGGTTCAAAAACGGCGCGCAGCCGATAGAAATCGGCCTGGCTGATCGGATCGTACATGTGGTCGTGACACTGGGCACAACCGATCTGCAATCCGAGAAAGACTGCGCCAACCGTGCCGGTCATTTCGTTCAAAAGATTGCTT
>JAYZEI010000085.1:0-12343 GCA_036337375.1 Planctomycetota bacterium | reverse complement strand
AGTGAGCCCTCGCACGACGTCACAAACGCTGGAGAGCGAAAAGAAAAACGCCCCGCATTGCCAGTGATTTGCGAGGCAATGCGGGGCGCTGCCAGCGAGGCCGACGGGAATCGAACCCGCAACCACCGGATCGACAGTCCGGTACTCTAACCAATTGAGCTACGGCCCCCTTTGCGGAGAATTTCGAAAGTTCGATTATATCGGCGGGTATGGTACTCGCAAGACCAGATGCGGCGGACGTTTAGGTATTGCCCGTTGTTTTGCGGCAACGTGGTCTCGGCGACGCGAATATAGTCCGCCCCGCCGCGAACAACTGGGATGTAGAGTTGTAAGGGCGACCCTTCACGCCCGGGAACACAGAAAGGGTACTCATGGATTACGCCAAGAGACTGATCACCGATGCCGCAAGTAGCAGCAGCCGGTTGGTGGATGGCCTGGATCGCTCCGGATGGCTGCTGCTGCTGACCGGCGTGCTGATCTGCGGAATGTTGGCGCTGCGTGGCCCGGGATCGCGGACTAGGTGCTAGCCGGTTCGTCAACGACATTGCCTGCCCGCGGGCACGGTAGGCCCGCTGCAGAGTTGGCGGCACATTGGGCGGGCCGCCGCCGGGACTCAATGGAGCCCTCTTCCCTATGCACTTCCCATCCGGGCACGTCTCCCTCCTTGTTTTACGACCGGGGGGATATTTCATCATCACGAACGAGTTTGGCATATTCATCACTCCCGCCTGTGCCGCGACGCTGATATGTTTGCCCGGCTGGTTTTTATCCGCCGCTCGATTTGGGGATGGGTTGTGCTACAATGTGCGGATTCCCGCTCGGCCCGTCAGATTCAACGTTGGAGCATACGTACGATGCCACTTTTCGAAATTGAGACGAGCAACCACATCATCATCACCTGGGCGGAAGACGAAGACGCTGCGAATCAAGTCGTCTGCGATACTTATCCCGATGAAGAATTGTTGCGAAGGACAAAGCGGCTCAGAGACACCTGGGTGATATCGAAGAGTGCCTTGGGGATCGTTGGCTCGGTGGATCCGTGCAACGCGGCCCGCGACTGTCTGTCCAAGGCCGCCGGCGACAAGGTTCGCGCCATCCGTCTCTACATGCAGGAAACCGGTTCGGATCTCGAGCGAGCCCGCAAGGCGATCGAGTCCAATATGGTGATGGGGTGGTAGCCGGCAGCGGTCGGTCCCGGAGCCCCGCTCGTCGGCCGATCAGCGGCTAGCCGGCAACGTGTAGGTTGCCGGTGCGTTTGCACCGTTGCTCGGTGGTGCCGTTGCAGACGGATAGCTGCTCGTGCTGCCGGGCAGGTATGGCTGTGGCGACCGGCCAGTTGATGCTGCGGAACCGGGCAACCGGTACGGCTGCGCCGGCGATTGATACGTCGGCACCCCTGCGGGTGCATAGCCGGTTGCGCCGGGCGCGTTCCCGCCAAAGGCCTCGCTGCCTGGCTGATAGGTTGTCGCGGCGGGCAACTTGTTTCCACTGGGAGCACCGTAAACCCCGGTTTTGGGGGCCGCCGCTAAGTTGCTGGAATATGCGGAGGTCGGCGGCGCCGCACTCGCGCTACTGGCGGAAGGCGGTTGGACATAAGAATTGTTAGAACTGCCGTAGGGCGAGGGCGAGGTTGCTGCTCCCGTCGGGTTGTACGTAGGGTTACTGGCATTCGGTGTCGTCGTTCGGTTGCCTGTGCCGTAATTGACGGCCGGACCGGCACTGTAAGTGTTCGGCGCTGTGCCGTAGGGTTGCCGCGCTACGTTGTTCGGCGTCGTCGTACTGGTGTTCGGATAGACGGTCGAACCATAGCCGGGGCCTGAGGCGTAACCCGATCCGTACGGCGTGCCGGGCTTCACGGTATGGGCCTGTCCACCGCCGGAATAGTTCGGCGGTGTATTGGTATTGGGATAGGATACGCTGCTCGGATACGCGGTGCCTTTCGGATAGTTATTTGGATTGGTATAGCTACCGGGGTTCGGATAGCCGCCCGCATTTGGGTAAGTCGAACTTCCGTATGGGGCGCCGCTCTGGGTTCCGTACGCAGGTGTCGATCCGTAGGAAGAAGGTGTGGTGCCAACGCTGGCTGCCGAAGTCAGACGCGGTTGCGCCGTCTGGGACGGCAACGGGCTTCCGGAAAGCGAAGTCGTCGGGGCAACGTTCTCGTCATTTTTGCTCCACCAACTCCATTTTGGCATGCCACTTTTACATCCAGAAAACACGACAACTGCGAATGCCGTGACCGAAAGCTTGACCATTGATGAACGCATGTCCCGATGTCCTTTATGATTGATGATGGACGATAGCCTTTTAGTCTATAGTTCGGACGCTGCGATGCGAAAACTGCGACCGAATGAATAAGTTCGTACCGGTCTTACAAATGACAAGTTCCCCACCGGTGAATTTTAAGGGTGCGGATTATAGAGGCGCATCAACCGTCGTCAATCGCAATTAGACCATTCGGTGGTGGCGATGAAGTCACCGCTGTCGGTGCATGCCAAAGGAAAAGGCCAGTTCGTCGTCAAGGACGAACCGGCCCAGATGTCCGCAAAGTAATTTGGCAGAACTTTCCGTCACTAAGCTTTTGCTGCCGCAAAGCGGTCGGCGACGGCGTTCCAGTTGACGACGTTGAAAAAAGCCGCGACGTAGTCCGGTCGGCGATTTTGGTAATTTAAGTAATAGGCATGTTCCCAAACGTCGAGTCCGAGGATCGGCGTGCCGCCGATACCGGCGACAGCGGCGCCCATTAGCGGGCTGTCCTGGTTGGCCGTCGAACCGACTGCCAATTTACCGCCATCCGCGACGAGCCATGCCCAGCCGCTGCCGAAACGCGTGGCGGCAGCGTTGGAAAATGCGTCCTTAAAGGCATCAAAGCCGCCAAGGTCCGAATCGATTGCCGCTGCCAAATCGCCGCTCGGCTGGCCGCCGCCGTCGGGGCTCATAACGGTCCAAAACAGCGAGTGATTCGCGTGCCCGCCGCCATTGTTTCGCACCGCGCCGCGGCTGGCATCCGCGACCGCGGAGAGGTCGGCGACGAGATCCTCGATGCTCTTGCTTTCCAGTTCCGTTCCTTCGAGGGCGCCGTTTGCTTTGGTGATGTATGCCTGATGATGTTTGGTATGGTGAATTTCCATGGTCCGCGCGTCGATGTGCGGCTCGAGCGCGTCGTAGGAATACGGAAGTTCGGGAAGTGTAAAGGCCATCAGGGGTCTCCCTTGTTTTGACTCGCGTTGGTGCCGCATTTGCGATTTAACAATCGCATGTCGGTAGCGGGCAAGCATACCGAACTGGGTGACAACTGCCAAGCGGCCTCAAGGGGGCGGGGCTACCGCGGAGCGCGCGAACTGGCGAGCCGCCTCAAGCGCTTCGGGTAATTTGTCGGGAAGTTTTCCGCCCGCTTGTGCCATCGACGGTTTGCCGCCGCCGCCGCCGCCGACGATCTTGGAAACTTCACGGACCCAGTTGCCGGCGTGCATACCGGCCTCTTCCAGTCCGCGACTTATGCCCGCGACCAGGGTGACTTTTTCTTCGTCCGTGCTGGCCAGCAGGGCGGCAATCCGGTCCTCTTTTTGCCGCAGCTGGTCGATAAGATTTCGCATCCGATTCGAATTGATGCCCGGAAGGTCGGCGACGACAATCGTCGCGCCGTTGATTTCTTCGGCGGAGGCCAACAGCCCGTCGAGCGAAATTTCCGCGGAGGTTTCCAACTTAGCGACTTGTTGCTCGACTTGTTTCACCTCGCCGATCAATCCCCGGATGCGTTGCGGGACGTCAAACGGCGCCACGCGCAACACATTGGCGGTATGTTGCAGCACTGTCTTGTCGGGCAGGTTTTCGTCGCCGCTGGCATCCGTGTCGGTTTGGCTTCTCACCGGGCCGCCTCCGGAAAGTTGTTTTCTCAAATCACGCAATTTCGCCGCCAGCGATTCGGCCGCAGCCGGGACGCCGCCGGCCGGCACCCGGAGCAATTCGGCAGTTTCCTCAACGGCGCTGCTGACCTGGGCCACGTGCTGGCGCGCTTTTTCTCCGGTGAGCGCGACGATGCGACGGGTGCCGGCAGCCACGCTCTCCTCGGCGATGATTTCAAAGGACTCGACTTCTGATGTGTTGTCCAAGTGTGTGCCGCCGCAGAGTTCCTTACTGAACTCTCCCATCGATACCATGCGGACGGGATCGGGGTACTTTTCACCGAACAGCATCATCGCGCCGGCTTGACGCGCTTCGGATAGCGGCAAAACTGCGGCATGCACGGGGGCCGCGGCGGCGACCTGAGTTTCCACGTCGGCTTGAACGGCCTGCAATTGATCCGCGCCGACCGAACCGGGGTTGGTGAAATCGAAACGCAGCCAATCGTCGTCCACTTTCGAGCCTTGTTGCTGGGCATGACTGCCCAGGTTCTTTTGCAGCGCGTAGTGCAGAATGTGCGTGGCCGAGTGGGCCCGGCGAATCGCCTGCCGACGGTCGACATCGACGCGCAGCCTGACGGCTGCCCCGGCCCGCATCTGGCCTTCGACGAGATGGCCGGCATGAAGAACGAGCCGCCCGTTTTTTTGCGTATCGGTCACTCGAAAGCGAAAATCATCGCCGGTGATTTCCCCCGTATCTCCGACCTGTCCTCCTGATTCTCCGTAGAACGGCGTGCGATCGAGGACGACGAGGGCAACCTGTTCGTGTCCGACTTCATCGAACTGTTCGCAGAGATGATCTTGCGAGACGATGAACTTCAATTCCGCGTTTGAGTCGGTCGTACCGTAGCCCATAAATTCGACGTCGTGCAGCACTTTCTTGATCGCATCGATGGGGCCATGACTGCTCATGACGGTGTGCGTTGTCTTTCCGGACGCTTCACCGTGTTGTTCCATGGCGAGGCGAAAACCCTCCCAATCGAATGCCAGATTATGTTCGGCGGACATGGCCTCGAATACTTCAGCAGGTACACCGTAAGTTTGAAACAGGTCTGCTGCTTCACCGCCATCGACCATCGAGTGGCCGTCGCTTTTCATGTTTTCGAAGATCGTCTCGATACGCGCTAAGCCGGCATCGAGGGTGCCGAAGAAGTTCGACTCTTCGGTGTGAATGACGTCAGCAATCCGCTGGGTGCTTTCGGCCAACTCGGGATAAGCGGACTGCATCGCCTCGACGACGGCCGGGACAATCTGGCAAAGAAACGGTTCGCGTTGGCCCATCTGGTGTCCGTCCAAAACGGCGCGGCGGAGCAACCGGCGGATTACGTATTTCTCTTTTTGTGGTCCCGGATAAACGTTCTCGTGAATCGCCATGGTGCAGGCGCGGACATGGTCGGTGATGCGGCGCAGGCGGCGGCCGTTCTCGGTGTTGTATTCGTATTTGGTGTGGCAGACGTCTGCGGACGCATCGACGATCGGACGCAGAATATCGATGTGGAAATTCGTCTCAACGCCCTGCAGCGTGGCCGCGGCCCGCTCCAGCCCCATTCCCGTGTCGATGTTTTTGCTCGGTAGTGGCCGCAGATTGTCGGGTGGATCACCAATGCGGTTGAATTGTGTGAAGACGAGGTTCCAGATCTCTACGCTGCCGCCAAAATCGTCGTTGTAAAAGATCTCGCTGCACGGACCACAAACACCATCGGGTCCCTGACTGGGCGCGCTGGCGGGCCAAAAGTTTTCGTCCTCATCGAGTCGCTCGATGCGATTCTCGCGGATACCGACATCGTTAGCCCAAATTTCGGCCGCTTCGTCGTCATCTTTGTAGACGCTGACTGTGAGCCGCGCGGGGTCGATACCGAGCCAGGCCTTGTCGGTCAGGAACTCCCAGGCCCAGTTGATCGCATCTCGCTTGAAATAATCACCAAAGCTGAAGTTGCCCAGCATTTCAAAGAACGTGTGGTGGCACGAAGTGCGACCGACGTTGTCGATGTCACCTGTACGGAAGCATTTCTGGCAGGTGGTTGCGCGGGTGAACTCAAGTTTGACTTTGCCAAGGAAGTGGTCTTTGAACTGATTCATCCCGGCGGGAGTGAACAATACCGAAGGATCCCAGGTTGGGACGAGCACGTCGCTGTCGCACCGCGTGTGCCCCTTGGTTTCAAAGAAGGCAAGGTACTTCTCGCGCAGTTCATCGGTCTTCATAGTACACCGTTGGTAAGATCGCCAGCGGATCAAATTCGGGAAGCGACCATGATACCGGCTGACCGGAAACCCGACTAGCGAGGATGGCAATCCGTGCAGTTAAGCCGGGTTGCAGCGAGTCGTTTTACGGTACCCCAAAGGGCGGCGGTTCTGGCCGGAGTTGGAACTCTGCAAACGAATCTCCGGTCGGGGATGTGCCCAAACCACGCACGGGCCGTTTCGGGTTGAAGCCGGAAGTATGCGGGGCCGTCCGGGGTTTCTTCGCCGCAGTAATTTTTCAGACCTGCGACACGGCCTTGTTTCGCTCGGCATCCGATTGGAGCCGCGTCGTCAGGGCTGGATGATAACGGTCGACAGGCCGAGGCGGTCGTCGGTCAATACGATGCGTACCGGACCCTTGTGATTGGCGACAGCCTTGGCGAATTCGCTGGGTGTCGAGACGGCGGTATCTTCGACAGACCGAATCCGTTTACCGGGCGTCAACTCGGCGCGGTCGGCGGGGCTTTCTGGTTCGACGCCGGTGATGATGACGCAACCGGATGGGATCGGTTCGATAAAAGTTAGCGAACGCAGGGCCGAAGGATACTCGACCCGCAATCCGCGCCAGGCCGGTTTGGACACGGTAACGACACGATCGCCTGAGATGCGGTTCTTGGTCAGCGTAACGGGGACACTGAGCGGACGGTCAAACCGTAGAACCTTGAGCAAGATCCGGCTGTCCGGTGCATGTTGTCCCACGGTTAGCATCAAGTCGGCGGTGGTCAGCAGAGGCTTATCACCGATGTGCGTGATGACATCGTGAACCTGCAGCAGGCCGGAGGCCGGTGTGCCGGGCAGGACCCGCATCACGCGAACGCCCTGTTGTCCTTTTCTGCGTTCGAATTGTGAAAGGTCCCCCGGTCCGATGCCAAGGAACCCGTATTCGACTTCACGCCCCTGCTTTAAGGTGTCTAGAACGCGATGGAACACGTCATCTACTGCAATCGCGTAGCCGGCCGACTTTTCAAAGCCGACCAGCGCGGCCATCGAAGTGGTTAGGCCGACCATTTCACCCTGGATGTTCAGCAGCGGGCCGCCACTCGTGCCGAGATTGAGCTTAGCGTCGGTTTGTATCAATGTGCCGAAGTGATGCATCGTCGGCCGGGCTTCTTGCGGGCTGTTACTCGGTTTTGGCGGCGCTCTGCGCCGCAGGTTCGAGACAATACCCCAACTCGCGCTGACCTCGCCGTCGCGGGCGATCGCGTAGGGATTGCCGAGCGTGATGACGATTTGGCCTTTTTTTAACTTGCTGGCGTCGCCCATTTGAATCGGTTGCAGCTTGAGCGTGTCGAGATGAGTCTCGCTCACTTTCAGTACGGCCAGGTCACTGAACGGATCCGAGCCGATGACCCTCTCGACAGGAATCCAAAGCGGCTTGCCCGCCACACGGATGTATTGCTGCGGAAAGTCGTCGGCGGATTTTAACGAGTGCTTCGTGGTGAGAATCAATCCTTTACGGTCGATCACAACGCCGGTTGCGAACGCGTCTGGAACGGCATCCAGTTCCGGCGTGTCACCGTCGCGAAAATTATTGAACGGATCGTCGGCCGTCGGCGCTTTGAACATGGCGATAGCGACGACGGATTGTTCGCTGCGGGCGATGGCCGCGACGACCGCCTTTTCGATGGCCACCGCGGCGGCCAGACCTGAAGGCTCCTGTCCGTGTATCGCCGCGGATTGAATCAGCAGAGCGGCTGCCAGCGTAAGGGTCGTTCGATACATGAGCGTACGTAATGGAATAGGTCTAAAGGACTAGCGTCTGGGGACCAAAGAACGTCGAACGTCCAAATTTCCGAAATGCCGCCAGCGGCTCATTTCTGCCTTTCGTCATTCGTCCTTGGTCATTCCGCGCCGCGATCACGCCGGCGCAAGTTCTTTTTCAGGCTGCGGTCGTTCAGCCCCCTCTAACATATCATGATATCCGCCCGCAGCCAAAACCTCGGTGCGAAGACGATCGGTAATTTCACGGTTGTCCTTGAGGTACTGCCGCGCACGCTCCCGACCCTGGCCCAGTTGCAGATCGCCGTAGCGGAACCAGGTGCCGCTGCGAACGATGATTTTGTGCTCGGTTGCCAAATCAATTAAATCGCCTTCAGCGCTGATGCCGTTGTCGTGCATCATGTCGAATTCGGCCAGTCGGAATGGCGGCGCCACTTTGTTTTTGACGACTTTGGCTCGCACGCGTTGGCCAACCACTTCGTCGCCGTCCTTGAGCTGTCCGATCCTGCGGATGTCGATACGGCTCGACGCGTAGAACTTCAGTGCGCGGCCGCCGGGGGTTGTTTCGGGACTGCCGAACATAACGCCAATTTTTTCACGGATCTGGTTGATGAAGATGACACTGGTTTTGCTCCGGGCGATTGCGCCGGTTAATTTCCGCAGCGATTGGCTCATCAGGCGGGCTTGTAGGCCAACGTGAGAGTCGCCGATTTCGCCTTCGAGCTCCCGCTGAGGAACCAGCGCGGCGACCGAATCGATGATGATCACATCAACGGCGTTGGACTTGACCAGCATCTCGCAGATGTTCATCGCTTGTTCGCCGTGATTTGGCTGGCTGACCAGCAGTGTTTCGAGTTCGACGCCGATCTTTTTCGCCCAGGACGGATCGAGCGCGTGTTCGGCATCGATAAACGCGGCGATGCCACCTTTAGCCTGCGCCTGAGCGACAATATGCAGAGCCAGCGTTGTTTTGCCGCCGGATTCGGGGCCAAACAATTCGATGACACGTCCGCGCGGAACACCCCAACCTCCCAGGGCCATGTCCAGCGATAGGCATCCGGTCGAGATACCGTCAATCCGGTGATGCTGTCTGGATCCCAGCGACATAATCGCGCCTTGACCAAATTCTTTTTCGATCTGCTGCAGCGTCGTTTTCAAATGCGGATTCTTTAATAGGACGGCCTCCGGTCCGTTTTCGGCCGGCGTTTTTTTCTTGGCAGCCTGCGTTGGTTTGGATTTTGCGACTTTTTTGGGCATGTGTTTACTCACGTTCGAGTCGGTAATGGAATTGGAAGAATTTTTTACGGATGAGACCATTTACTGCGCTCCATTTATCTAAAATAAGACGGTATATCGCAAGTGCTAACAAGGAAAACGACCGCAGGCACCGTGAAGGCACCGTGAAGACGCCGTGGAGGCACCCTGCAGCCCGACGCCCTGCTTACCCTACGCTGGGCGGCCGGGATGGTCAGTATTATCCACTGAGCGGAAGCCGCGCGAGGGCTTGATACGTCGGGCCGTCCCGATCGAGTTGGCTGGTAAAAATTACCAATTCATCAACGATCATCGACCCGGCGTCGAATTTATTGTGCTGGCCGATCAATGCGGCAAGTTGGTCAATGCCCTGCGGGCTTCGCCGCACGCGACCCAGTGTCATATGAGGGCGAAATCGACGGTGTTCGCTGCGGAAATCAAGTTTGGCCAGCGCCGAATCGACCGTATCGTGTAGAGAGATGAACTGCTCCTCGCCTTGCCCGGTGCCCAGCCATACGGTCCGCGGTCGGCTCAGCGTGGGAAAAGCGCCCGCCCCCTGCGCGATGATCTCAAATGACGGCATTTCGCCGACAACCGTGCCGACAGCCCGGCAAATTGACGGAATTTCGTTGCTGTCCACATCGCCCAAAAACTTGACCGTCCAATGCAGATTGCGGCGTTCGACCCATTTTACGTTGGCCGGTGTGTGTGACAGCTTCTCGGCGAGTTGTTCTGCCTGCCTTCGAATTTCCTCGGTTGCTGCAACGGCGATAAACGTCCGGAGCTTGGCCATTGGTTGTCGTAGCTGATTGCAGTTTAACGGGTTATGGCATACTGAGACGACGCGATCTGCTTTGACTTTCCGCAACAGTAACCTACAGTTTTGTATCGGTTTGTACAGACTGTCGCCGGTAACGACCGGGGATGTTCCCATTTAGGATTCTGACATGTCAGCTGCCGCGGAATCAAAAATTGGTGAGGGTTCGCAGCGTCTCGCTTTTCTGGGATTGGTTGCCTGGTTGAGCGTCTGCCTGCTGATTGCCGGCCTTTTTCCAGCGCAAACGATGCCCTTTGGCAAGATCTGGGTCATCGCTGGCTTGGTTGGGTTGGTCTCCTCCTTTGGTCTGTCGCAAGCGGTCAAAGCCGAAATCAGGTCACAAAGCCAGTTGATTTTGGATTATATCGACGAAGCTCGTACCGATGCCCTGACGGGGTTGGGCAATCGCCGCGCATTCGACGTCGAATTAGTCGCCCATGAAACCAGATGGCGCGACGGCGAGTCGTTTTCCCTGTTGTTGATCGATGTGGATCATTTTAAGTCGTTTAACGACGTGTATGGCCATCAGGCGGGTGACGAAATGTTGCGGGCGGTCGCCGATGTACTCAAGAGAAGGACGGACGAGTTCGGCTTCGCCACGAGATATGGGGGCGAAGAGTTTGCGGTCATGTTGCCTGAGATGTGTCTCGAAGAAGCGGCATCCGTGGCTGAAGTGTTGCGGGAAATGCTCGATGGGCACGAATACCCTTTCCGTGGCGACGAACTTCATGTGACGGTGAGTATTGGCGTTGCTGAAGCGGTAGCCTCGGACACGGCGAAAGATCTGGTTGTCCATGCGGATGAATGTCTGTACCGGGCCAAAGAAGCGGGACGGAATTGCGTCCGATATGCCGACCCAACCGATGTGGTCGGCGATGGTCGGCTGCCGGTCGACGACCCGGGACAGGACGTTCCAGGAGAAGACGACGCAGCGAGCCGCGAGTCGGTTCCGGTCTAATCGGCGGCGGCCGCAATCGGAGCTAGCCCCGTGAATTACCTCCCCGGGGTGACCATGTGCTTATCAGCAAAGTCCATGTAGGTTTGCCAATCGAAGTCGGTCACGTCGTGCTTGCCTTGGCGAATGTGGTAGCCGATCGTGCTCAGTACCCGCTTGTTGATTTCCGGCATTTCTTCGGCGGCCATTGCGTCGGTGCCCAACAGCCGGTAAACGGAACCAGCATTCTTGGCCGCCAGGAATTCTCCTCGCGGGTCGGCCCAGCGATCCTCCACGGCGCTGGCCACGTAAACCGGCCGCGGTGCGATGAGCGCGATGAGCATGTGTTGGTCGACCGGCAGGGCCGCCTCGTTATCGTTGAATTTTTTAAAGTTGTCGCAAAACCAGTGTGGAAATGACGTGTTGATGCGTTTGACCGTTTCGCCGAACGCCCGTCGGTTGAGCGCGGCGCCGCCGCAGCCGGAGTTGTTGGAGATGACGAGCGCAAACCGCTGATCACTGGCGCCGGCCCACAGAGATGTCTTTCCCAACCGTGAATGGCCCAGCACTGCGACGCGTTGGTGATCGATTTGAGAATCGGTTTCTAAGTAATCCAGCGCGCGGCTGAGTCCCCAAGCCCAGGCCGCGATCGATCCCCAGGAATCGTTTTTTCGGTCTTGAATGTTCTCGTGCAACCCGTGGACGCCGTTTTTAAAGCCGTCGTGAAAATCGGGGTCGATGTCGCCGTAATACGCTGTCGCAATCGCGTAACCGCGGGCGACGATTTTGTCGACCGGCCAACGACTGGCCGCCGACCCCCGCGACTGCTCGGTCGCGGGCTTTCCACCGCGTTGCCAGGCTGTCGACAGTTTGATGTCAGGGTCGTTCTGAATGGAATGGTTGCCGCGAAAATTCAGCCCGACGAATGCGGGTACGGGTTTTTTGGCTGCGGCGGGTAAGTAAATTAGCAGATGCATTCGCGGCCCGTCCTTCTTTTCGGTAAACAAAATGCTGACCTGCTTGCGAATGGCCTTGCCGCCGAGCGCCGATTTGTCGATCGAAGTGATTTCGTAATCTCGACGTTTTCCCGCCGGTTGACTTCGGCCGTAGACGTGCGTCTCGAACAGTTTGAGAATCTCCGGCCGACGTTTGTTGCGCCACGTATCGGCATCGGTTACTTTGCTGCCATCGGCACAGACGAGCGGATCCGGCAACGTGTATTTGGGAACTTTGCTTTCGTCGTAGTTGGCGGCCGGGCACTCGCATGCGGCCCAGAGCGTGGTCGATACGGCAATCGCTGCGGCGGTTCGTTTCATCTTAAGACCCTGTAGGTTGGTACCCGCAAATCAATACGTGGATCCATTATGTTGACGTGTGGCCGGGAAATGTAGGGGCGACGAGGAGCCCGATGGAACCAGCGGCGGTTGTCGTAGGCCACCGCACGGTGGTGGCCGCGGCTTTTAACATACAATCGGG
>JAYZEI010000084.1:0-7173 GCA_036337375.1 Planctomycetota bacterium | reverse complement strand
GCAATCGCCCTACTCGACCTTCATCACTGCCGCACCGAGGATCAGCGTGGATGGACTGGCGTCGAAATCCTGAGGGACTTCCGTCAGGCTGTACCCGGGAAGCTTCGTCTCGGCTTCGTCCACAATCGACCCGAGAATAACGACTTTGCTGCCGTTGGCGAGATTCGCCGCCGAAGTCGTCAGCAAAATCACGGTCGCCCCCTGTTTGATTTCGATTTCGGTAACGTGCAGCGACGAAACACGGGCACGTTTGCGAACCTTCGAAACTCGGCCAGACAGGAAGATGCCCGTTTTGTCCTTATATTTTTCTGGACGTTCCCGCACCCACTTGTAGCTAACGGTTTTCAAATTGTCGGCACCGATGTGCAGCCTTGCCACTGCCATTAACTGGTCGGCACGTTTCTTCACCGACCCGAAACGAGGATCGGTGTCGTCTAGGTTAGCGAGTCCGCTACCGATCTTACACATGGCCAGATACTGAACCGTGTTGTCCTCAGACAAGTTACTCGCCTCGGCGATCGCCTCATCGACGGCATCAAATGAAGCGGACTTAAAGACACCGCCGGAATCCGCTTGCCCTCCCAACAACGCTCGAAAGCCCCGCGGCCCCTCGGCTGCGTCCGGTGGGTCTACCGGATCGATGTTGGGAATTTCAAACGGGTCAACCTCGCCCTCGTCGTCGGGCTTGAAACCGCCGTTGGCCTCACCGTTTTTGCCCCGGCCGCCGTCGAGCATATCCCCGGGCGTGCCGATACCGCCATCATCGTGCGGATCGCTTTTTTCCGCGTCCTGCGGCTTCGGAATATCCCTGTTTCGGCCGTCGTCATCCTTCCCATCCAAACCGATGATCTCCACAAACGTTTTCTTTAGCGCCGCAGCCTTACCCGGCGCGATTAGCAGCAAGATGCCGTACCCCAAGCCCAGGCCGATCACACCAAAGACAACCATACCGATCAGTTGTCCCTTCAGACTCATCGCCTTCCGCGGCGGTCGGGCCGCGGCAGTCGTCTCGGCGTCGGCGTCGGCGTCGGCTTCCGCGTCGTCGTCCGACTGGCCGAAGTCGAACGCGCCCTCACCTTCCCCTTCCTCTTTGCCCTCCTTGGTGGCAACACTCGACTCGCCGTCTTCGTCCGATTTTTCTCCGCTGTCGCCAAATGGATTAAAGGAGACCTGCTCGCTCGCACCATCGCCCGCGGTAGCCAGGCCGGCAAGAAAGTCGGATCCAGACTTTTCTCCTTCGTCGCCCGCTTCCTTAGCTTCCTGTTCCGCAGCACCGCCATCGTCAGCCGGCTTGCTGTCCTCGCCGTCGGAGCCTTCGGCGGCCTGGGCGGCCGATTCGTCCGCGGTCTCGACCAGGCCCGGATCGACAACGATCAATTCGGGGACGTCGTCCGGTACGGACTCGCCGAGTGTAAATTCGTGCCCGCACAAAGGACAACGCACTTGGGCGGAGGGATGTGTACCATCGGGCACGCCGACTTTTGCTTCACACTCGGGACAGAAAGTGAGGGTCGACATCGGAAAGGCTCCAGACGAGAAATTTCTTCGAGCCCTCAGTCTAAACCGTGTCTGGTACAGTCGCTAGGTGTTTGGCAGTTGAATGCAGACCGATTTTGGCAGCACGAAACGCAACCGCGACTGCCCCATGACGACGTTGACCGACACAAATGATTGGCCGATACTGGCCGAGCGTCGAATTGAAGGGTCGGACCTCCCACCGGGCTTTTTCCTTATACGGCACGGCGGGAGCCGCGGCTTCCCAACTGCTAAGCGTAACGCGCGGATGACGTTAATGCCGGTCGGAGAAAAACCAGATTTAACCGCCTATTGCCGAGAGGTCGCCCTCCGCGCCCAAACCGCCTCAGCGCACATGGCAAGTGTTCCCGGCGATGCAAAAAACGAATGGTTGCGGCGCTGCGCCGTGATGCTGCGGAAGCGGACCAACGACTTACTAAGTGTCAACCAGCGCGATCTGGACGCCGCGCCGGGTTTTGGCCTGACCGAAGCACAGGCGGATCGTTTGAAACTCAGCGCCGAGCGGATTGAAGGTATCGCCAGCGGCATGGAACAAGTCGCGACATTACCCGAACCGATCGGTGAAGTTCTGGAATCGAACGTGCGGCCAAACGGTTTGCAGGTGACCCGGGTGCGCGTGCCGCTGGGCGTCATTTTTTTCATCTACGAATCGCGGCCCAACGTCACGGCCGATGCCGGCGCACTGTGTGTGAAAAGCGGCAATGCCGTAATCCTCCGCGGCGGCAAGGAGGCGGCGCATTCCAGCCTCGCAATTGTGGATGTTCTCGGTGAAGTCGCGGCAACGGTCGGCTTGCCCGACGACGCCGTGCAGTTGGTGGCGACCCAGGATCGTGAAGCCGTCGGGCATTTTCTCGCGCTGGACGACTGTATTGACCTGGCCATTCCCCGCGGCGGCGAAGGGCTGATCCGCCGCGTCGCCGCCGAGGCCCGGATGCCGGTGCTGAAGCATTTCTCGGGCAATTGCCACGTCTATATCGACGCCGCGGCCGATCCGGATTTGGCCGAACGAATAACCGTCAATTCAAAATGCCAGCGCATGGGCGTCTGCAACGCGGCCGAATCTCTGCTGGTCCACGCCGACGTCGCCGAAGAACTGCTGCCGCCGATCGCAGCGGCGCTGGTGGCAAATGGAGTCGAGCTCCGCGGCGACAAGCGGGCTTGTGCATTGGTCGCCGACTCAAACACGGCAACCGACGAAGATTACGGCGAAGAATTCCTGGGACCCGTGATGTCCGTTTGCGTCGTTGACTCGCTTGATAAAGCAATCGAACACATCAACCGCTACGGCAGCGGACACACCGATTCGATCATCACCAGCGACGAAGATGCGGCGCGTCAATTCGCCACAGGCATCGACAGCGCGGCCGTGATGATCAACACCAGCACCCGCTTCAACGATGGATTTCAGCTGGGCCTGGGAGCGGAGATCGGCATCAGCACCGACAAATTCCACGCGCGGGGGCCGTGCGGGCTCAAGGAACTGACGACCTACAAATGGGTTGTACATGGAGAAGGCCAGATTCTGTAGGGTACCGGTGCAAGGAGGCAGCAATGGATCAAAACGAATTGACGATCGCCGAGATCGAGTCACTGCTGTTTTCCAACCCCAGCAGCAATGACGGCGGGCAGCAGCAGCTTTCGGCCGAAGCTTTTCACCAATTGGTCGCCCGACGATTCGCGACGGAGCTAACGACGTTCGTCGGTGCGAACGTTGTCGTCTCGGTCGAACCGGCGCAGCACATCGCCTTTGGCGAATTTCGGTTGGCGGCCCAGCGGCCGGCATGCTTTCAATTGGCGGCCGCCGAACCGGAGTTCGCAAACATCTTGCTCAAATTGCCCTCCGCTGTGACGGGGATGCTGCTCAATCAACTTTTAGGCTCCGGCGGCGCAAGCATCGACCGGTTGCCGGCAACAGACCTGGAACAGCGGTTGCTGAATCGTGTCTTGGCAATTTTCTGGAAAGCCTTTGCCCGCGAGTGGAACGCCATCACCGCATTCGAACTATCAACGCAGGAAGTGGAAACCGATTTCGGAAAAATCACCTTCGCGACCGCCGGCGAGACAGTTGCACTTTCCACGTTTCAACTGACCATCGAGCAACAATCCGCGGAACTGCACTGCTGTCTACCCGTCGATTGGCTTCGTCAGCTCATCGTGCGGCGGATTGCGGCGCTGCAAACCGGCAAGCATGAGTCGCGCGACAAAAAATCCCGCCAGCTCGTCGAAGTGACAGCCGTCCTGGCGCAATTGACGATGTCGCCCGAAGAAATCGAAAAGTTTCAAGTCGGCGACTTCATTCCGACCGCTAAAGATGTCAGCGAACCGCTGGATGTGTTAATCGACGGAGTACCGACATGGCGGGCCAATCTCGACGCGGTCGACAATCACAAAGCGGTTCGCATCGTCGACGAACAAACGCACCCGACCGATGGCGGCGCCACACCGCCCGGCGAAGAAGGCCCGGACGAGGAAACTTAGGCCCGCGGTTCCCCGAGCGAACAAAGCATGGGTTCCCCCCTGCCCGGGGCAGGAAATGGCTAGCAGGACCGGCCACCGGCTAGCGCGGGCTTCGGCTCCAGCGGTGGCAGCGCTTCTTCGAGCACCCCTTTGGCGCGCGGCCAAATCAAGATCGCTTCCACGACCATCCAGGCTTGCAAGCCCATGATCACCACACCAAAAGCCAGCAGATGCCATTTTTCATTGGGCAAGAAGTCGTAAAAAATCTGATACGTCATTGCCCAGGCCGGCATGATAACCATCAGTGACATGGGAACGACAGCAAACCAAATCGGCTTGCCGCGCCGCCACAGATAAAACACGATCACCATGAAGGCCAGCCCGGCAAGCAGCTGATTCGTCGCGCCGAACAGCGGCCAAAGCAGCAACCCGCCCGAACCGGGACCCTTGGGACCCGGCATCATGGCCACGCAAAATCCAAAGAGCAACGCGACTCCCGTGGCCAAATACTTATTCATCAATGGAGCGAATCGCACCGTGGCTGCCAGTTCTTGAATCACGTAGCGCTGCAACCGCGTGGCGGTATCCAACGTTGTGGCCGCAAAACTTGCTACGAGCACAGCCATGATCCCAATGGCCAGCTTCAGCGGAATGCCGATCGCAGCAAGAAAGTTACCGCCGCCTTCGATGAACGCGCCAACCTTCGCCGGAAGACCGAACGCGCCCCAGCCTTTCGATACGTTGTACCGCTCCTCCCAGGCTGCCTTGCCGACCAGCGCCGTGCCGTCCGTCGCCGTCGCCGCCTTATATTCGTAGCCGCCATCAGCCACTTTCATGCGTTCAAATTTTCCCATACCCACCCCCGCACAGCAGGCGATAATCACCAACACGGCGAGCATGCCCTCCAGCAGCATCGCGCCGTAGCCGACGTATTGTGCGTCCCGCTCGTTGGAAACCTGCTTGCTCGACGTACCGCTCGACACCAGGCAATGAAATCCGCTGATCGCGCCGCAGGCAATCGTGATAAAGAGAAAAGGCCAGATCGGCGGCGCACCGCCGATCTCTTCCACGTTGTTGATGTCGGCCACCGCCGGTGCACTGCCGTGCAGGTCCGCCTGGCCGGTCACCCCGGCGACAAGCAGCCCGACCATCAGCAAGCCCAACGCCAGCACCAACTGGTGGCTGTTGATATAATCGCGCGGCTGCAGCAGTGTCCACACCGGCAATACCGACGCAACGTAACAGTAGATCATCAAGATCAACGTCCAGACTACGACCGGCGAGGCAAACCAGCCGGAGGCCGCGGTCGGCACTTCAATCGGCAAGTAATACGCGCCGACGGCAATGCAACCGTACATCAGCAGAAGCGCGGCGAGCGACGGCAGCAGCAGTCCGCCGTGTTTCTTGTACACCCAATATCCGATCGCCACCGCCAACGGGATTTCGATCCAGACGCTGAGCACCGATTCCGGGTAATGTGCAAAGATGACCGCAATGACCAAACCGAAGATCGCCAGCACAATCGTCAAGGCAAAGAACAGAATCAACAAGAACAGGACCTTCGCTCGCGGCGCGATCATGCGGCCCGCAATTTCGCCCACGGTTTGTCCGCGATTGCGCAAGCTGACCACCAGCGCGCCGAAATCGTGCACCGCGCCGATAAAGACTGAGCCAATCAGCACCCACAACAGCGCCGGCAGCCAGCCCCAAAACACCGCGATCGCCGGGCCGACGATCGGTCCGGTGCCCGCGATGCTGGTGAAATGATGCCCGAAGATGACTTCCTTTTTTGTCGGCACGTAGTCGACATCGTCGCGCAGTTGCCGGCTGGGAACGGGCGCCTCGGGATCCAGTCCAAAAATCCTCCGCGCCAACCAGCGGCCGTAGGTGTGATAGGCGACGATGTAGCCAACAAAAGCGCCAACAGCGATGAGCAACGTTGTCATTAGGATCACTCCAAAGTAGCCGCGGTACTCCCTGTCGCGGAATACCTGTCGCGGAATACCTGTTACGTAGTGGCCGGGCCGACTTCACACAAAATATCGAACTGCCGTAGCGACGGCAACCACGACCGTAGACCTGCGGATTTCAGCCCCTATAATGACCGCTTTAGCACGCTCCGCGCAGCCCGGATTTATTGACGGAGAAACGAGCCTTGCCCGAAAAAGTCGTCATCATCGGAAGTGGACCGGCCGGCTGGGCGGCCGCCATCTATGCAGCCCGGGCCAACCTCGATCCCCTCGTCTTCGAAGGCACCCCCAAACCCGAAATGATCCCGCTGGGACAATTGGCTTTTACAACAGAGGTCGAAAACTACCCCGGCTTTCCCTTCGGTAACGTCCGCGCGTTTGTCGAAAGCGGAGTCGACAAGGATCGGCACTGGAACCTGCCCCCCGCGCCGGATCACATGAAAGACGGTCAGTACCACTACGCCGTGCAGGGCGTCGAATTGATGGAACTGATGAAGCAGCAAGCGCTGAATTTCGGCACCCGCGTCATCGGCGACGACATTGTCGAGGTGGATTTTGAAAGCCATCCGCGGCGCGTAATCCCCGCAGCGGGAGACCCCGTGGAAACGCACACCGTCGTCGTGGCGACCGGCGCCCGGGCAAACTATCTGGGCCTGCCGTCGGAGGAAGAATACAAGAACAAAGGTGTCAGCGCGTGTGCCGTCTGCGACGGCGCTCTGCCGGTCTTTCGCTCGAAGCCGCTGGCCGTCGTCGGCGGCGGTGACTCGGCCGTTGAAGAAGCAACCTACCTCGCCAATTTAAAAGACGCCCAGACGATTTACCTGATCCATCGTCGCGATCAGTTGCGGGCCTCAAAAATCATGCAGCAGCGGGCGCTCGAGCATCCAAACATCGAAGTGGTCTGGAACCACGTCGTTGAAGAAGTACACGGCGACGGCAATGTCGTGAACAATCTCCAACTGAAGAATACCGTCGATGACTCGCGGCGCGATTTGAAAGTCGGGGGAATGTTCGTCGCTATCGGACACACCCCCAACACGGCGTTTCTGCGCGGCAGGCTCACGATGAATGACAGCGGCTACATCCAGTGGACCGAAAAGTTCCGCACCAACACCAGCGCGGAGGGCGTGTTTGCCGCGGGCGATGTGGCCGACGATTACTATCGCCAGGCGATCACATCCGCCGGCACCGGCTGCATGGCCGCGCTGGA
>JAYZEI010000083.1:0-13307 GCA_036337375.1 Planctomycetota bacterium | reverse complement strand
TAGCAGGACCGCACTGCCAGCGTTGGAAAGCTCGGTGAGATGATCTAGGACAATCGCGGCGTTCTCTTCGTCCAGGTTTCCGGTTGGTTCGTCGGCGAGCAGAATTGTCGGCTCATTCAATAGCGCTCGCGCCAGGGCCGTGCGCTGCCGTTCCCCGGTGGAAAGTTCGGCGGGGCGGTGCTTGGAGCGGGCGCCCAGGCCGAATCGATCAATCAGCTCACGGGCGCGATCCTTGAAGTCAATCGAACCATTGTGCTGGGGGTTGGCGGCGGCCGCGATATTGTCCATCACGCTCAAGTAAGGTACCAGATGGAATTGCTGAAAGACGAAACCGATGTTTGCCGCTCGAAAATCGGCACGCCGTTCGGCCGACAAACTATAAAGATCGGTGTCAGCGATCGTGATACGGCCGGACTCCGGGCGCAGAAGACCGCCGGCGAGCAGCAATAAAGTCGATTTGCCGCAGCCACTCGGCCCCTGAATGGCGACGAAGTCACCCTCACCAAGGGCGAACGAAACATCCTTAACCGCACGGACCTCGCCGTTGGCACCTTTGTAAGATTTGTGCACGCTTGAAAACTGTAGTCGCATTTCAGATTTGCTCAAAATGGTTGCCGCCTGCTGCGCGAACGACAAGTTATTCTTCTCGCAGTACAACGGCGGGATCTTGGTTGGCGGCCGATAGGGCGGGAAGCCAAGTGGCCAGGATTGCCAGCAGCGGCGTGGCAAACAACACGCTGGCAAATAGCCAGAGCGTCTTGGAAGATGTCAGTTCAACGCGGACGTCGGATTCCGCACCGACGAGGGCATCCCACAGGAGGTTGCCCATGGCCGCCCCCAGGCCGATGCCGGCAACGGCGCCGACCAGGCCGATCAGCACGGCCTTGGAAAGGAATAGTGTGAGAATTCTCCGCGAGCGAAAGCCGATCGCTCGCCAGATGCCAATTTCGGCGCGGCGGCTGCGGATGTTGATCAACGACAACAGGGCAACCCACAGCCCGGCGGCGGCCACGTTGATCGGCAAGACGATCGCCGCAAAAGTCTGCCAGCGTTTTAGTGTTGCCTCGCCGCTCTGTTTGACTTTGGTGCGTGCTTTGGCGCGGGCGATCGCTTTGGTGGCCATTTCGATCACCTGGACATCGGCGCCGAGTATTTTCGAGATCTCCGCCTGCACCTCCGCCAGCCGATCAACCGACGCGCAGTTGCACTCCAACGCTTGGATTAGGTTGATTTGGTCTTGCATATTGAGCAAGTTCTGGGCCTCCTCCAGATCGATCCAGACGTAGATATCATCCATGTTTCCTCGCGGCGGATAGATCTTGTCCACCTGGAATTTCTGGCCCAGGAATTCAACCTGTTGCCCTTTTGCTAACGCGAGCTCGTCGGCCAGCACGCTGCCGACATTCATCTTGCCCTTCGGCACGGGGAGAGCGAGCGGCTTTTTGCGATCGCGGTGATGAAACGGAACAACGCCGCTGACGCCCATCAGCACGACCTGCCGGTTCTGTTCCGGCCATTTTAGTTTTCGGATCAGCGCCGGACGAAGGTGGTTGATCGTTACCACGTCACGGCTCTCCGCCAATCGGTCGACGTAAGATTGCGGCATCGTTTTGACGGCAAAATCCTGCGAATGAAAGTCGGCCAAATTCTGTTCGGCCGGCAGAATGTAGACATTAAAGCCCATCTGCTTGGTGATTTTGCGAATCTCGTCGTCCAGCGCGGCGACGTGCTTTTTCGTGTGTTGTTCCTGGGCGTCGAGCAGCGTGACAAAACCGACCGCACAAGTGACGGCCAGCACGACTGCCAGCAGCGACAGAAAAAAGTTTAACTTGCGATGCCAGATTTCGCGGCTGACCAGTTGCCAAAGCTTCATTTGCTTGCCCTTCGTTCCCTTCGCTCCGCGAAAGCACCGGTTGGTCGCCGAGAGCGAAACGCGGCTGTCAGTCCGGTCGCCGCTTCAACATCGTGCTGCCAATGGCGACCACCAACGCTCCGAGGATGACCACGCCTAAGATGGGAACCCAAAGTGAGATTATTGAGAACTCGGCCACGGCTTTTGGCGAAATGCTGTCCGCCGATTGAGCGGGATCCGCTGTGCCGCCGGTAGCTGCCGGTTTTGCAGTTCGCGAGCCATCGGCTGCCGTGGCCGTCTGTTTGCCGTCGTCGTTGGCGGCGGCGGTATCTTTCGGAGTGTTCGATCCGCCCGCCGCGCTGTCGTCGGCAGTCGTTTCACTTGCGGGCGGCACAATTTTTATGGGACTCACGCCGATATCGTCCGGCCCCCGGTTGGGGTCGGACTGTGCGGCGGCAACGACGTTGCTGATACCGGCCAGTTCGGGAAGTTCGATTTCGCGAAACGTGCTGGTGGTAATGTTGCGATCCCAATCGACGGCAAATAACAAATCGACTCCCGGATTTTCAAGTTTCACGCGACAGGAGCAGGGGCCCGTCAGAAAGCGGCAGTCCGAGCCCATGGTCTCTTCGTTGATGCCCTGGCCGACGACCGCAAAATAGGAGCGTCCGCGGCCAAACACCGGAATTGCAATAGGCTCGTTGGCCGGCATCTCGTCTTCGCTGTTGAGCAAGGTGTCTAAAAACACCGCCTCGGCCGCGTCTTTGCGCGAGACGCGGATCAACGAAAAGGCCAATCGCAACTTGACGGCAGTTTCTTCCTGAAAGAATTCGTCATTTTCTAGTGTGTCTTGCTCGGGAAGTTTGAGTTCCTTCTGGTTAATCTTCAACTGTTCGGCGATTAGCTTGGCAGCGGCTTCGTCTTTTGTCTTGTTGCCGCACTCGATCAAAATCCAAATTGCGGACTCGCCGTCCAAAAGCCGCTTGACAACTTCCTTTCGCATGGGTGAGTCGATGACGCCCTTAACATTCTCTGGCGTGAGCTTTCCTTCCCATGCCGACCGCTTGACCGGGTAGTAGTAGGGATAGTTGACAAACAGTTTTGGCAATTGATCGGTGGGATAATCGCCGTGCAAAGTTGCCAGATCTTCCTCGGTCGCTTTGTCCAGATCGATGGTTTTGGTGACCAGGTTGAGCGGTGTTTTTTCATCGTGTTGGATGTCCTGCAACTGCGCGACAAGCTGTTTTTGCTCGTCGGTCAACTCGCCCCGATGCACGATGACCGCCTCGTAGGGATCGGGCTGCCAGCGTTCCAGGGCGTAGCGGAAAACCGGTATCTGGCAGGCGTCGGCGGGGGTGGCCAGCAGGCACGCCAGCAGGGCGAGCAGCGACCGTCGCAGCCAGTTCCGCCGAAGAGGAGTTTGCCGTACCGCATCGGGCCATTCTGGTTCGTGGATATTGTTGACCCTGTGCACAGATCTCATGGCGAATCCTTTTTCGGTTGTGTGGCCTTAATAGGCAAAAACGCCATCGAAGTCTGGATGGCGAAATTGCACGTGCATCCCGAACTGGCTTCGGGAATCAACAACAGCCCGCCGGCCGGGATCATATTAATCCAACAGCCGGGGCGGGTCACCTGGGTCACTTTGCTGTGCGTCCGCGCTGCCAAGTCGAACATCGAGGAGTGCCCGTCCCGGAAGAACAGTGCGCAGGCCGAAGCCGATATTGTACCACATCCTCCGCGATGTCCGCGATTCCAGCCCCAGTCGAGCCGTTTTCCGGTTTTTAGTTCATAGGCATACGGTTCGGCGTAGATGGTGTCGCCCACAATCGCCGGGCGATGATCCTGCTCGCCGTGTTCACCGCCGATTTTTGTTTGATTGTTCTGCGATTTTGACCAGATTGGTTCGCCGGTTCCCGCGTCGAAGGCCATCAATTCGTACCAGACCCGAGATCGCTGGCCGTCGCTGCCGTCGTTTCTTGATCCAGTGAGTACAAAAACTCCCTTGCAGAAAGCGCCGAAAAGGTGATGTTGGATGCTCCCTAAATCCAGTTTGCGGCGATAAATTTCCTTTCCGGTGCCGGACGACACCGCGACGAGGTACGCCGGCTGCTTCAGTGCCTGGTGAAGGTGCACTCGACCGTTGGCGGGCACTTCGCTCGTCGTCTCGATAAAATAAACGCGACCGCCACCGATGGTGATCGTGGGGTTGATGATCGCGCCGGGATTAGGGGAATGATGTCGCCATTGCAGCCGTCCGTCTTTTCGGTCCATCGCAAAGAGGAAGTCGCTGGTAACGATCGGTCGAAAGTCCCAGTAGGTTCCTTCTTCAATACTGCGGCGACTGTGGGCCGTGCGCGATGCGTCAGGCCGCGTGCCGCTGCCGTAGAGTAAATCGCCAACCACCGCCGTGTATCCCCAGTGATGTGCACTCTTGTCATTGGCCGGGGGGACGGCGAAGGTCCGTTTTCGCGCGCCCGATTGTGCATCGAGAGACCAGCAGTTTTTGCCGGTCGCAACAAAAACGGCTTCATCGCTGGCCGCCATCGAACCGCAATCGCGCATGACGCCAACCCGCCGCGAGTTGGGTACTTCGATATTCCACAGGATTGTCCCGTTGTAGGCATCGACGGTCACCACGCGATTGTCCCCCGGAACGAACAATCTTCCGGCTTTGAACAACGGGGCGACCGTGCGGTGATGCCGATCGACCATTTGTTGCGGACCGGGACGACCGAACCACTGTAATTTCATCGGGCCGGTGACGTGCTGATCGAGACTGCAGGCCGTGTTCGCCGCATTGGCGTAAAGGTGTGACCACTCGCCGCTGTCGGCAACTTGTTCCCGCCGGTGGATGGATGGAAGTCTGTTATTCTCGTATCTCAGGCTGGATGCACCGCCGGGGCGGAGCACGCGACGGGCTTCCTTCGCCAACTGCTCCGTGCGTAGAGGGCTGGCGCAGACAACGAGGTTAAATAAATAATCGGAGAAGGGTAGTTTCGTATCGGCGGAGCGGACAACGGTGACGCGGCCCGATAGCCCTACGGCATCCAATTGCCGGCGGAGGACCCAAACATCTTCCTCCTTCCGCACAAGTCCGATGATCTTCAACCGCGTTTTGGCCGCTAATGCTTCGAGCAGATCCGCAGAGCCGAATTCCTCCGCCGCTGCAGCCCCGGCACCGTTTGAGTTGCGGGTCGGTTGTTCAGCATCGCACCCGAGAACTAATGCGTAGCCGTCGGTAACGGAACTGCGTCGGACGATTTCATCCGCACGCTCGTTCGCGGCTTGTTTCCGGCCGCTCAAAGTATCGGCCTCGGGAATCCGGCCGCCGTCCGGCAAGTCGTGAAGTACGGCCTGCGTTGCGGTCGGCGTGTAACAATAGACGAAACCGGTGTCGGTACTCACCAGCAGCCGCCCGCCGGCGATGGCGATCGAGCCGGCCCGGCCTTCGACTTTGGCGGACCAGATCTCGCGACCGTCCTTCGAATCGAAGGCCGCAATCTTTCCATCGCCGCCGCCATACCGCTGGCCGTCTGCGGCGACGAAAGCATAGGGAAAATCAGTCGGAATGGATTGCCCGGTTTTGCCGATGTCCTTGCCGCGACGCTGTAGGGAGGTAATGAAACTTCCCGCCGGATCGCGGCCCGTGGCAACATACAATCGCCCGGTCCGGCGTTCGAGATAGCCTTGTGCGGAAACGTTGAGCGGACCGCTGGTGATGCAACTGCCGTTACGGATGTCGATGGCCACTTGGGTGACCCCCTGTCCCGGAAACACTCCCGTACAAAAGTGGGCGATGTTGCCGTCGACCAACACGCCCGTGCGGACGGGCTGATCGGACATGAGCCGCCCGTTGCCGGCGATCCAGCGGGGCTGTTTGGTGTGGCAGTATTTCCAGACGAGCTTGCCGTCGCCGGCGTTGACGCAATAAACCCAGCCGTCGTCTGCGCCGAAGAGGACACGATTTCCCGCGATCGTCGGCGCCAGCCGTACCGGCGCGGCCGCAAAGAACTGCCATCGCAGCCTGCCTGTTTCTGCATCGAGGCAGCAGACTTTATCTTCCGACGAAGATGCAAAAAACACGGCGTCGCCGCTGCTTACTAGATGAAAGAAATGGTCGTAAGTCACGCGGGCTTTCAGTCCGTGCTTCTTGTGCCAGAAGTCCTGGTTGGCCGGTTGCGGCCAGGCCGGCCGCGGGGCCCTGCGGGCGCGATAGCGCCAGGCCAGCTTGAGCGGCATGGGCAGCGGCTTGCCGGCCGTGCCGGTTCGCTGGTTGTCATGCAGATAGGTCGGCCAATCGTCGGTTTCGGGGCGGACAGGATCAATTCCTGGGAACCGCGATTTACGCTGTTCGAATCGCGCGCGGACTTCGGAGGCTGCCAACGCTCGGTTCCAGATACTGACCTGCTCGACTTGGCCGGCCATGCTGTAAATCTCGTTATCGTCCTTGTACGCGCCGATCGAAAAAAATGTTTCGGGCGCGTACAGGATCTTGCCGTTCTGGTCGGTTGATTCACCCTGGAGCCGCCCGTCAAGGTAGATTCGCTGCGTTGTCCCGTCGTATGTGCCCACGACGTGGTACCAGTAGCCCGTCTGAAAAAGGCGGGTCGAATTTAAAAAGGTAAATCGTTTGCGCGTGTCGCTGGCCAGCCCGAAGTAAAACTGCGTTTCGTGGTAGCCGAGAATCCATCCGCGCTCGAAATCGCCGTTGTCCTGTAGTGCGCTGACAATGCCGCCCCACTTTTCCGGTCGATCGACCAACGCCCAGGCTTCTACAGAGACCGCCTGGCCGGGCAGCTCGTCGGCCGCCAAGCGGTCTTTGACCCGGATGCGATGTCCCGCTTTCGAATTACCATCCAGCATTACTGCTCGTGGTGACGGTTCGGCGAATTGCAGCGGACCAACGACCTCGGATTTAAGAGTTCCCGCTTGAGGAAGAAATGCACCGTTTTTGAAATGGCCGTTGTCGAACTGCCACTGGTGAACGATCGCATCTGTCTTGTCCCCGCGGGCCTGTTCCGTTGTTAATGTGGCAACAATCAGCGGCAAGAGGGCGAGGTATTTCATGAATCTGAAGCTCCGTCCAAAACGGCGATGTCCTCTAACATTCTATACGTTGCCGCCGTTGTCGTTGATGCCAGTGCCCGATACACTTAGGCGATTCCTCCCCGACTATTCGCGATTTTTATGAGAATTCACTCTCATCAGTTTGAAAATGGGCTCGTATTGCTCGGCCAACCGATGTTGTCGCTGGAATCGGTGGCATTTTCTTTTCTGATTCCGGTCGGTGCCGTCTATGATCCGTCCGAACTCGCGGGATTGAGCAATCTGACGTGCGAAATGGTGCTTCGCGGCTGCGGCGGGCTGGACAGCCGCCAGTTTGTCGAGGCGCTGGAGAGTTTGGGTATCGAGAGCGGCGAATCGGTATCGGTTTCGCATAGTAGTTACCGCGGCGCGACGCTGGCGGAAAATTTGTTCCCGGCGATGGAGATTTACGCCGATCTGTTGCGGCGGCCGATGTTACCGGAGGACGAATTGGAGCAGGGGCGGCAGGTGGCGATTCAGGAAATCCGCTCCGTTGAAGATGAGCCCGCGCAAAAAGTAATGCTCGAATTGCGGCGAGTACATTATCCGCATCCCTGGAACCTGCCGCATCAGGGCGACTTAGCGGGAATTCAGGCGATCACGATTGACGATATTCGCGCGCATTTCAAAAAAACATACCGGCCCAATGGCACGATACTAGGTGTGGCCGGTCGGTTCGATTGGAACGAACTGGTCGAGCGGGTCGGCCGGCTTTTTGGCGACTGGCCGCAGGGGGAACTCGACGAACCGCCGATCGGTAATTTAAACGTGGCGCGCCGTCATATCGAGAGTGACACCAATCAAACACAAATTGCGATTGCCTACCGCAGCGCCGCTTATAGCGATCCAGAGTACTTCCAGGCCTGGGGCTCCGTCGGTGTGCTGAGCAACGGATTTAGTTCACGGCTCTTTTCCGAAGTCCGCGAGAAGCGTGGGCTGTGCTACTCGATTAGCGCGTCACCGCGGTCGCTGCGAACCTGCGGCAGCGTGTTTTGTTATGCGGGCACCAGCGCCGATCGCGCGCAGGAGACATTGGACGTTACGTTGCAGGAATTGACCCGCCTTGCCGACGGAATTCAGCAGGATGAATTGGATCGCCTGAAAGCGCATATGAAAAGCTCGCTGATTATGGCCCAGGAGTCGAGCGCAGCCCGCAGCGGCGCCATTGCGCGGGACTGGTACTACCTCGGTCGCGTGCGGACGCTCGACGAAATTGGCGAAATCGTCGATTCGCTGTCGCCGGCGACTATCAACGCCTATCTGGCGGACCATCCGCCGGGAGATTTTACGGTTGTTACGCTCGGACCGAATTCGCTGGAGGTGCCGAATGGAATTCCGCAGTCATGAATTGAAGAACGGCCTGCAGGTGGTCGCCGAATGTAATCCCGACGCGGTGACGACGGCGGTCTCATTCTGTGTCAACACGGGCTCGCGGGACGAGATGGCGGATGTGGCCGGCGCGAGCCATTTTTTAGAGCACATGGTATTTAAGGGGACGCCGGGCCGTTCGGCAGACGAAGTCAATCTTTGCTTCGACCGGGTTGGCGCGGAATACAATGCCTGGACGAGCAAGGAGAATACCGTTTATTACGCGGTAGTTTTACCGGAGTATCAAAACGAAATCGTTGAACTGTGGTCCGATCTGATGCGACCGTCGCTGCGGGAGAGTGACTTTGATACGGAAAAACAAGTCATCATCGAAGAGATTCGCATGTACGAGGATCAACCTCCCTTCGGTGCGGATGAACGTGTTGAAATCGCACACTACGGTGATCACCCGCTGGCAAATCGGGTGCTCGGCACGGTTGAGAGCGTATCGGCTCTGACGGCTGACATGATGCGCGGATATTTTCAGTCGCGTTATAGTCCATCAAATATGGTGCTGGCGGCTGCTGGAAATGTCGATTTTGACGCGCTGGTGGCATCGGCCGAGCAGCACTGTGCGGGCTGGGAACGGTTTGCTCCCCAGCGGCAATGCCCGCCGCCCCGCGAACATGCGGGCATGGAAGTGATGGAAAAGGCGTCAGCGACGCAGGAATACGTCATCCAGCTCTGCAACGCGCCCGCTGCCGAAGACGAGCGGCGGTTCGCGGCCTACTTGCTGGTCAGTTTGCTGGGCGACAGTTCCGGAAGCCGGCTTTACTGGGAGTTGCTGCATCCGGGGCACTGCGAGCAAGTCAGCACGCAATACCACGAATTCGACGGCGCGGGGATGTTCGTCACCTGGCTTTGTTGCGAGCCGGAGACGACGGCCGAAAACCTCCGTTGCATCCGCGAAGTGTACATTGCTGCCGAACAGGAGGGCTTTAGCGAAGAAGAACTGGTCCGCGCAAAGACCAAATTTAACTCGCGGATGGTATTGGGGAGCGAGCGGCCTCAAAACCGCATGATTTCCGTCGGCCTCAACTGGCTTCGCCGCGGCGAGTACCGCAGCGTCAAGGACGACATGGACGCTTATAATGCGGTGACCGCCGACGAGCTTCTGGCGGTGCTGAAGCAGTTTCCGTTATCGAAATCGACCGCGGTTGCAGTAGGGCCGCTGGCGGAGTTGTAGCTCAGTAGGGGGCAAGTCATCTTCCGGCTCTGGCCGGGTTACTCGGATGACATTACGGCCGGGCAACGCCTTTTTCGTTCTTTCGGTTCACACTCTCGTCGTCGGTTTCGAAGTCCGGCCAGACTCATTTTTTTGTGAAGGCCCACGAACGAGCCGATCTCGAGACACTTTCGCTTGATCCGCAACGCGAACTGGCCTAAGATCGCGATCCGCATCGGGTCATGGAGGACGGAAAAAATTGCTCCAGCGAGCAGCAACTCAGCCGGTTCTCGTTCATTTTCGCGGCGTTGGCGGGGCGGGTATGCGTGCGCTGGCAACTGTTATGGACGGTGCGGATGTGAATATCAGTGGGTCAGACGGTTCCCCTGCGATGTGCGAGGAACTCGCGGGCTATGGTTGGTCGATCTCGCCGGCTTCGCAGCCTGTCGATCTGTCTGAAGTGGATCTGGTCGTCTGTAGCGACGCGATTCCGGCGGACGACCCGGTCCGTCTCGCTGCAGCCAGGCAGGGACTCGCAGTCCAAAGCTACGCCGACGCGGTCGGTCGGCAGCTAACCGGTCAAACGCGGGTGGCGATTGCCGGGACACACGGCAAATCGACGACGACCGCGATGGCCGCGGAAATCTTAACGAACGCCCGGTTAGATCCAACGGTCATCTGTGGAGCCGTACCCCGCGGCGGTTGGTCCTCTACCGGCGGTCGTCGCGGTCGAAACGATCTGGTGGTTGTAGAGGCGTGCGAGTATCGAGATAATTTTTTGAAACTTCCGGCAAATGTGGCTGCCATTACAAACATCGAGCCGGACCACTTCGATTTTTTCGAAACATCCAGTCAGCTTGCCGGAAGCTTTCGGCGGTTTGCCGAGTGCATCGATCGGACGGGAGTGCTTGTCGCAGGCCATGAATGCTCGGCTGTGATGGATGCCGCGCGTACGGCGCGCTGTCGAATCGAAACATTTGGGTTGCGGGCAAAGTCGGATTGGAGTGCCGGTGTTCGCCAATGGCGCGATGGTTATGCCGAGTTGCAACTGCGGTTCCGCCGGCGGAATCTTGGTAAAGTGAAGCTGCAGGTTCCCGGTCGGCACAACGCGATGAACGCGGTTGCTGCGGCGGCCATCGCCATGCACTGCGGTGCCCGCCCGAGCGACGTGACAGAAGGGCTTGCCGGCTTCGTCGGACTGCGGCGGCGGATGCAGCGACTCGGTGAATTCCAGGGATTACACATCTGGGACGACTACGCACACCATCCGACCGAGATTCGATCGACGCTAGATACACTGCGGAAAATTCATTCAACATCCCGTATCATTTGTATTTTTCAGCCGCATCAAGTCTCGCGAACGACCGCCCTGTTCGCCGACTTCGTGGAATCGTTGCAATTGGCGGATCTCGTGTTGATCGCACCGATCTTCCGGGCGCGCGAACGACACAACCGGGCGGGGGAAATCACGCGGGCGGGGGAAATCACGGCGCGAGATTTGGCCTCGTGCATAAGCCGTTGCGGGACACCAAGCTTCGCCTGCCGCGACTTTCACAGTATTCGATCTGTGCTTAAGCTGGTCTGTTGCACCGGCGATGTGCTCGCTACATTGGGGGCCGGAGACATTTGGAAGATAAGCCATGCCTTTGCAGACTGAATTCGAAGGAATTGTGCAAGCCGGTTCGCCGCTTGCCGAGTTTACCTGGTTTAATTTGGGCGGCCCGGCCGAGTTTCTGGCCGATCCGCAGACCGTCGAGCAGCTCGGTGCGCTCGTGCGGCGAGCGCACGAAGATGGTATCGCAATTCGACTCCTGGGTGGCGGCTCAAACGTACTTGTGCGGGACGAAGGAGTCGCGGGGATTGTCGTCAGGTTGATGGCCGACGAATTTCAGAAGATCGAGGTCAATGGCAACCGAGTCGTCGCCGGCGGCGGGGCCAAGCTGGGGCATGTGATTTCGTCCGCCGTCCGCGCCGGGCTCGCCGGACTGGAGCCGCTGGTCGGTATTCCGGGCACGGTTGGGGGCGGTTTGCACGGCAACGCGGGCGGTCGCGGTGGTGACATCGGGCAGTGGACCTGCCAGGCGACCGTTGTGACGCGCAGCGGCGAAATCTGTCAGCGCGACCGCCAAGACCTCGTTTTTGGTTACCGCGAAAGCAGTCTGGACGAGTTGGCGATCATTGAAGCGGTGTTCGAGTTGGAGGAGGACGATCCACAGGAACTGACTAAGAAGATGCAAAAACAGTGGATCGTTAAAAAGGCCGATCAACCGCTGGCCCATCAGAGCGCTGGATGCATTTTCAAAAACCCGCGCGGGATGAGCGCCGCGCTGCTGATCGAGCAGGCTGGATTACAAGGTGTAAAAATCGGGGATGTGGAGGTTAGTGACCGGCACGCGAATTTTATCGTCGCCGAGGCGGGCGCGAGCAGTAAAGATGTGTTGCAGCTAATCGATCAAATCCGGGCGGGCGTGGCCGAACGTTTGGGTGTCGAGTTGGAGACGGAAATCGAAATCTGGTAAACGCGTGGCTCGTCACGGAGGATAGCCATGTTCGACGACAACGTTTTGCTGTTTGATGACTGCGCTGCGCCGCTTCGTGTCGCGGTGTTGCTCGGCGGGCAGTCTTCCGAGCGTGATATCAGCCTGGCGAGTGGCCACTGCGTTGTCGATGCGCTTCGTCGCCGGGGCCACGGTGTCGAGCCGATTGATCCGGCGGAAGTCGATTTGTTCGACGTGGATTGGGACGCTATCGACGTCTGCTTCATCGCGCTTCACGGCGGATCCGGAGAGGATGGCCGTATTCAATCTGAATTAGCTGCGTTGGGTGTGCCCTATACGGGTAGCGGCCCGACGGCCTCGCGGCTGGCGATGAGTAAGCGCGCAGCGAAGCGGCGATTCCATCAGTGCCGTGTCCCCACGCCGGCAGGAATCTCGTTCGACGCCAGCGAGTGTGCCGCTGATGTCGTTGATCGAATGCGACCGATTCCATTTCCCTGGATCATCAAACCGGACGGCCAGGGCTGCAGTCTTGGCGTCTCGATTGCCCGTCGTGAGCGGGATATCGATCAGTGTATTGCCAAGGCGCGGCGTTTCGAACAGCAATTGCTGGCCGAGCAATTCGTTTGCGGACGCGAATATACGGTGGGTCTGCTCGATCGGCAGCCGCTTTCACCGCTTGAGATTGTACGTTCCAGACCGGTTTTCGACTTCGATTCAAAATTTGGTAGTGCCGCGGTTGACCATGTTTTTTCCGGCCAGCGCGATACAACTGAATTGATTGAAATCGCTATCAAGGCTGCCGACGCCCTGGGAGCAGGGGGACTCGTACGGATCGACATGATCCGCGAGGACACCGGGTCTACGTGGGTCCTGGAACTAAACACGATTCCCGGACTGACGAAGCAAAGTTTGATACCAATAATGGCCGAACAAATGGGTATAGCGATGCCCGAATTATGCGAGCACCTAGCTCGCGTATGCATGTGCCAAGGAACCGCGGTATGACCGGTCGAAAGAAGAAGCCAAATTCCATTGTTGCGTCGCGGGTACGGCGGGTGGTGCGCGGAACGTCGCGCCACTTCGAGGTTTTGGCGTTGGCCGTCATGTTATTGGTAATTGTCGTCGGCGGGTCGTATTGGGGTTGGCAACTCTTGCAGCAGCGGGGCCTCAACGATAATCAATATCGTGTCGATGCGGACGACATCTTCATTACGACGGAGAGCGAGTGGGTCGAATCGCAGAATCTCAAGGCGGAGGTGATGCGAGATGCAAGTCTTGATGAGCCGGTTTCGATTTTAGACGACAATCTCGCTGAACGCGTCGCGCTGGCGTTCAA
>JAYZEI010000082.1:0-15550 GCA_036337375.1 Planctomycetota bacterium | reverse complement strand
GTCGCTTTGCCGACTGAAACACTCGAACCGCAGCGCCCGCAGAAATGTGTCATTCCACTGGTATCGGTGCCAGCCGTGAAACATCGCCAAGCGAAGCGTGCCCGGCGGCACGACGGGTGCGGTGCTGGCGTGGAAGTCACGCGCACCGGTGCCGAACGATTGCGAGTACCAGGCGGCCAAAATCTGCTTCAGGTTTTCGGGCCGCCCCTGCTGAGACTCGCTGTCGGCAAGCTGATCGTACAGCCCTTGAAGTTTGGCCCACGTCAGCTTGCTGGCGTCACTGGGCTGAATTTTTAACCGAGAAGGTAACTCGCCCAGCGCGGCGAGAGACTCGTCGAATTCCGCACCGGATTCGATCGCCGTGCCGACCAACTGGGCGGCCAGTTCATGCCGGCCAGCGGGTGTTGTCGCTTTGTTCAGCAGCGCCAAGTAGCACGCTTTTCGCCAGTCGATCGGGGTGACGCCATCGGGCCGCGCGCCCAGCGCGCCGTCCAACTGCAAGGCGGGCGACAACGGCTGCCCGAATCGGTCGTTGACGGCCAACGGAACTTTGGTAACCAACTCGGCATTCGCAAACTGTTCCAGGGCACGCGGTCGGGAAATGGTGAAATCAGTCAGCAGCGCGCCGCGCGGGCCGGGTCCGTTCGCCGCGCAAAGGCCGACTTGCACGGGCTTGTCCAGCGCGACCGCGGCGTACGGTCTTTCGAAAAACGTCACCCAGGTTTGCCCGTCGCAACTAAATTCGATACGAAAAAAATCGAGTCCGTAAACGCCACGGCACCAGAACGGATCGTTGACGTAAAATCCGGCTTGAGCGCTCCGCGCCGCCTCACCCTGATCGGCAGGTGAAATGGCCAATACACGATTCTGGCCCTGCTGGACGATGTAAGCCGCGCAGTTTTTTTGGCCATCGGGAGTGTCAAAGAAAAAGCCCGTTTGGGGCGCGACTTTAGTGGCCCGCATTGTGACGGTCAAACCGCTATCCGGCCCGACGATCGTGCCGACTCGAAGTTCGCTGTCGGAATCTTCCTTTCGCGAGAAAAGCAGGCCGCCGCCTTGCTGCGGCGTAACAACTGCGTATTCGGCGTTCGGCTCGGTCGACCATTTGCGCTGCGCGGGCGAAATGGCAGCCTCGGCCACAGGCTTCGTATCGCGATCAGGCACCACGATCGGCTGCAACCGCAAATTTTCGGCGAGTTTCAACTGGCATTGCGTGTCGAGGGTAATACTCGCCGGTTCGCCGATCGGAATCGCCAGCAGCACCATATCCCCGCGGGCGAGAATCAGCTGTCCCTGTTGATACCGCAAATCGAGCGTGCCCTGTCGAAATGAATTCCAGCGGCCGTTGTCGCCCCCGATCGCACGAAACTGCTCGGGCGATTCCGCTGAATTGACGAAGGCGAGAAGCTGCCAGCCGTCGCTAAAATCGATCCGCGCGTTCTGTTTTTCACACTCAATGAGGAAGCTTAACCGGCTGGTAGCGTGCATTCGCAAGCGAATGACTCGCCCATCCGCGGTCGGCGGCTGAAGCTTGTATTTGCCGTTCAAGGGAATCGTGCCGTTGTTGGCTTGCTTCTGCAGTTCGCCCTGAACCGGCTGCATCAGCGCTTCGATGTTGCTGAGCCAGCTGAAGTCGCCCCGCACGGCCGCGTCGTCAAACAGCTTCCATTGGGGTTCGAACGGCTCAGCCTTGACGCCGATTGGCCCGGGTGGATCGGGCATCGGCTCGTTCCCGTCGGGTTCCGCATTAGGCTCGCTGGCGGGATCGACCGGCATCGGGTCACCCGTCGTCGAGTCGGACGCATCCGGTTTACCATCGCCCGATGGATCGTCCGTGTCGCCGTTTCGAACATCGGTTTTCCGCGATTTTTTCCGCGGCCTGTCTTTTTTTGAGTCGTTGGTGTCATCCCGCTGCGCAACCCCTTGGGGAACGATTAGTTTTTCGAGCCAGCCCCTTTCGTACGCAACGAATGCCCCGCTACCTGTCGCAGCCAGCAGCAAGATCGTCGCCACCATCAACTTCATTCGTCGTGCCCGTCGCTGTGATCGGACGCGGCGCTGAAGTTTTCCGAGAAACGCTTCGGTGCTCTCCAGCCCCGGTGCAAACTGCAACGTCAGCGCCTCTTCGATCCGCAACTGATCGGCGACCGCCGCCTGAACTTTCGAGTCCGCGTCGAATGCTTTGGCCACCTCCGCAGATTGTTCTTTGGACCACTGATGTGGCGATAGGCGACGTATCAGTTCCAGCCTTTCGTCGTCGTTCATATCACGCTGCCCCCCAAATGGCGTGCAACGTAAGCTTGTAATTCGTGCCGCGCCTCATTCAGCATTGTTTGGACGTCCTCGGTAGTCTTTTCCATCCGTGCGCCGATCTCGTCCGGAGTCTGACCCTGGTAATACCACTCCAATGCTTGAGCTGAATCGGCGTCGAGTTTGCGCAGCGCGACCGGCAATAGCGGCAGCACATCTTCGCTGGCATCAAAATGCGGTGAGGTGTCATCCAATTTCAAGCACAGCGCCGCCCATTCCGATACACCATCCCTGCGGTTCCGAATCCGCTGCCGCAGCACGTCGCGGCAGAGTTCTTTGATCCACAGATTGAATCGAACGGCTGCGTCGTCGCGACAGATGACGTCGAACGCCTTGTAGAATACTTCGCTTGTTACGGCGGTCGCCAGTCCGCTGTCTAAAACACGTGACCGCAAATATCCATAGACCGGCTTATGATAACGATCGTACAACACCGCGAATGACCCGTGATCGCCTTTTCGTGTCCGCGAGACAAGTTCGGCGTCGTGCAATTCCGAAATTGAATCCAGCATAGGCCGATCAATCGGGGCAATGAGTATTCAGGGAGTATTCAGGTGAGAATGTATTGGCGAGGCGGTTTCCATTATAATCTTTCGCCTGTCCGGGGCGTAGCACTCTTCTGTTGTTGCCGGTCGTTCGCTGAGCGATAATGGAGATCGGTTTTTACAATGGATTCACAACAAAATCGCCCATGACTGCTTGTTTGCCGCCCGGCGACGGCCAGGCAGCTCGGCGCGCAGATAAAAACATGAAACACGCTGTCCGACTGAAATCATGGCCGCTCGCACTCGCGATTTTGCTGTCGGCAGCCGCGGTGATCGATGCCCAGCCGCCGCTCAGTCCGGCAGAGATCGCGGAACGGATTGCCGGACTGTCGCACACAGATATTAACGCCCGGCGGGCCGCGGTAAATCTGATGGCCGCCAAGCCCGACGTCCGTTATCTCGACGCACTGGTTCGTGCGCTGTCGGACAGCGATCAATTTGTTCGACAGCGGGCGGCCGTGGCGATTCGGGGCACGCCCGACCCGCAGGCCGATCGTGCTACCCATGCGGGGCTAAAACATGTCGACCCGATTGTCCGCCGCGAACTGCTGCACCGCTTTTCGGGGCGGGCGACGCCCGAAGCGGTCCGTGCATTGGCCGCCCGGTTGGAGGACAACGACTACGAGGTCCGTTACCAGGCCGCAAGTCTGTTGAACGGAATCCAGCACGATGACGCGGTCGCCGCGCTGCAACGGGTGCTGAATCATTCCGACCAGAGAATTCGTCTTCTCGCCCTGATGAAGCTGGAAAGTAAATTGGCCGCCGAGTTTGTGCCGGCGCTCGCCGGGCGATTAACCGACATCGACAATAGCATCCGTCAGCGGGCGATCCAGCTTTTGCGGAGGATTCCCGACAGCAGTGCGGATCGCGCACTGATGGCCGCCATGCAAAACACCGATCACTACGTGCGGCACCAGGCGGCCGAGCATTTCGGCAACCCGGCGCATCAACAGCGGACTCCGGGTGCCGTTGGCCCATTAACAAAACTACTGGCGGATTTGAATCCAACGGTGCGCGACCGTGCCGCGACGGCGCTCCGCGTTTCGGAGGACGCCGCCGCCACGGCGGCGATGCTGGCTGCGTTGAAACACGGCGCCACAGAGGTCCGCCGGCACGCCTTGCAGCGGTTTCATGACCGGCCCGACAAAAAATACATCGATCCGCTGGTCAAGTCGTTGGGTGATATTGACCGCGCCAATCGCGACCTGGCCGTGCGGGCTCTGGACCGAATCGACGATCCGCGGGCGAAAGCGGCGGCAAAGAAATTTCGCGTGCAGCAGCAGAACGTTAACAAGAATCCCCAACTGGATAATGCATCGACCCCTGATAAATTAAAATTGTTGATTGTTCATCCACAGGAAGATGTCCGCCGGCGGGTGGCCGAGACACTCAAAGGACTGGACGGAGATCTCGCCGCACTCGCAGCGATCTCCGCTTACGACAATCCCGACCCGAAGATTCGCGGCGTCCTCATCGAACGGTTCCGACATAAGCCATTCGCTGACGCGGTTCCGGTGTTGGTCAAGGCGCTTAGCGATTTGGATCAGAACGTGCGGCAGCAGGCCGCCTATGCGCTACGCGCGACGCCCACTCCGGCTGCAACCAAAGCGATGCTCGATGGTTTGAAACATCCCGACGAGGATATTCGGTACCGATTTGTCGAGCATTTCCGCGACAAAAATGAGCCTAAAGCCGCCGCCGCCTTGGCGGGGGTACTCAACGATTTAAATCAGAACGTCCGCCGTGAAGCGGCTCACGCGCTACGCAGAATCGATGACGAGGCCGCCGTTCGCGCCGCGCTGGCGAACTTTGTCCATCCCGACTTCGAAGTCAGGAATCATTTGATTTATAGGTTTGTCGAAAAGCCGCATCCCGCTGCGTTCGGGCCGCTGCTGAAAATCCTCGACAGCAGTGACTCTCGGGCCTGGAGTTCTGCTGCTCAAGCGGTGCGCCGCTACGATGGCGAGGAGGCGGCAACGGCGGCCTATACGCTACTCGATCACCGGGATGCCAACGTTCGCACGCAAGTCGTGGCCCGCTTTCAAGAAAAACCCCATGCCAACTCCGTGAAGGCCTTCGTCAAGGGGTTGGCCGACTTCAACCAAAGCGTGCGAAACCAAGCGGCTTCCGGATTGCAGGCCATGCCGGGCGAGGAGGCCACGCAGGCGGTCCTGGCGGCCCTGGCAAAGGTCAATCCTCCCGATCACCAAGTTCGGTTTCACCTAGTGGCGCGATTTATTGCGCACCCGGACGCCCGCGCGGTCGGGCGGCTGATCGAGGCCCTCGAAGATACCGACCACCGCGTCCGCCAACATGCGGCTCAAGCGATTTCGCGGTCAGCAACCGGCAGTCACGCTAAGCCGTTGGCTCCTTTGCTGTACTGGAAAGAGGCAGGATTGCGTCACATGGTCGCCGCAAAATTCAAATCGTTTTTCATGGATCCAACGCTTGCCGATAATGCGATGCCTTCCAACGGCGATCTGCTCTCCCACATGAACTTGATGCCGCCCATACGCTGCGAGACACCGAAATCGTTCGTCGAGATGGTTGGCGGCGACCGAATCGTGGGTGAAGTCCTCAGCTACGTGCCCAAAGATCAACTCGCCAGCGGGGACCTGCCGCACCTGCAGGTCGAGCCCTCACAACTGATCGTCTTACCGCGGCACTTTGAACAAGATCCAACGTTCATCGCCCGCGTCTACACCCGCTGGATTCGCCGCATTGTCTGGAAGTCGCGAGGCCGGACCCGGTTTGTGCCGGGAATGGCCTTTCTGCAAAACGGCACGCAGATTCAATTTCGCTCGCTGCGTTGGGAAGCCGATGCGGTTGTTGTTTTGGATCAAGAACGCATTAAGCGGGTGTTGATTCGTGACCTTGCCGAGTTGCACATGCCCATCGACGATCCGTGGACCGCATATTACGAGCAACTTGCGGTGCTCGGTTGTCATTCAGCGGATATGCTCACGCGGCTGAATTTTCAGGACGGCTCCCGAGTTACCCTTTGTGCAGAACGTTTTTTACCGTTTTTTGATTGCGAATCGAACGAGCCAAACGACTGGAAACACGGCGTGCGGCCGGCATGGTCCGCTGACGCGTTGGCGGCGAAACATCGCACGATAGTGGTGCGTTCCATGACGACGCCGGATCAAGTGCCACTGTTTGCACCGGACAGCCGGCACTCCAGTTACAACGGTCTTTGGCCCTGGCAGGCCAATCGAAATGTGCAGGGTAGCGAGTTGCGGTGCGGCGACGGTCAGTACGAATGGGGCTTTGGCGTGCACGCCGACAGCGTGCTGAGTTTTCACGTACCTGAAATTGCGACCGAATTTCGATCGCAATTCGGCCTGGACCGAATTGCCGGCACACGTGGTTGCGCGCGTACGTTCGTGCGGTTACGGACCGGCGATCGCGCCGCGAAGTTGTATCAAAGTCCGATCCTGATCGGGTCGGCCAGCCCGATCAATACGGGAACCGTCAAGTTGCCGAAGTTCGAAGGCGGTTCCAAGTTGGAACTGGTCGCCGATTCGGCGCACGAGGACCGCCCTTCCGGCGCAGACCCGCTGAATATACGCGACATGGTTAATTGGCTAGATCCGCAACTGGGATTAGACGCCAAGCAACTCGAAAAGTATATCGTCGAAAGCAAGCTGCGACTCGATTCGGGTTGGTTTGAGCATTCACCGATTATCGATCGGCGGTCGCAAGTTAAACAAATTTGGCAGGGTGGCCGGACCGCCCTGGTTAGCTACCGGGTCGAAGGTCGCCAAGGCATCGGCGTGTTAGTAGGGCAGCAGGGGCACGTACTGACGGCCGGTCACAAACTGGCCCACAGCGGCTTGGACGTCTCGGTACAACTTCACGATGGCCGATCGTTCGCGGGCAAGACGTTGGGGATTTATCGCGACGCCGACCTGGGCTTAATCGGGATCGGGCCGCAACCCGACCTGTCCGGCCTGCAACTCAGCGGGGACGGCGAGTTGGCGCGGACTGGCCTGTATCTGCACATCACCCACACCGAACCGAGCGCCGCCAAGCCGCATTGGTTTCCCCGCGTCGCGCCCATTACCGACGATGGAGTCGGCATCCGCACGTTTCGTAGCCGGCATCGGCCCTGCACAATCGGCGGTGCGGTACTCAATCGCTACGGCGAGGTTGTCGGCATCCACACGGGGCCCGACGTCAACACTCACACGCAGTTTTGCCGGGTTTATCGCGCTCTGCAATACTGGGATCGCTTGACGGCGGGTGAAGTGTGGGGGAAGTGGCTGTTTGGGAGCACTCCCAGGATCGGCATCAACAGCGCTGGTTCGAACCAGGGTGCCCGAGTCGATCGTGTCGAAGTGGGTTCGTCCGCCGAAAAGGTGGGCATCAAGGTCGGCGACATCATCTTTCGGATGGACGGCCGGCCGGTGCTCAGCTATATCGAAATGGAATCGCTCAAAGGCGACAAGGACCCCGGCGACAAGGTCGATCTGTCCGTCCGGCGCGGGGGTCAAACGATCGAGATGACCGTCGAACTGATGGCGCGCTAGCATCCTATCAGTACCGTATCGCGCCCGCGATGTCGAAAGATCATCGACACGTCCCTTGGCGGGGACCAGGCGGACAGCTTCGGGATCCAGGCGGACAGCTTTCCGAGGTTCGGTCAGCTTGCTGGTACAACCGTTGGTGCCCCGCAGCAAAGGTCCCGATAGTATTACCGCAATTACACGGTATTACCGCAATTACACGGCGGAGCCTTCTGTTTCGACACCGCCTGTTTCCACACCGCGCCGCCGCGACAGCCAACCGACACTCACCGCGGTCGTGGCGACCCGGTCTTCTAAGTTCGGTCGAAAAATCGTTAGCAGTAGCGGTGGCAGATACCATGCCATGCAAAGACCCCCATCCTGGCCGTGCCAGAACTGAGCGCCGATCATCATCGCTGTCGTGCCGCTGAGCAATGTGCCCAGATTCTTTTGTGCCGGCCACAGCGCGAAGCTGCCCCCCAGCGCAACGAATGTCGCAATGATCGGCAACCGGAACCACGGCGGGATAAATTTCCAGATACCGTTCAGATTCTCGAACCGCGGCATTGATAATCCGAGCATCTGTCGTAAATCGAGCACAAACTGATCCACACCGTCGGAGAAAAATGCCAACGCGGCCACCGAAATTGCCAGCGCCACGGCGACGCCGATGCAAAATCGCAGCATGCCGCGCTGCCAGTAGAAACTGATCCATAGCGGCAATAGGAACAGCGGAAAGTAGATAGCTGCCAGCGCCAGCCCAAAGACCAACCCGGCCGCCAGAGGGCGGCGGTACAGAGCAATGGCCCAAACCAGCAGAGCGGCCGGCAGACAGTGGGTGATGTCGCCCGTCATTTCAGCCGTATAAGGCAGCATCAGATACAGCACAGTAGCCGCAACTCCCGTGCGGATGTTGTCGAAGTGCAGATACCCTACAACAATCAATCCGATGACGACTGCCAAATGACAAATAATGGCGAGCGTTTTGGTCACGGACACAAGCAGTTGCTCGGTATCGGAAAGCGGTTGCCGCTGCGGGCTGGCTTCGGTTCCAAAAAATATTTGTGTTTCGATTCGCGGCAGCCGTGAAAGCATTGCGAACCGTGGTCCATACTTTTGCAGCCCCGTTTTTTCTGCACGATCTTCTCCGGCGGTGATGTCGCCGGGTGAATCTTCGCTTTGATGATCTGCAGCGGATGTGATATCCGGCGTAAATACCGGTTTGCTGTTGGCAACGTTGGCCAGCAAAAAGATCGACAGGCAGATGCCGACCCACAGCATGCCTCCGACGGACAAGTTCGGTTCCAACAAGGGCCGGCGGACCATCATGGAATCCATCAACGCGCGAACCAGAAAAATGCCGCCAACCACGAACAGCCAGATAAAGCCGGCCAATTCGATGTCGGGCAGCGCCGCAGCTGGCGGCGGTGGATTGCGGCCGTATTCGACCAGGATCAACCCCGGTGAGAGCAGCGCCAAGCCTAACAAATCCGCATTGCGCACGCTCCAGAACCGGCTGAACTTGAAGTACAGGCCGATCATTAAAATCGAAGACAGATACACCCAGTTCATCGGGTGCATCTTCTGATAATGAAAGAGAATTTCCTGCATTCTCGCGGTTCCGGGCTATGTTGCAGAATACGGGGTATCGACAGCTTTGCAAGTCACCCCTTTCAGTTGCCGCCACGCCGAGAATCGTCACTCGACCTCGTCAGCTGGTGCCTGATCTGCAAGCCGCAAACTCGCCCGAATCGATTCAAGCCGCCCAGCCAGTTCTTTTTCAAACCCACGGTCCACGGGCCGGTAGTATTCGCGATCGACGCCCAGATAGTCTTGGGCCGCGACACCGTCGGTACTGTTATGGGCATATTGATAGCCCTCGCCGTGGCCGAGCCGGTCGGCACCCGTGTAGTGGCGGTCGCGCAAGTGGATCGGTACCGGCAGAATACGGCCCTCGCGCACGTCACAGGCGGCTTCGTCGATCGCCACGGTGGCGGCGTTCGATTTGGGCGCACAGGCAAGATAGGTCACGGCCTGGGCCAGCGTAAGCCGGCACTCTGGAAGCCCGACAAATTCGCAAGCCTGCATGGCCGCGACGGCCAGGGGCAACGCTTGCGGATCCGCGTTGCCGACATCTTCGCTCGCCAGAATGACCAGTCGGCGGGTGATGAACCGGATATCCTCGCCACCTTCCAACATCCGCGCCAACCAATACAGAGCGGCGTCCGGATCGCTACCACGGATGCTTTTGATTAATGCGCTGGCCGTGTCGTAATGCGTATCGCCTGCGGCGTCGTATTCGACGGCCTTGCGCTGCACCGACTCTTCGGCAAGTTGTCGCGTGAATTGTACGGGCCGTTCGGTCGACGAGAGCACACCGACCTCCAGCGCTCCCAATGCCCGTCGTCCATCGCCATCGCTTGTTTCCGCCAAAAACTCAAGCGCGTCGTCCTGCAGTTTCACGTCGATGTCGCCGAGGCCGCGGTGCCCATCGCTTAGCGCGCGGCGAATCAATAACTTAACGTCTTCGCTCGATAACGGTTGAAACTGAAAAATCCGGCTGCGGCTGACAAGCGCGCTGTTGATCGCAAAAAACGGATTTTGCGTCGTAGCGCCGACCAGAATGACAACTCCATTTTCGACGTCCGGCAGCAGTACGTCCTGCTGAGTTCGATTGAAGCGATGAATCTCATCCACGAATAACAGCGTCCGCTCGCCTTCAGTCGCCACGCCGTCGCGGGCTTGTTCCAGAATTTCGCGCAGCTCTTTGACGCCACTGGCCACGGCACTGACCTGGCGAAACTGGCTCTGCGTCGCGCCGGCCAGTAAGTGTGCCAGCGTCGTTTTTCCGGTGCCCGGCGGGCCGTAGAAAATCACCGAACCGAGCCGATCTGATTGAATCAGCCGCCGCAGCAGTTTGCCTTCGCCCAGAAAATGCCGCTGACCGACGAATTCTTCCAGTGTGGCCGGCCGCATGCGGGCGGCCAGCGGCATGACGCTTTGCCGATGGGCCTGTTCGGTGGCTTCAAATAGTGACATTTGCCGCGACCCGTGGCTGGAGACGACTGAAATCGGATTGGGGAGACAAACAGGCGACAACCATAGTAGAACAACGAGATAAATATAAAAGTGGTTGGCGCGGCAATTGGATGGCCGACCTGTTCGGACCTATTCAGTCCTGTTCAGGCCCAACCGCCGTCGCGATATTCTATTCCGGCGACAATCCGGGGATATTTGATTTCGAGCATGGGAAGCACGGAGAAGTGAATACGCGCGAAGTTGAAGCGATAATCCGAGAAGCTTTCAGAAATACCTCTCCGCCGACAGGTGAGCTGACGGATACGCAATATGACGACGAGGGGACGAGCGAGTATTTTCTGGGCCGATCCTGGGACGGGCACGACGTGCCCGCCCTCCGCATGCACGAAGCGGCAATGTGCTTCTTTACGCCGGAGGCGTTTCGGTATTATCTCCCAGCGTACATGTTGGCGGAACTTCGCGACCCGGAAACCGCCGATATCCTGGGCTACAACGTGGTATATCAGTTTGGAGAGCCTGAGCCCTATTGGAAGGAAACATACGAAAAGCGACTCTCGTTGTTCGCGGAGGATGAGAAGGATGCGGTATTGTCCTTTCTGCGGTATATGCAGGAACGCTATGGCACTTTCGAAGAATATTTGGTCTTTGCAGAGAAACAATTGGCCGGCAACAATGGGTTGGACTCGGCCTAGTTTCTCGCGCGGCTTTGCTTTCGCCCCCAAAATACGGCCGGGTTACTTGGCCCAATTCTCTCACTCACCGCGGCCCAAACACCGGACGGTTATCACAAGTGGCCACGCCTTATCCCCGACAGCGACGCCGAGGGATCTCATGGTGTCTGGCGACACGCTCGGCAAAGCGGAGAACCGCCGTGCTTGGAATCTCCTGGAAATCTCGTTCACGACACGGTACATCTAATGCGGAAGAAGTAGCTTGCTGCGGGGAGGGGGTGATTTAATGCTCACCACGTATTGTGCCGGGTCGTATTGTACCGAGTCGTATTGTACCGAGTATTGTGCCAGGAATTATGGCAGCGCGGCGCGGCGGATCGCCGCCGCACTGGCATTTTGCTCGCTCGCTTTTGCCGCCCGCGGCGACGGGCAGGAATCGCCGCAAGAACTTCTCGGGGCGCTGGCCGAGATCTTGCCGCGAAAGGCCGTCGGTTTTACCGATGATGCTCGCGATGCCGTCGTTCGTCTGGTGCCGCGAATTGAAAGCGCCGCCGAGCGATTCGGATTCTATCCGCCGGACGCCGCGGCCGAGGAAATTCTTAGAACGGTCCGGGATATTGTCGAAATCAAACAGCAGGCTGACGATTTGTTGGCGCAGACCGTTGCGCTGCGGACACAATTTGTGGCGATGCCGCCGGGCGCAAAGCGGCAGCAGGCTGTACGGAATTTTCTCACCGGTACGGCAACGTTGACGGAACTGTCGGGTCGGCTGCGTTACTTGTCCTCCGACGTGTTTCGGGACGCGAATTTTGACTTAAGTTCGTCCGCGGTTCACTACGAGAAGCTGGTCGATATTTTTCTGGCGGGGAAAAGCTCCATTGGCGCGGCGATTGTATCCGGGGCGCTGATGGATCCGCCCGGTGATGCGGACGCCGTGCGGCTCAATGACCGCGCCAAGACGAAGATACTGCAACTGATTCGCGTCACGCGGCACAACGGCCTGCTGAGCCGCCTTGCGCAGTATATCCGTCAGCCCGGCCTGTCACCGCAAATGACGCTTTGGACAGCGGTCACCGTTCGCGACATTGGTTTACCGCAAGACCCGCAAGCGGGTCGCGATAAAACCTTGCCCGCACCGGAAATAACGGCCGGCGAATTGCACGGCATGGTTGGAAAAATAGACCCCGCAAAGCTCGAGGGGGTTTGGCGGAAACTCCATGCGGAATTGCTTGCGTTTTTTGACGGGCGGCAACGATTGGGCGTGGCCGGCGACGAGTACCGAGTTGGCACGAGCATCGTTCGCGGCGGCGATTGGCTATTGATGCGCAATCCGTCGCCTTACAATCTGTTTACCGACTTGCACCCCGGTTTGTTTACCCATGTGGGCGTGGTGGTCGCCCATCGGGGCAGTGACGGCAAGCGGCGGTTTCTCGTCGTCGATCTGCCCGAGCAAGGCAGCCGGATTCCTGCGGTGACGGTCGACACCTTCGTCAAGCGCACGCTCGATTATGTATTCCTGCGGCATTCCGATCCGCAAGTCGGCCTCAAGATGGGACAGACTGTTGCTTCGGTGATCGGCAACGCCTCACAATTCGATTTGAATTTTCGCAGCGCGGGCATTACCCGCTTGAAGGGAGAGGAACTGCGTGGAAAAAAAATCGAGGGCTACTGCGCGGGGCTTTTGTTGTTGGCGGCCCAGGAGACATCGGTGCCGCTGACACAATTTTTCCCCATTCCCGAGCACCCGGCCGGTGGCATGACATTGTCAAATCTCGCCAAGCTCGATGTCTCCATGCAAAGCAATTTTCTGTCACCCACCGGCCCTTTGTTTTCCCCGTTCATGAAAATCGTCGGCCGTCGCGAACCGATGTATTCACCGACGCGCGAAATCGAACAGACCATTTACGATCACTTCGCCATACAGCTGCGGCAGGCCGAGCTGACGCCGTCGCGGGACTGGTTTCAGTCGCTGCGGCTTTCGCTGGCGGTTGCGGCGAAAGACAATCCCACGCTGGCGAAAGCGCTGGCCGACGCCGCTGGAGTGAATCGAAACATGAACTTGGTGGCTGCCGCGAAACTGGGCGCGGTCGTCGAGACGTTGGACGAAATCGCCTATGGCGCAAGCGCCGAGTTTCTCGCCGCGCGCCGCGCCGTGCGATCTGGCCGGCCTGCGGCCCTGCGCCGTCAAGGAGTCAAGGCCGAAGAGATTCGGGAGATTTCACGATATCAACAGCGGCACTCTGGATTGGTAGCCCAGTGGCAGGCCGAACAGCTGGCACCGCGTGACCTGCGCGTTGAACTTGTCCGTTACTACATCCATGACGGCAAAAAAAATCTGGATAATAGATTCTTCCACACGCCGCCGTAACCGCTTATCAATGACAGGAAAACCAAGCGCGGACGTCTTCGTCGCCGCGGCGTTCCTCCCGGATGACTATTGACCCCGCGCGGCGGGTGATTTCAGATATAGGTAGTACTCGGCAATCAGCGGTCGGCTTTCGGGACCATTCCCGCATTCCAGGATCGTTCGCACAAATTCTAAAGAAAATGTAATGCCGCCCGCTGGCCGCTGTTCGATGGCAAAATTCACAAGCCACATTTTCGTTTGTTGCAATCGTCGCGCCGAAGGTCACCGCCGCGGCTGCTGCGACCCAAAAGGCAATGAAGAATTGCGACATGCTCTTAAAGCCGAAGTCAAACGACGGGGCCTGGCACCGCAAGTCCGTGCGAATAAATCGGGCTGTCTCGACCAGTGCGAATTAGGTCCGACCTTGGTCATCTATCCCGAGCAAATTTGGTATGGGGGAGTTCAGCTCAAGGATGTCGAAAGAATTGTCGAGGAAACGGTGGTCGGCGGCCGCATTCTCGAAGATTTACTGATTCAGGAAGATTGCCTGAACACAAAAGGACAAGTGCCGAAGCAATGACCGAAACTCCAATCGCAACATTCTAATGAGTGACGTAATTCGCCAGTACTCGCTGGTCGTGGAGACTCGGTCACTGGGATTTCAACGATGAACATTGTTGTCTTGGGCGCCGGCACGGTCGGCACCTCAATCGCGAAATTATTGTGTGAACACCGTCATGATGTGACGGTTATTGATCAGGACGCTGTGCAGACGCACGAGGTCAATGAGCGGCTGGACGTCCGTGCGTTGACGGGTTCGGCGTCGCAGTCGAGCGTACTCTTTCAGGCGGGCGTATCCACGGCCGATCTTTGTCTGGCGGTAACCGGAAATGACGAAGTCAATTTGATCGCGGCCAGTATGGCCAAAGCGATGGGCGCAGCCCGCAGTGTGGCCCGCATCTACGCGCCGGTTTACTACGACATGAGCACCTTTGATTATCAGCGGCATTTCAAAATCGATCGACTGCTGAGCCTGGAACATTTAACGGCGATGGAGTTGGCGCACGAAATTCGCCACCCGGGCAGCGCAATGATGGAACATTTCGCCCGCGGCGAATTGGAAGTGGAGGAGGTCAAAATTACCCAAAAGACCGGTGTGATCGGCAGGCCGATTCGAGAGTTGGGGCTTCCGCAGAATGTCCGCATCGTGTCTATCACTCGCGACGACCGCACAGAACTGGCCGTGGCGTCGGATCAACTAGAAGTTGGCGATGGGATCACGCTGATTGGCATGGGAGACGACATCGACAATGTCAAAGATATGTTTCAAAAAGAACTACCCGCCAAAAAGGGCGTCGTCATTGCGGGTGGTGGTGAAACGGGATACCATCTTGCCCAGGCGCTGGAGGGAAGCGGTTCATTCGGCGTTGTGCTCATGGATCACAACCGCGATCGTTGTGATTTCCTTTCTCAGAATCTTAAACGAACCACGGTCGTTCACAGCGACGCCACGCGGCGCGATCAAATGGAAGAAGAACGCGTGGGCAGTGCCGATGTTTTTGTCGCCTGTACCGCTGAAGATGAAGACAATATCATGGCTTGCGTCACTGCGCACGAGATTGGAACCAAAGCAATCATGGCGGTTATCGAGCGTCCCGACTACGCCGAGGTAGTGGGCAAGCTTGGTATCAAGACGGCCGTCAGTCCACGGGAAGTTATGGCGGGGCAGGTTTTGAGCTTTCTTCGCCCCCTCCCCGTCATTTCGCAAATGCCGCTAGGATCCAGCAGCATTCACATCTGTGAATTGGCGGTGGTGGAGGGCGCGGCTTGCACGGAGCACGTATTGTCTAATTTGCAGCTGCCGGAAAAATGTCTCGTGGCCGTGATTGTTCACGAGGAATATGTTCGCGTGCCGGGGGCCGACGATCGACTGCGGCCGGGCGATACGGCCATCGTCTTGGTAGATGATTCGGCAGTCGATGAAATGAAGACCATGTTTGAAGTTTGAGATTTGTGGTCGGCGGCCAAGTGAGTTGCCGTACGTGAACCGATGAATTACCGCTTGCTTTCCAAGTTGCTCAGCCGCATTACGTTTTTGATTGCGGCGACCATGGTCTTCAGCCTGCCCTG
>JAYZEI010000081.1:0-6170 GCA_036337375.1 Planctomycetota bacterium | reverse complement strand
GTTATTCTCGGGTCGATTGTGGACGAAGCCGAGACGAAGCTTCCCGGGTACAGCCTGACGGAAGTCCCTCAGGATTTCGACGCCAGTCCATCCACGCTGATCCTCGGTGCGGCAGTGATGAAGGTCGAGTAGGGCGATTGCCCGAAGCCTCTGAGGCTCGGAATAGTTCGCCTCCGCCGGGCGTTGCTGAGGGCGTACTCAGGCGACAATTTCTCGCACTACGCGGCCGAACACATCGGTTAGACGGAAGTCGCGTCCGCTGTAGTGATACGTCAGCCGCTCGTGGTCGATGCCCAGCAAATGTAGGATCGTGGCGTGCAGGTCATGGACGTGAACCTTGTCCTGCACCGCGCGGAAGCCGAATTCGTCGGTTTCGCCGTAGGTCATACCGCCCCGCACGCCGCCTCCGGCCATCCACATCGTAAAGCCATAATGGTTGTGATCGCGGCCGCTGCCATTTTCTGAAACCGGCGTGCGTCCGAACTCGCCGCCCCAGATGACCAACGTCTCATCGAGCATGCCGCGGCGCTTTAGATCGGCCAGCAGCGCCGCGATCGGTTGGTCGATGTGGTCGGCGAGTTTGCGTGTGGATTCGTGATGTTTGTCGTGCGTGTCCCATGGTTGGCCGTTTCCGTAATAGACTTGAATAAAACGCACGCCGCGCTCGGCCAGTCGCCGCGCCAGCAAACAGCCATTCGCGAAATGGTTGTTGCCATATTCAGCGCGGGTGGATTTGGTTTCACGATTGATGTCGAACGCGTCGCCAGCCGCCGTTTGCATGCGGAAAGCGGTTTCCATTGCGGCGATGCGGGCTTCGAGCGCCGCGTCCGGTCCGCGCGAAGCGAGGTGCTCGGTGTTGAGTCGCTGCATCAGATTAAGCTGTCGGCGCTGCTGCTGGCGGTCCAGTTTCGCGCCGCGCAGATACGGAATCATCTTGCGCGGATCGAGGTTGGAATGATTGATATACGTGCCTTGGAATTCGCTAGGCAGAAAGGCGCTGGTCCAAAGAATCGAAAACCGCACAGGCCGACCGGGACAAAGTACAACATAACCCGGCAAGTTCTCGTTTTCCGCGCCCAGGCCGTACAGAGTCCACGAGCCCATGCTGGGCCGCGTTGGAATCATCGTGCCGTTGTTCATCAAGAGCAGGGCAGGGCCGTGATTTGGGTTGTCTGTGTGCAACGACCGCAAGACGCAGATGTCGTCGATATGACGGCTGAGTTGCGGTAACAGTTCGCTCACGGCCACGCCACTGTTACCGCGAGGCGCGAATTTGAATGGCGACGCCAGCAGTCCGCCCGTGGCCCGCTCGGTTCGCAGTTTGACGGCGTCGGGCCGTTGGCCCTGATGTTTGGTTAGTGCCGGCTTGGGGTCGAAAAAGTCACACTGGAACGGCCCGCCATTCATGAATAAGTGAATCACGGTTTTCGCGCGAGGTGGATGATGAGCGCCAATTGGCCCGGCCCGACCTTGTGACGCGAGCGCGCCCGCCAGGCCAATCGCGCCGAGACCGCCGCCGATTGACCGCAACGCGTCGCGGCGAGTGAAATCGAGATGGAGACTTTCGTTTTTCATTTGGACATCAGTCGATGAACAGGAACTCATTGCTGCCCAACAGCGCGTGCACGTAAACCGGCCACTCCGTGTTCGCAATAAACTCAACGCCTAAGGCGACTTCTCCCGCTGTTGGCGCTCGTGCAAACAGCAGGCCGTACGCGCGACGGATCTGCAACCCATCCGTCGCGTGGTTTTCTGCGCGAATGCGATTTGCAATCGCCGCGGATTGCCGCCAAACAAACGCGCTGTTCAGCGCGAAGAGTTGCTGTAGCGGAGTCGTCGTCACGGCGCGGCGGGGACTATGACCCGTTGGATCAGGAAAATCATGGAGGCGCAGCATGTCGTAAAGATCGCGGCGGTGAACTTTGCCGTAGATCGTCCGTCGCCGGTTGTTGGCGTCGGTCAGTGGCGTCGCTGCACCGCCGATGGTGGTGTCGAGCGATCCGGCAGCGACCAGCATCGCATCGCGCCAAGCTTCGATTTCGAGCCGCCTGCGGCTCATTCGCCACAACCACCGATTATCTGGATCGGCCGCGAAGGATCGCGCGTCAAATGCGCTCGACTGCTGGTACGTCGCCGACAGCATAATCTCGCGATGCAGCCACTTGATCGACCAGCTGTTTGCAACGAATCGCGACGCCAAGTCGTCCAGCAGTGTGGGGTGCGACGGTCTGGAGCCTTGAGCGCCAAAGTTGCTCGGCGTGGCCACCAAACCCGCGCCGAAGTGCCATTGCCAGATTCGATTGACAATGACTCGCGCCGTCAGTGGCGCGGCGTCGCCAACGATCGCATCGGCTAATTCCAGACGACCACTGCCGTTCTGGAATGGCGGTGGCGAATCAGATTTGGCAAGCACGGCGAGAAAGCGTCGTGGCACGACCGCGCCGGTGTTGGAAGGGTTGCCGCGAATCTGAACGGCCAAGTCACGAGGCTCCGACGGTTTGTAGACGAGTTTTGTTTTGTCCGGGCCATCCGCAAGCACGAACAGCGCGGCGTCGTCCACCGCGTTTGCCTTCGGCGCATCCTTGGACTTGTCTCCGGCAACGATGGAGCGATCGGCCAATCGCGTGCTGGCGAAAACTCCGGCGAGCGCGTAGTAATCCTCCGTCGCAATCGGATCGAATTTATGATCGTGGCAGCGGGCGCAGGCGACGGTCAGTCCCAAAAATGTGCGGCTCACGGCATCGATCCGCTCTTCCCATTCGTCGGCGACCGTCGTCTTGATGACATCCGGCGCGAGTTTGAGTTCTTTCCAGTAGGTTGGGCTGAGGCCAAGGAAGCCAAGCGCCGGCAGGTCGGCCGAGCCGGTCGTGCCGATCATGTCGGTGGCCAGTTGCCGGCGGACGAAGTCGTTATAGGGCATGTCGTCGTTAAGCGCTTGCACAACCCAATCGCGGTAGAGGTGCGCCTGACCGGTCGATTTGAGCCAGTCGGCCGTGGTGTCGGTGTATCGCGCCAGATCAAGCCAGAACCGCGCCCACCGCTCGCCATACCGCGGCGACGCCAGCAGACGATCAATAAGATTTGTGATGGCGGATGACCCACTATCGTGGCTGCCCCGATGGCGGATCGACGCTTGAACGAACCGTTCGACTTCTTCGGGCTCTGGCGGCAGGCCAGTCAGATCGAATGCCGCTCGACGGATGAACTGCCGAGCCTGTGCCGGCGACGACGGAGCGAGTCCACGCGCTTCCAACTGCGAGAGAACAAACGTATCGATTCGTCGCTGCGGCCACGCCGAGTTCTTTACGGCGGGCGGCTCATGCCGCCGGAGCGGCCGAAATGACCAAAACTTGCGACCGGCGACGAAGTCGGCCTTTTCCTCAGCGACCGGCCTGGTGGTCGCGTGGGTTTTCGGAAACGGAGCGCCGCGGCGAACCCACTCGGTCAGCAGTGCAATTTCTGCTTCGGGCAGCTTGCCCTTCGGCGGCATCTGCAAATCTTCCTCTTGGTAATTGACGGCAACGATCAGCAGGCTGTCTTGGGGTTTATTCGGCGCGACTGCCGGGCCGCTATCGCCCCCGGACAACAGCGCCGCATGTGAGTCGACTCGCAGGCCGCCTTTGAGCTTCTTCGATTTCGCCGAATGACACTCGTAGCATCGTTTCACGAGCAGCGGGCGGATCTTTTTTTCGAAAAATGCGTTGCCGGCGGCGGTTACCTCGTCCTCGGCGCGGCAGATTGCCGACCAAGCAATCGATAACACAAACAACCCGACGAGAATAACGGATGGTTTCATGAACATTCTCGTACCACCAAATTCTTTGCGTTCCCTTTGGCTTTGCGACGGGTGTGTGCTCAGAAGAAATAAAATTCCGTGCTACTTTTTGTCGCGGGCAAAATACGGACCCGCCGATCCGTAGTGCAACAGATTGTAAGGCGGTGTGCGATCGAGGGCCGAGTCGCCCGTTACCAATTCGCAAGCAATGCCATACATCCACGGATAGTCCTCGCCACGGATTTCACGACGGATGTAGTTCATCTTGTTACCCCACGCCTTGCCGATACCCACGATGTCGAACCTTGCGATCTTTTTTAACTTCCTGTTGTAGTTGATCAGCCCCAGGGTGCGGAGTTCGCATCCGCGTGTGCGACCGTTCTGGCGTGACCCGTCAGTCAGTTCTTTTCCCATGCGGCCGTAACCGTCCAGACGCATGCTAATCAGGTCGGACGTGACACTTTTGACGGTCAGTGTCATTGACGTGTCGCGCGGCGTGAGGGAATTGACGCTACCTTCCATGTAGTCGATGCCGATCGTGCTGTAAAAGCGCTGTGTAATCGTCACGGCAACGTGGACTTTAGCGCCTGTTTGAGGATCGTCGGGAATCAACGAACTCCATTCGGCTTCGGTAAGCCAGAGCATGTCGCTCTGCGTTTCGGCCGCCCAGCGATCGGGGTTTTCGTTGTAGTAGAAGCGTTGCGTCCGATTTATTTTGCCGTCGTCACCGGCTTTCATGTAGGTGCAGAAACCGCGAATTACCAAACCGCCGGGCGGCGGATCTGGAACGGGCCGCTTCGGCGGCGCAGCTTTGCCCGGATCGTCGAGCCTTCCTTGCCGCTGGGCGGCGGGAAGTGCCTGATACTGTCGAACGATGCCGGCCAGTTCCTTTTCGCACAATTTCAGATGGCGGCCTTCACCCAACTTGCGACCATTGGCCGTGGCGACGACCAGATGGTTGCCGCCCGCGCCAATCTGCTTGCAGAAGGCCACTTCCTGAGAGTTGCCACGGAAGTACGTATCGAGCGCGACGGGGATAAAATGCTTGTCGATGTAGTCCGGTTCTACCTGAGTCCCGGTGAACCACCGGGCGCGATTCGCAGTACATGCGCCTCACGTACGGCCCAACGGGCTGCCGTCCGCCGCCGTGAAAATGACCAGCGGCTTGTCCTCGGCGATCGCGCGGCGGCGGGCTTCGGTGATATTTGTCACCCACGCCACTTCACGCCACGGGCTTTCGCCGGGCTGCGGCTTGATTGTGTCGTATAGCCGATCGAAGTCCTCGGTCGCGATCGGGCCCACGCCTGTTTCGGCGGAGACCCGCGAGGTTCCGACAAGAACCGCGGCAAGTCCGAACAGATATAGCCGTTTTCGCATCGGTCATGCTCCTTCTTTTCGCGGGGCGAGCGCGCTGGGATGATTGACGCTGAAGATGTTTTCTTCGATAACGCTGATTATACAACAAGAAGGAGCAACCGCACGCACCAGCATCCTCTGGCGGCTTCGTTCTGACGTCCGGCGGATGTGTGGTCGGTCGGCTGCCCGGAAATCAACCTTTCCCAAGGAGCAAGCTCGTGAGACTTTGCCGTTTCATCCACGAAGGAAAACCAGTGGTGGGGTTTTATGACGAACGCCGGATCGTTCCGCTGCAAGCGGCCGCCGGGGCGTGCGCGGCCTCAACAGGAAACGCGGTTGAGGCATGTGCGTCCGACGATCTGCTGGCGTTTTTACCTCCCGACGGAGAGTTTTTCGAAATCGCCGCGGAGTTATCTCGCTGGATCGGACGGCTCGACGATAATGCACTGGGCGAAATATCGGTCGACTCCGCGGAGTCGCAACTTCTCGTCCCCAACCCACAACCCAACAAACTGTTTCTACTTGCCGGGAACTACGCGAAGCACATCGAAGAAGGGGGCGAGATGGCGGCCGAGCGGGCGGAGACGTTTCCATACGTGTTCATGAAGCCGCCGACCACAACGCTGACCCATCCGGGTGCCCCGGTTCGCATTCCGTCGGTATCGCCGCACTCGATTGACTGGGAATTGGAACTGGGCGTGGTCATTGGCCGTGGCGGTAAAGGCATCAAGGAATCGGCCGCGCTGGGGCACGTCGCCGGTTACACGGTCATCAACGACATCTCCGATCGCAAGTTCCGGCCCAACCCCAACCGCAAGCTGCGCGAGAAGGACAATTTTTTTGACTGGCTTCACGGCAAGTGGCACGACTCGGCCTGTCCGTGCGGGCCGTGCATCGCTTCGGCCGATGCGATTGACGATCCGCAGAATTTGGAAATGCAGCTAAGAGTCAACGGAACGTTGCATCAGGATGCCACGACCGCGCAGCAAATTTTTCCCGTAGCGGCGGTGATCGAGTTCATTTCCTCTTTTGTGACGCT
>JAYZEI010000080.1:0-13785 GCA_036337375.1 Planctomycetota bacterium | reverse complement strand
CGCCGGACGAATCCAAGTTGCGCGAGTTCTACACCACCGTCGGCGGATTTGCTTCCACGGCCGCAGCCGTGCCGGAGGATTTGGAGAAGGACCGCTACTACTGGCAAATTCTCGTTGTCTCGACTCGTACGAGTCCGCCCTTTTCGCCCTCCTCCAATTTGGTAGTCAAACACGGCAAGTTCACGGACCTGCAGCGCGAGCTGATGGAAGACTACTACCGCTACTGGTCCAAACAGATGGAGGGCAAATTCGCGGATTGGGACGATTTTCAAATCACGCTGGGCGATTACAAAGCTCGCTACGAACGCGACGTGATCAAGTGGGCCGGGCGACTCGACGCGCAATTCCGGAGCGGCTGGAAGACGGGCGATTACGGCCGCGTGATGAAGTGGATCGTGCTGTTTGCCTCGCATAAGGCCAAAGTGCAGGAGTACTATGCAAAGTTAAACTTCGGCCAAATGAGTTACGGGCAAAAAGACACGATGATGCGGATCGCCTGGGAACAGGTCGGCAACGGGGACATGGCCAGGTCGATTTTCGGACAATTGCAACTCACCAAATTGACCGACGCTCAACTTTCAACGCTGGCCCGCTGGTGGTGGAACAAGAAGTCGCCGCTGGTTGTCGAGCAGACCTGCGCGGCGATCAAGGATCTCGACTACGGACGTATGGAATTACTGCGGTTTTACCATTACCTGCTGGATACGAAAAAAGGCCTGCCGCTAGCCGACGAAATGCGAAAAGTGGCCAAGTTCGCCAATGAAGCTGTGCTGCTCAAGGCTCAGATGCTCCACAGTATCCCGAAGTACCCCGAGGCAATACAGGCCTACAAGCAATATCAACCGCCCGAGCCGGTCGAAAGCCTGTATCCAATCGCCGCCTGTTTCAAGGCCCAGGGCCGATTAAATCAGGCGATCGCCCAACTTCAGGAAGTCGAGCAGTTCTTTCCGCCGCACGCTTCCGAGGCAGCGCTGTTAATCGCCGACTACTACAATTCGGCGGGCGTCAAGAAAAAACACGTCGCAAGTCTGTACGCGATCATGAATAAATATCCCAAGAGCAGCCAATCAAGTGTGGCTCACGACCGACTGGAAAAATTGGGCTATCGAACTGGTGGAGGAGTGAAAAATGCTGAGGAATAAGAACCGGGGCGACGATAATTGCCGAGCGGCGCTGCGATGGTGTGTAATGCCCTCGCTGGTCGTGGCACTGCTCGCCACATCCGCAGACGCCCAACGCACTGTCCGCCAGCGCGACGGGGCTTCGAGTGCCAGCGACTTTGCCGCCAAGCGCCTGCTCAAGCGGGGCCAGGATTTTCTGACGGTGGGCGAAGAAGACCGCGGCGTAAAGATGCTGGAATCGGTCGTCGAACAATATCCCGATTCCAACATCCGCTACGAGGCTTGGCTCGCACTGGGCCGCTATCACATCGACGTCTTCCAGCAGCCCAAAGCTCTGCTGTATCTCGCTCGACTGCGGGATCTTGAACAACTCGATCAGGACAAATTCAAGGGCGACATTAAAGAATGGTTCCTGGAAAGCCTCTACCTAACCGGCGTGGCCTATTACCAAACAAAACAATTTCCCCGCGCTTTCCCCGTGCTGCGAAAGATCACGACCAAGTACCAAAACACCATCTGGGCCAACCAGGCGTACTACTACATCGGCATGTGCCACTTTGCGCAGGGCAATTGGAACAAGGCTATTGAGGCGCTCAACCTGGTCGGCACGTTCATTGATCCCAACAGCCCGGAAGTCGAATTCGTCGAAGCGGGGCGGCGTTTTTACGTAAAAATCGAAGATGGCGATCTGCCCGTACTGGAAAGCCTCGACAAAAAGATCACGCTCAAGCTGAAAACCCAGTCCGGTGATGAGGAGGTCGTCACCGCAACGCCCCTTCCCGGCAAGCAGACGGTCTACATCAGTTCGACGCCTACCGCGATCGGCAACGCGCACTCGGCCGACGGCACCCTGCAGGTGCTCGGCCGCGACATCGTCACCGTGACGTATTACGACGACAATACCAAGTCGGGCGATAAGGACACGCCCCGCGAAAAGACCGTCAAAGTGGTTTCCACCGGCGCCGTGTCTTATACCGGTGCGACATTCGACACCAAGGCGGAAGCCGCATTCCTCAAGCAGCCGCTATTCGTGTTGGTCCAGGATGCCGACGAAGATCAGACCGAAAATGCCGACAAAGTTCAGGTCCGCATCGTCTGCCGCTTCAAAGTTAAGACGGAAGATCTGGAGACCGGCGAAGCCGATGTCGCACCCACGCGGGACGAATTCGGTCTGGCGGAAGAGCCGGAACAGTACGAAATCCGCGACGAAGTCACACTGACACTGCAAGAGTTAGAGGCGGCAGTGATTGACGGTGACGCCGCGGGCAGTAAACCAAAGCTTGTGAGCGGGGGTGGTACCCACACCGGCCGGTTTGGCGGTAGCACCTTCGTCGACGCCTATAGCAAAGACAAGAATATCGACAAAGCCGACGACATTCTTATGGCCGACGTAGACGACGAGATCATCATCACGTTCATCGACGATCTGCACACGGGTGGCCAGAACCGCCGGCTGGCAACCGCCAAAATCACAGTTGCCGGCGAACTGAACACCAACGTCGCGGCCCGCCAAAACATCGTCACGGACGAAGTGCTCAAAGCCCGAAAGAACATTGTCGAAGCGACCGCGCTGCTGGAATTGGCCCGGCTGTTCAACAGCATGGGCCTAAAAGACGGAGCGGCATCCAAGGCCGAAGAAGGCATCGGCCGGGTCGATCCAATTATCCGTGTCGGCACGCCGATTCCCAGCAGCTTCAAAGAGCAGGCGTTTCGGATTAAGTGGGAAACGTACATCGCCCAGGAGGAATATGCCCAGGCGATCGAGACCTGCAAACTGTTTAACCGGCTGTATCCCAAATCGCCGCTGGTTGACCGAGCCATGATCGGGATCGCCGAAATCAAGTCGAAAGAAAAAGATTATCAATCCGCGATCGGCATCTACAAGCAGGTGCTCGGTCTGCCTACTTCCCAGTCGAAGGGCGAAGCCCAATATCGCATCGCGGAATCTCTCGAAGCCATCCAACAGGAAAAGGCGGACGCATCGCCCGAGTTGGAGTATTCGATCAAAGACGCGGAAGGCGCCGTGCAGGCGTACAAGCTCTGCGCCGAAAAGTATCCGGACAGCCCTTTTGCCGGCCCCTCGCTGGCCAAATTAATCGACTATTACATGGAAGTCCGCGACCACGTGCAGGCCGACGATTTGCTCCAACAGGTGTTCGACCGCTACCCCGACGCGGAGTTCCTCGATCAAATGCTGCTCCGTTGGGTCAAAGTAGCCTACCGCATGGGCAACACACAGAAAGCCTATGACAAGTGTCAGCAGCTGGTCTTTGAATATCCCGGCTCGATCCATGCCGAAGCGGCCAAGAAGATCATGCCCGCATTGGAAAAAAAGTTAAACGTCAGGACGGAACCGGCGGCGGACACAGCGACAAACACAGAGGCCGGAGAATAACCATTACAAAAAACGCCGTCCGCGGCGTTCCGCAAACAAGTCGCCGCACGTGGGCGGCCGGTTTTTACCCTCAACCACATTTACAGTACGTAAAGGAAAAACATGTCAAGGCTATTTCCTCTTGCTCTGTTTTTCGCAGCCCTTGGCTCGGTTGGTTTTGCGCAAGAGACCGACGACGATGCCAAATTCGTAAAATTTCAACAGCTCCTAAAAAGCGTCCAGGCCGACCCGGGCGGGGCAACCGACGCACAGGCGCTGGAACTTTTGGACCTGGCCAAACAGCGGAATGAGTTCTACGCCGTCAGCCTGGCGATGAAGGGCTTCCTATCGCATCACTTCGAGCCGCAGCTGCCCGTCGTGCTGGCCGCCGCTGAAATTGCCCAGCGGGCGGGTGACCATCGCACGGCCGTGGCCCGCTACAAACAATACCTGCGTCGAGCACCGGACAACGCCACATCCGCCAAAGCCGCAGGCGAAATGTATCTAATCATGATCGACCTGCTGCAAACAGTCGACGAAGTCTGGCAGCACATGCGCGAAAATGTCGGCCCGCACCGCAAGCACGACCTCGCCCGCCGCTTCCATCACTGGTTCCTCACCCAGGCTCAACACCGTAAAGACTACACGGCCCTGGCCGGGTTCCTTGCCGCGGTACTCGCCGAAAACATGCCGCTTGAAAAGGAAAGGCTTTATTACTGGGAAAGCCTGGACTGGCTCATGAGCCAGCTTACCCATGCCCAACGAAAACACTTTGAATCGATCCAACACGTTCAGAAGATCATTCCTCTCGTCCGCGGCGACGCGCTGCGGCAGAAGCGGTATTCGTTCTATTTGGCGAATCTCCGCTTCCACGCCACCAGCACCGGTCAGGAGCAAAAACGCGTCGATACCATGTTCGGCGAAATGCTGGCGGTAGCACGGCAGTACTTTGACGCCTCGGTGCCAACCAAACACCAACTGACGACCGCGATCGACATCATGCGGGTGCTCCGTGGTGGGCACATGCTGGAGAACGCAGCACGCTTCGACAAGCAGCAACCCCAATCGCACAGCTTGTTCGTTCACATGTTCGGCAAGCTGACCGATATCGAACGTGACGAGTTGATTTCGTGGCCGGAATGGAAACACTTTGCCGTGGACGATCAGCTGATCGCACTTGGCGAATCGCAACCGGCCTATTTCCTTAAGTCGGCCAAGACGCCGTCGATCAGTTTCGCCAATCACATGAAGACGCCGGACCAGTACCGCCGCCAGGCAAAATTCCTCGCCGGCGTACCGAACGCTTACACGGCCAACATTAACGCGCTGGCCGTCAGCGAAACCGACCCCGTGGCCGTCGTCGACTATTGGATCAAGAACGAAGCATGGCACGTGCTGGTCGCCAACTCGCTGCAGCAGCAATGGGTCAATTACATGTGGCCCGCGTTCTCTAAATTTGAACGAAAACAGCCGCTACCGCAGGACGCCAACACGAAAGCCACGCGGCGAATCAATGAGTTTGACGCCAGCCAGGCCTCGTCGGTCTTTTACACCAGCATGGTGGGCAGCCACCTCGCCGGATTGCTCAGCTACGAACCGGAAAAGCTGGCGGCCGCCCTCAACGCCACGGCCTGGTTGCCTTACGACGAAAAACAGCGAGCCGCTATCTACGACACGAACTACACGAACTTCCAGACATGGGCAGCCGCTCGGGAAAAGACGCTGACCGGCTACGCCGCCGATGAAACCGACGCCCAGCAGGCCGCCCAGGCCAAAGCCGATCTGCCGAAGCACAAGGCCCTGGTCGCCGCAATCGACGCGGCATTTAAGGCCGTCCGCGGGCTTCGTTCACCAAACTTGAACGTCGCCCCGAGTCCTCACTGCCGTGCACTGGCCGAAGCGCGAGTCGCGGAACGAGCCGCCAATTGGCCCCAATACAACGCCGCCTGCCGCAAGCTATACCCGCTGATTAAAAACTATCGCCAGCAAAAGATTCCCTACGGCCGCTTGATGCTGTCCTACATGCTCGGCGGCCGCGGCGGAGCGGAAACCATCGACATGCGGCTCGAGATTTTCAAAGACCATCTCGCCCGCTATCGGCCCGGCGGCAACAACTACGACGTCCAATACGTGGCCCAGCGGATCTTCACCGGCGGCACAAGTTGGCACCTGACCGGCGGCCCCGTCAAAGACCGCGCCCAACTGGAAAAGGTCGCAGCCGTCGTCGAGGAGGCGCTTTGGCAATACGTCAGCCGCAACCAACTTCCGCCGGAACTGTTCGAATGGTTCCTCGGCACGCGGTCGGGCACCGGCTGGAGGGCGGGAAAACTGGGCGAACGTATCGCCGAAAAAATCATCACCGCAAAACTGCTCCACACCCAGCCGTACTTTTACAATTCGGACGTCAATGGCAAGCGGGCGTATGAGAGCGCAGCCTGCAGTTATATGTGGCTGATCAAGGCGCACTTCGGCAGCCTGGCGGAAAAGTACCCGGTGGCCCGCTACTTCGACGATATGTTCGTCGAGGAAGCCACACGCACCGGTTATCTCGATTCCAGTTACTGGTCGTTGGGCGGTCTGGACGAAGAGAAAAAAATCGTCGCCTGCGCGGCAAAATTGATGGCCGGCTTCCAGACACTGCCGATCGGTTACGGCCAGACTTTCGGGCAACCGTCCACCGGCAACAATCCACTGCATATCGGCCAGATCCCGCACCTGCCGGGCTCGGCGGCCGTGGTCCAAGCTGCCGACCGGCAGCGGCTTGCAGCGGCCGCGCCGCGGTGGTACACCTCGGCCCAGTTATTCGACTGGCAACACCGCGCGTTGGCCGCCGATCCGCAACAGCGGGACGCTATGATCGCCGCGGTCGAAAGCCGTTGGAACAAGACGCGATTCGACATCTACGCCGCCGGACGGTCGTATTTCCGCACACCCGCCTCCGAGATGCCGGAAGGCAATCTGCCGGCCGACGTCGAAGCTCGCAAGGAATGGCGGAAGACGATCTTCGCCAAGACCGCCAGCTACGTCACCAAGTTGAAAACGTTGCCGCGACGATATTCCCCCCCCTACCTCTACTCGATCATTAAGATCGATCCCGACAGCATCACTGCCGAAGAACTGGATGTGCTGCTCTCACTTTTCCCCGGCGCGACGCCGCCGCAGTGGCCTACTGGCTGGGGCTTCGACGTGGTTGCTACGTGCATCCAACAGGGATTGATCAATCTAGGCCGCGGCAACGAGTTGATCCCGATCTCGCCAGAAATGTGGCGGATCACCCGCAACTCAACCACGGTCACGAACTTCGTCACCAATCAGGTCGCCTTCGCCAACATGCTGACCGAACAGTCCGAACTATACGGCAGCGAATTGGCACTAGCCTTCGCATCGTCCGGCGTCGAGGTGATGAAATCGAAACTACCCGTTAGCGACCGCATCCAAATGGCGGCCCTTCGCAATGTGAATTTGTCGAATGTCGGTGGCGTAATCCCCGTGAGGAAGAGCGATCCGCGATATCCGATCTTCGCCGCTCAGACCGCCTACCTGACCGGCCGCCAGGAAGCGGCCTGGAAATTATACTTGGGCGAATGTAAGCCAAAGAAATTGATCGACGACGCCCACCGCGACCTCGATCCGTCGTTTTCCATCTGGCTGATCGATCGCTGTAGCGAGACCGAGGACTTCGACGAAGCCACCCGCATCGCCCAACAGATGCTCGTGTGGTTCGACTCCGTACCGGCAGGTATCGACCCCGAAGCCCGCGCACGGCTGATGCTCAGCTACGCCACGATCGCGATGGAACAAAAGGAGTTCCCGCGGGCCCGCGCCCAATTCAGCCGCGTCGTGGCGGCCCGCGAATTCAACGGTACGCGTTCACAGGCCGAAGCCGAATTGATGATCGCCAACGTCGATCGCTTGCAGGGCCGATACGATTCGGCCATCGAGATTATCGACAAGATCATCGAGCGTGACGATCCGACGATTCAGGCCGAAGCGTATCTGAATTTAGCCCGCGTCAAATTCGATCAGGAAGAACTGCAGGAGGCCAAAGAAAGTCTGGAAAAAGTCTTTCAGCGGGAACCGGAACACCCCACCGGCCGCATTCTAGAGGGGCAAGTCAACTTGGCGATGAAAAAAATTGAAGAAGCGGTCGAATTGGAGATCGGATCGATTGCGCTACAACGGCTGATCGTCCCCGGCAAACCACTCAAGGTCGGCCTGGAGGACAAAAACCTGTCTGTGGTCGGCAAAAGCACGGACGTGGAAATCCGGGCGTGGACCAAGTCCGGCGACGAAGAGTTCTTTAGTCTGCTGCCTTACGGCGATTCGAAAACCAAATTCCGCGGCCAGATCGACACAGAATTGGCCGCCATCAACAAAGGCGACGGCGTCTTACAGGTACTCGGCAAAGACGAGGTTAACTACGACTTTTCCGAACGCTTCAAACAGCGACAAAAGATCACCTTCGACAAACCGCTTTCGCTTTCCGTCGCCACCGATGCCGCGCTGTATGCCTCGTCCGGCGCGATCCGCACGTCCGAGGAACTTGAGGCCCAGGCACTGGAAGATCTGATCCGCACCCGCGTGGGTGATCCGGGACCGGCCAATATTACCAGCCAAGTGATCAAACCGCTTTCCGCGCGGCGCCCAGAAAACCAAGTCAAGCCCGGCAACCGAGTCAATCTGCGCGTCATCGACCCCGACCATTCCACAACGCCGGGAATCGACCAACTCACCATGCGATTGAAAGCCAAAAGCGGCGACCGCATCGAGAAGTTCACACTCACCGAAACTAGCGAGTACTCCGGTGTCTTTGAAGGTTCGGTGGAAACGAGGCCCGGCCAGCCGGTCGCTTACGCCAGCGACTCGCAGGAGGACCGCGACCCAAATTTCGCCATCTCGCCGAAAGAGTACCCGACTTGGGTCGGCTTGGGCGACGGAATACGGCCGAAACATTTTTCGATCGACCTGAATGACAACGTCAGCGTCGACCAAATGACCGTGATTGCCGATCAGCCCGGCAACCGCCTGAAAAAGTTTACGCTCGAAGTCTCGATCGACGGTAAGAAATTTCAAACGATCGGGTCGTGGCCCCAACCATTCCAGCCCTGGGACGGGTCGCTGCGGATGCAGGCAGTCTGCGCGCCATCGTTGGACGAATTGCCCGCAACGCTCGCCGCACTGCAAACGTATCTCGGCACGACCTACGTGACCGACAATCAGACCAAGGCCCGCCGCAAGCTGGATGATATGGGGTGGAAGTTCGACGACGAACAGACTTCGTTGTTTTTCCCCCAGCTACCGACAGATCCCAACCGTACGCAATTCGACGAGTCACAAATCTACTTCGCCCATCTACAAGGCGCGATTTATCAAAATGTCCGGCGGTTACGAACGATCCGGCTGGAATCGAAAAATGCGGACGAAGGGAACCGGTTCTATTTGTCGATTGATGGAAAGCCCTCCGTCACATCGGGCTCGTTCAAGGGCTCGCTGGCCAAAGGTGTTCACACGATTGACGTATACGTTGCGGCCAAAAAAGGGACCAAACCAGACTTCGAGCTAATTTGGGACACCCTCGAAGAGCCTTATGAACAGGTGATTCCCGCCGAGGCGTTTAGCTTGGCTTCATACCCGCAGATCCGAGACGCGATCTACGTGCCACCTGCCAAAATCATGGGCAAGCTATCCAATGAGCCCACCGCCGAGTCGGCTGAACCGGGCGACGCCAACGTCTTTTCGATTACGTTCGACCCCTCCACGCAGGCTCGCGTCGTGCGACTAAACATCACGGACTTCGAAGTCGCGGCACCGGCCATCTCGAAGGTTTTCCTCACCGACCGCGACGGTGGTCAAGTCCTGCCGACCAAAAAGGACTTCCGCGACCTGTGGAAAAATGAAACACTCGAGATCATCTCCGGCGACACAGTCACCGGCACCTACCTAGACCAGACCGTCATCACCCGCGGCAACGACGTCCACGAACGGTCACTTACCGCCACGTATGCCAACGGCAGCATTCGCGCGGCCTTTGCCGAATACACCCTCACCGGTTCAGGTGAACGTACTGCCCATTTTATTCCAATGCGGCGTTTTAAGGCGGGAGACGTCGTACACGCTATCGTCACCGACCCGGACCTTGACGTTTCCAAAAAACTCGACACGGTGAAATTTACCGCGAAGACCTACGAAGGCAAACCGGTAACACTGACCGCGGTCGAAACCGGCCCCCATACCGGCATATTCGTGGGGAGGCTGTTCCCAATCGAAGGCGAACCAAAACGTGAAAGTGAAATCCGGATCACCGAAGACGACGAAATCCGCCTGAGCTACCTCGACAGCGAGAATATCAGCCCCGGAGTGCCGTGGCGGCGGACGTCCAGCGTCGAACAGGTTTACTGGAAGGAACCAGAAATTCGCACGTTTGATGTCACCACCCGCGCGATGACGGAAGAGGAGATCGAAGCGGTCAGCGACAATACGGCATCGCTTTCCGAGGAATTCGTCTCCAAGCGGCGGAGCATAACCGCCGTCCGACCGATGCAGTCCAACCGCGCACAGCCGGCGACGCAAGTGATCGGTCTTCCGTTAATGGTCGAAGTAATTCATCCGTTCGTTTGCCAAAGCCCGATCAGTTCTATCGAGGTCTTTGCCCAAACAAAACTGGGCCGAAAATTTCACGGTCGGGATCTGAAGCCGGATGAATTCGACATCGACGTTCCGGGAACAATCCGGCTCGAAGTGCGGCCCAGCGGGCACGCGTTCGGCGCGGCCCCACGCGGATACGATAAAATCCTCGTCCGCACCGACCCCTACGCGGTGACACCGCTCGACGACGGTCGCTTTACCGCACACATTCCACTCGTTCTCGGAGACGTTCCGCCCCGGTCTTATGCTACGTTGGACCAGGATCGTATCGCCAACCTGCCGGACCCACTGGACGCAAGGCGTCTGAAAATCAAAGGTGACGACGAGATCTTCATTGGTTTCAAGTACACCGATCAAGAGGGCGAAGAGCAGTGGTTGTTGCAGTCCGCAAAACTGACTAGTGACGCTTTCTTCGACACCATGGACCGTCGCTACCAGGAGCCCGTCACCGGGCTGTACGTCGGCCAAAACGCATACTTTCGCGTGATCCACCCTTCAATGAACCTGACCGAGGCCAAAGATACGGTTCAAGTAACCTTGACGACGACATCCGGAAAAGAGAAGACGATTGAATTGCTCGAAACCTACTCAAATACCGGCGAATTTAAGGGCCTGGTCAACCTGATCTACGACGATGACTCTCCGCTGCCGACCGCACCCGCGAATGCTGAACCTCGCGACGACACCTTTCTGCTGCCGGTGACCTACGGTGACCGGGTCAACTGCAAATACATCGACACCCTGACCGACAAATCCTTCGAATACCAGATCGAGGTCTTCAAAGGCTCAGACGGTACGGTGCTGCCATTCACCAAGCGATTTAACGACGCCGAGATCGCCGTCCAAACACAATTCACGATTGCAGAATCGTATTTTGAACTGGCCAAACGCCATCGGCAACTCGGCCAACAGGACTTGGCCCGCAAGGAAATTGCACAGGGCAAGAAGTTGCTGGAAGAAGCACTCCGCGATTACCCCGATACCAAGGCCCGCGTGCAGGCCGATTATCTGCTGGCGAACCTCAGCCTCGAATTCGCCAAGGACGCAAAAGAAGACGATACGGCTCGCAAATTTTATGTCGAGGCCGTCAACCGTTTCAGCACCATCGTCGCCAGTTATCCGGACAGTACCTACGCACCGAAGTGCCAATACAAAAAGGCTCAAGCCCTGGAGAAGATGGGCGACATCGATCTTGCCTGCGAAGAGTACGTCAAGCTTTCTTACCGCTACCCGGACCATGAGTTGATCGCCGAGACCATTGCCGCGCTGGGCACGTATTTCAGTCGCAAAGGCCTGGAAATGAAAAAGCAAGCCGAAGCCGCAGAAGACGCGGTCGCGGCGGAGAAGATCATCCTTCAATCCAAAGAAATGTTCAAAACGGCGGCTGAAGTCTTCAGCCGTCTCGGGGACCGCTTCCCCGATCACACGCTTTCGACCATCACCACCGTGCGCAGCGCCCAATGCTATATGCGCGCAGAAATTTGGGACGACGCGATCAACACCTTTCAGCGCGTCCTGGACGACAAGACGGCCGACAAAGACCTCCGCGCAGAAGCAATGTACTGGTGCGCCGATTGTTACATGCGACAAAAAGAGAGCATGTCGGCCTACCGTGTCTTCAAGCCCTTGACCTGGGAATACCCCGAAAGCAAATGGGCCCGCTACGCCCGCGGTCGTTTGGCAACCGACAAGAGCCTTGGAGTGATCGACGCGGCGGGCGGCGAGAATCCGTAATTATGGGATGCCGCTGATTTGTCGCCAAACAACGCAGAATCCATGATAACAAGCAGCATCGAATTACCACTCCGAAAATCCGAAGCCCTACCTGACGACAAGCCACCATTGCAACGCCTCGCCCGGCGATTCGAAAAATTGTTCGACGAGGGCGAAATCTACTATGCCGTACACACTCAGACGAGAGTCGACGTCGGCTACTGGTTCCGCCGGGCACGTGTTTGGGCCATTGCCACGTCGGGACATTTGCTGTTATTTGCCTGGGGTAAGAGGCCGCTGGCCAAATGCATTCCCTACCAAACCCTGCATGGAAGCACGTACAACCACGTGACCGGTTGTCTTACGTTCGCATCCAACGTCGACGAGCGGTGCCGCAAACTCAAAATGTCTCCCGTTGACGGTTATCAAATGTTGTCCCAGATTTTTCAATGATTTCTTTTAATTACAGGTTGCGGGCGGGCGCGTTCGCTGCACGAAATTGACGTGCACGAGCGTTCGGCTTGCGGTTAAAGAAACAATAGAGAGGATTCCGCCATGCTCGAATACATCATCCAAGGTCGCGTGATGATGATCCCACTAATGATCTGCAGCGTGTTGGCGATTGGCGTCGTGTTTGACCGCGCATGGGCTTTTTGGAAACAGAGCCGACTCGACACGCGTTCCCTCCGCGCTCGATTGATGGAATTGCTCCAGCAGGGAAACGTCCAAGAAGCCGGCCTCTTGTGCGCAAACACCCCCGGCCCGGTGTCCGCCGTGCTGCTGGCGGGTGTGAAATCGTACGGTAAACACAAACCGCTCAGCCGTCGACCCGAATCGCTCACGGCCGTTATGAAAGAGGCGATGCGAGATTACACGGCACATGCGATGAGCGCCGTCGAAAAGCGTTTTCCCGTTTTGCAAACGGTCGGCAACGCCGCGCCGCTTTTGGGAATGACCGGCACGGTGGTCGGTATGATTACGGCATTCGCCGGAATGGCCGAATCGGGCGTGTCGAATGAGGCCGTATCTGCCGGTATCTCCGAAGCGTTGATCACGACCGCCGCCGGCCTGATCATCGCACTGATCGCCGTCGTGCCGCTGAATTACTTCACTGCGGTGGCCGACAAAATTGAACTGGAAATTGAAGAATCGAGCGCCGAGCTTCTAGAGTTTGTCGCCACTCGAATCGAAACGGAAGCAGCTTAGGAATCTCGGTCATGCCTAACAACATACGCCAGCGCAAGAAAGACCGCCGCAACCGCGAAGCCGTGCCGATGTCGGCGTTCGCAGACATCGCGTTTTTGTTGATCATCTTTTTCATCCTCACCGCGACGCTCAACAAGACAAAAGGTATCACCACCGACATCCCCGCCGGCGAACAGAGCGATCAGGAAGCGGAAACCACACCCACGATACAACTCGTCGCCGACAAAGTGCTTTTTGACGACAAGAACGTCAATTGGCAAGAGTTGGAAAAACAACTGACCGAAATGCGATTGCCCGAACGCGAAAACGAGCAGGATCGCATCGTGCTGATTGAGGCCAAAGAGGGCGTTTATTACCAAAACTATTACCAAGCCATGGTGCTGGTCAGTAAGGCCGGTGGTGTGGTCAGCATCGTGAAAGACGACGACGGAGACGAAACTTAGGAGACTGCGGCCTCCACCCGGAGAGAATTCTCACGGGAAAGACCGGCAAGCCTCTCCACCGGCACGTCACGCGGAAACCGATGACTACCTGGAAGATCAACCTAAAAGATCCACGATGAGCAGTCGCCGAAAAAGACGAAAGCGCTACGAGGTGAACACGCAGTTCGCCAGCTTCGGCGACATCGCCATCCAACTGGTGATTTTCTTCATCCTGGCCAGTCATTTCGCCAAAGAGCCCTCGGCCGACTTGCAACTGGCTAAATCCGAAGAATTGAAAACGCTC
>JAYZEI010000079.1:0-8015 GCA_036337375.1 Planctomycetota bacterium | reverse complement strand
TGTATCCAGTTGTTCCACCGGGGCTGGGATCAACACGGCAACTTGCCCAATCTGCTTCGCGGCCAATGTAAAGATATCGACCAACCGGCCGCCGCCTTGGTCAAGGATCTCAAGCAGCGCGGCATGTTGAACGAAACGCTTGTCGTTTGGGGTGGCGAATTCGGCCGCACCATTTATTCCCAGGGAAAGCTGACGAAAAACAATCACGGTCGCGATCACCATGGCCGCTGCTTCACCATCTGGATGGCCGGCGCGGGCATTAAGCCGGGCGTCGAATACGGCAAGACCGACGACCACAGCTACAACATCCTCGAAAATCCCGTCCACATTCGTGACATGAACGCCACGATCCTTAGCCAACTCGGCATCGATCACAACAAACTCGTCTACCGATTCCAGGGCTTGGATCAAAAACTGACGGGTGTCGAGCCGGCCCGCGTGATCCAGGATGTTCTTGCCTGACCCCATTTGTCCGCTATGCACGGGACGGCTCAACTCTTCTGATAGCGCGGGTCTGATAGCGCGGGTCTGATAGCGCGGGTCTGATAGCGCAGGTCTGATAGCGCAGGGTAGCGAAGAAAATTTTTACGGCTGTGCGGCAAGGGGTCTGCGCCTTCATTTTCACTCCTGCGCGGTTAAACTACGTCTATCCCGGCAACCTCGTTTTAAGGACCTTGCAAATGAAACTGGGGAAGACGTTCGCCTGCTCGGCATTGCTGGCGTTACTCTGGTCGACCGCCACGGCCAAAGAAATTCCAACGGCGAAGCCCGCCGATGTTGGAATGTCGGCGGAAAAACTTGCCAGAGCGGATGAGGCGGTGCACGCCTTGGTCAAAGAAAATCGCCTTGCCGGCGGCGTTGTCATGGTCGCCCGGCGCGGCAAGATTGCGCATTTCCAGTCGTATGGCCTGATGGATATTGCGACCAAAAAGCCTTTCCGCAAGGACGCGATCGTGCGGATATATTCGATGTCCAAATCGATCACCTCCGCTGCTGCCTTGATCTTGTCTGACGAAGGCAAACTGAAACTCGATGCGGCCGTATCCGAGTACCTGCCGGAGTTAAAAGACTCAAAAGTGGCGGGCGGCGTAGCGCCCAAACGCGAGATGACGGTCCGCGACCTAATGCGGCACACCTCCGGCCTTATTTACGGGTTTACGGGCAGTTCTGAAGTTGCCAAGAGCTATCGCAGGGCCGATGTGCTGAATCTCAACTCGAGTCTGAGCGAAATGGTCGTGAAACTCGGCAAGATTCCGCTCGCCTTCGCACCGGGCAGCGACTGGCAATATGGTATGTCGACCGACGTACTTGGCCGCGTTGTCGAAGCGGTCGCCAAAGTGCCCTTCGAAGAGTTTCTGCAAAATCGCATCTTCGAGCCGCTCGACATGAAAGATACGGGCTTCTTCCTTCCGTCGGGGCAGTTGGATCGATTCGCCACGAATTACACATCACTCGGTAATGGACAACTTACATTGCGTGACGCGCCGGCGACGAGCCAGTACTTGAAAAAGCCCGGCTTGTCCTCGGGTGGTGGCGGCCTGGTTTCGACCGCCCGCGACTACATGCGGTTCTTGATGATGGTCGCAAACAGCGGTCAGTTGCACGGTACCCGCTTGCTTTCGGAGGAGGCCGTGAAGTTAATGACGACAAACCAGCTCCCCAAAGGTATCGAGTGCATTAAATTTGGTACACAAATCCGCCACGGTGTTGGATTTAGCCTTGCGTTTTCGGTCCGCTTCAAACAGACCAAGTGGGATCCGCAGGGCCGGATTGGCGAGTACGGTTGGGGCGGCGCGGCCAGTACGCATTATTGGGTTTCGCCACAGGACGATTTGATCGTCGTCACGCTGGAACAGACGATGCCGTATTCTTTTCTGACCGAGTTCGCAGTCAAAGGTTTGATTTACGACGCGATCGAAAAATAGTGAGCCTCGATTATGCCAGTGAAATTTAGCGACTTTGCGTCATCGGTCACCGTCGAAACCGCGTTTACCGTGCTGGCGATTGCCAAGCAGCTTGCCGCTGCCGGTAAGGACGTTATCGAACTAGAAATCGGCGATAGCCCATTCCCCACGACCGTCGCCGCGCGGGACGTCGGGATTCAGGCCATTCAGGACGATCGTTGCCATTACGGGCCGTCGATCGGCTTGCCTGAATTTCGCGAGGAGGCCGCCGCATACGTCAATCGTGAATATGGGCTCGAAGTTACCGCTGAAAACATTGTGGCCGGTCCGGGCGCGAAGAACTTCGAACAACTTTTCTGCGAGGCATTTTTGAATCCCGGCGACGGCGTATTGGTTTTCAGCCCGTACTTCCCAACCTACCCGCCAAACATCGCGCGGCGCGGCGCGAGGATGTGCTTGTCGAGTTTAAAGCAGTCGCGGGCGTTCCGGCCGAATCTGGACGACGTCCGCCGGTTCCTCGACGAGGACCCCAGTCCGAAGGCAATTTTTGTCAACAGTCCCCACAATCCGACGGGCGGTGTTGCCTTGCTCGAAGACCTCAGAGAACTGGCCGATATGGTGCGCGGCCGTGACACCGCGGTGTTTAGCGACGAGCCCTACGACCGCATGGTATGGACCGGCCAACACCATTCGCTGCTCGCCCAGCCCGAAATGCTGGCGCAGTGTGTGGCCGGCTACACATTCAGCAAGTCGTTTAGTATGAGCGGCTGGCGGCTCGGGTTTGCGGTCAGCAGCCGCGAGAACATCGAAATGATCGGCAAACTCACCAATACCACGCTGTCATGCGTGCCGCCATTCACGCAACTGGCCGGCGTGGCCGCAATGCAGAACGACTGCAGCGAGCGCGACGAGCGGATGGAGCAGTTTCGGCGCAAGGTGAAATTGCTGGTGGACGCGTTGAACCAAATCGACGGCATCTCCTGCTTGATGCCCGGCGGCAGCTTTTACGTGTTTCCGTCCGTGGTTGAGATTTGCAATCGCCTGGGAATTCTTTCGCATGGACTGGCCATGTATCTGCTCGAAGCGGCCGACGAGGCGCGCGGCGTGGCGTGTCTGGGTGGCGAATGTTTTGGCGAAGCGGGCGCCGGATTTTTGCGGTTTAGCTGTGCCGAACCGGACGACCGAATCCGGCAGGCGGTAAAATTCATCGACGAAGCTATTACTCGCACCGATCGAATCGATACCTATCTGTCGAGCCACCCCGAGTATCGCCTGGTCGAGAAGTACGAGTTGTAGCGCGCGCTGCAGCCGAAAAAATCACGGCGTTGTGCATGCCGGATAAATTCCGCGCTACTTCGTCAACTCGATCATCGCCCGGCCCAGCGCGTCCCCGATTAGAAAGTAGCTTTCGGCGTTGCCAAACCAATGATGGCCGTGGCCAACGTTCGGCGATTGCTCGCGCGGGCGGGCGAACTGAGCGGTCCGGACGAAGCTGACGGTGGATTTAAATTCTGGCCTGGCGGCCGCCGCCGCCTGGGCTTGGCGGATCGCCATCATGTTCGCACCCGCCTTCGGGCCGCCGTTGCCAAGCTCACCGATAACGACCGGCAAATCAGCGCGGCTGAAATGATTCCGAATGTCCTTAATCAGGTTGACGAGGTTCTGCTCATATTCGGCGCGGGCCTGATCGTCGAACATATCGTTCCAGCCTTGGAACCAGACGAAGCCGGCAATTTCCATTTCCCGGCCGGCGAGTTTGGGAAAGTCGGTGGCCGCGGCACTCAGCGCCTCGCCGATTTCTGCCAGCATCCGTCTGTAGTAGGGACCGGTTTTTCCGCCGGAACTTGGCGGGCGAAAATCTTGGAATAAACTTTTGCCACCCCAGGCGGTCTTGATCAGTAGAACGGGGTCGTCAAAATGCTCGCCGACGAGGTGGCCAAACTGAAACTCGGGTCCGATGTGATGTTTGCCCTCATAACCGGTGAACCCAATTGTCAGGCCGCCCCGCTTGATGCCGCTTTTAACTTTGAAGCGGACCCATACGTCGTCGCGGATGACCCAGTCGTCCCCCTTGTTCTTCAGATGTGGAAAGCGTTTGGAAAACTCTGGATTCTGCACGACGCGATTGAGAATACCCCGGCCGCCGTTGTAGTACTTGGGATGGTCCAAATCGACAACGCCTTGCCCTTCCATATTGGATTGCCCGGCGAGCAGGAATACCTTGACCGGTGGCTTTGACTCTGCGGCTACGGACGGGCAGGCACTGCCGAATAGAATTGTGATGATGTAGAACAACTGCGGTTGTTTTATTTCTAGAACGCTCATGGGCGAGTGCTGTTCGGATATCGAGGATTGGAATCTTTGGCGGGAAAGTTAGCGGCGATGTTGCTGAGTTTCTTGAGCGCCGCCCGATCCGCCGGTTCGTTGCTGTCGATGATGTTCGGACCCTCCAGGCCGTTGGCAATTTTAGCGAGTTTTTGCGGCCGGCGATCGCGGCCGATGTAAAGCTTATAACTTTTGTCCCGGACGACGCGGTCGCGGTATTCAGTCGCATTGCGGCCCGGTACGGGAGCGGCGGTGCTTTTTTCTCGAAGGCAGGCGCCGCCGCCCAGCGCTGCGATCCATTGGCGATCCGAGTCTTTGGATTTGCCGAGGATGAGCGGCGCAAACGATTTGCCGTCCAGTTTATTGTCGGTCGGCAATTTCGCGCCGCCGAGTGCTGCGAATGTCGGCAGCATGTCGGTGATATCCACCAGCGCGTCGGTCTCGGCCTTTGCCGGTACGATACCCGGACCGTTAGCGACAAACGGCTGGCAAACGCCCGCCTCGACCGTCTGGCCCTTGCGCGGGCCGTTATCGGTCGTCCAAATGACAATCGTGTTGTCGCGCACCCGGGACTCGTCCAGCGCCGCCACCAGCCGGCCGACAAGATGGTCCATATAGTACACCGAGGCAGTCTTGCCGCGTTTTTTGCCGCGCTTACCTTTAGGGCCGCCCGGCACGATCTGTTGCTTCGGCGGCTGCTTCCCCTGGCGTTCCAACGGCGATTCTTCCAGCGGGCCGTGCACCAGGATCATCGGGTAATAAATAAAAAACGGCTCGTCTTTGTGATCGCGTATAAACTGGACGAGAAAGTCGGCGCAAATGTCGGGTCCGAATTTACCCTGGTACGTTGAACTGCCGGCGGAAGTGTGCAGATAGGCATCCCAGTACCGCCGATCGCTGAGCGGGTTGCCGCCTTCGCCGCCGGTCCAGACACAGAACTCATCGAATCCACATTCGTTGAGGATTTTGGGTTCGCGGCGAAAATCGCTGATTTGCCACTTGCCTGCGATGCACGTTGCATAGCCGGCCGACTTCATCACGTTTCCGACGCACGGATATACCTTGGGGCTAAAGCCCTTCAAATTCCAGCGCGGTACGTCATAGTGGTTTACCCAGCCGTTATGGAAAGGATATTGCCCGGTCAACAGCGCCACGCGAGTCGGCGTACATTGTGGCATCGAGTAGAAATTGTTGAACTTCATGCCCCCGGCCGCCAGTCGGTCGATGTTTGGCGTTAGCGAATCGCGGGTCGCGCCGGTGTAACAGCCAACGGGTGCTTTGCCCATGTCGTCGACCATGATGAAGATCAGGTTCGGTTTGGCGACCTTCGCCGCATAAGAAATCTGGTTAGCGAAAACCCAGACGACCACAACTAACACCGTAACTAACACCGTCAAAAATCGTTTCACGTTACGGCCTTTCTAAGAACTCACCGGCGATGTCAAACAGTCCCTTATTGTCCCGACCCAGAATTTCATGGTAACCGGCCACTAAGGCCGGTTCTCGGCCTGTCAATTTGGCAGCTTCCGATCTAAGACGCGGAGCGGCATATCGAGAGATACAGCCGTTCGAGCGGATATGTCATAACGTAACTTATTTATTATCAGCGACCTATGGTATTTCCACCGGTTCATTGGCGCGCCAGTTGCGTTTATCTTGGCAAACGCACCGAGTGTGCGCACATTTGGCAGTTTTCAGGATGGCGGTCGTTGTGCCGTCACCTTTTTCACGAGTCAATTTGCTTAATGCAGGGTCCAAAACGGAGGGAAGAAAGTCGATGGCGACCGCAACCAAGTCTAAGAAAAAATCCAAGTCCAGTGTCAATCTCCAACCGCTCGGCGATCGCGTTGTTCTCCAGCGCGAAGAGTCGGAAGAAACAACCGCCGGCGGTATTGTGTTGCCCGATTCGGCAAAAGACGTACCGGCGCGGGGCACGGTAATCAGTGTTGGCGCGGGGCGGTTGCTGGAGGACGGTTCCCGCGGCGCGTTCCAGATCAAGAAAGGTGACCGCGTGTTGTTTTCGAGTTACGCTGGCGAGACGTTCAATGTCGGCGAAGACGAATACCTGCTGATGCGAGAAGACGACATCCTCGCCGTCATCGACGGCTGATCGCCCGACCCAGTCAAAATATTACCCGCGGCGGCAGCCGCAATTTGCCAAGGAGAACATATCCCATGTCGAAGATGATTGCTTTCGATCAAGAGGCCCGCGATGCCATGCGCCGCGGCGTTTCAAAACTGACCCGCGCCGTGAAAGTCACGTTGGGTCCCAAAGGCCGCAATGTCATTTTGCAAAAGAGTTTTGGTTCGCCGACGGTGACCAAAGACGGTGTGACGGTGGCCAAGGAAGTTGACCTGGAAGACGTCTATGAGAACATGGGCGCCCGCATGGTGCGTGAAGTCGCCTCCAAGACAAGCGACGTTGCCGGTGATGGCACGACGACGGCCACAGTGATGGCCGAAGCGATTTTTGTCGAGGGCCTCAAAGCGGTTGTTGCCGGCGTCAATCCGGTGCAACTCAAAAGCGGTATCGAACAGGCGATCGACGACATCAGCTCCAAACTGGAACGTATGTCGATCAAAATTAAAGACAAGAAAGAAATGGCGCAGATTGGCGCGATTGCCTCAAATAACGACACCGCCATCGGCGACATCCTGGCCGATGCCATGGAGAAGGTCGGCAAAGACGGTGTGATCACGGTGGACGAAGGCAAGAGCTTGCAAACCGAAGTCGAATGGGTCGAGGGTATGCAGTTTGATCGCGGCTACCTGTCTCCCTATTTTGTATCCGATCCCGCGACGATGACCGCCGACCTGGACGATGCTTATGTATTGGTGTTCGAAAAGAAGGTATCGAACATCAAAGAAATTGTGCCGCTGCTAGAAGCGGTCGCCAACGCCGGCAAGCCGTTGTTGATTGTGGCCGAAGATGTTGACGGCGAGGCGCTCGCTACGCTGGTCATCAATAAATTACGTGGCACGTTCACCTGTTGTGCCGTTAAGGCGCCCGGTTACGGTGATCGGCGCAAAGCGATGCTCGAGGACATTGCGGTCCTGACCGGAGGAGTGGCGGTCTTCGAAGATCTTGGGATCAAGCTGGAAAACCTGCCAATCACGGATCTTGGTCGCGCCAAGAAAGTGATCGTGGACAAGGACAACACGACGATCATCGAAGGCAGCGGTAAAACGGCCGACATCAAAGCCCGGATCGAGCAAATTCGCGCCGAGATCGATAATTCGACCAGCGACTACGACCGCGAGAAGCTCGAAGAACGGCTGGCGAAACTTTCTGGCGGCGTGGCCAAGGTCAATGTTGGCGCGGCAACCGAAAGCGAGATGAAAGAAAAGAAAGCCCGCGTCGAAGATGCGCTGCATGCCACACGAGCTGCGGTCGAGGAAGGCATTTTGCCTGGTGGCGGCGTGGCGCTGCTGCGTGCTTCGGCATCGTCCAAGCCCAAGGGGCTGACCTCGGATGAGGAGGTCGGCTACAACATCGTTGTTCGCGCCTGTCGTGCTCCGCTGACTGCGATCGCTAACAACGCCGGCAAAGACGGCAGCATCATTTGTGAAAAAGTGGCCGAAGGCAAGGGCAACAATGGCTACAACGCGGCGACCGACGAGTTTGAAGACTTGGTCGACGCCGGTGTCATCGATCCGACAAAAGTGACGCGGACCGCGCTGCAAAATGCGGCGAGTGTTTCGACGCTATTGCTGACCAGCGATGCGCTGATTGCCGAAAAGCCCAAAGAAGAAAAGAAGGGCGGCGGCGGACACGGTGGCGATTAC
>JAYZEI010000078.1:0-3196 GCA_036337375.1 Planctomycetota bacterium | reverse complement strand
CGTAACAGTTTTGAGAATGCTCTGCGCCGACTGGCGAACCGTATTGCGGGCATCGCGCCGATAACCCATGAACTGTTGACGGTCCTGCATTCGCAAGATGTTGAGTTCTCGAAAGTCCCGGACTCCATCTTTGACAACTTAAAGGAGCAGCAATTCACGGTGACCTGCCCCGGCTGTGAAAATGCCAGCCGGGTTCCAACACGCTTTCTCGGCAACCGCGTTCGGTGCAACCGATGCCAACATCGCTTTACCGCAGAATGGGGGAACCCCTGCGAAACGTCCTAGGTCGCATGTCGCGCGCACCCGTTTCTTGCAATCCCACCACACCGCCCCGAGAGCGGGCCACTAGCGGTTGGCATGCGGAATCCAGCAGCGTGTGAGTTAGTCCCGCGCGATAACAACGCCTGATCTAACTTCCGACGCGGCGTAACTAACCCGGCACCTGCCCACGCCCGTCGGAGCCGTCAACTTCGCACCTTCCCGGCCCGGCACTTGAAGCGAATTGGCCGGCTGCCGGTTAGATCTTTTCCTGGTGCTCGTCAATTTCTTCATCCATGGAAACCCCGCAATAGGGGCAAAAATCGACACGGGCCAAAAAGAACATCTTCCTTTTTACGTAACCGGCAACAGGGAACAACCAGTTTGTGCATTTCGGACATTTGAGCAAAGAGACTCCGTATATTCCGCTAGCAAGGAATAACAACATCCCCAGCGGCATTGAGACATGCACACCGATTAGCCGTTCCCCCCCAAAGCCAATTGCGATACACCCAAGCAAACCAAGAAAGACGAACAACATGGATTTGCGAAAGGTTTTTGATACGTGCTCGCGAACAGTCATAATGAATATCTGACGTCAAAGATCAGCGGCCGACAACGACGGGCTAGAAATTAAAGTTGTTGTCGTTCCGCCCGCCATCGAATGGCCCGCCATCGAATGGCCCGCCCTCGATGATGCCCTGAAACGGGTTCTGGTTGAATCCGCCCTGCTGCTGCATTTGCCCGGCGCCGAACGCTCCGCCGCCAAAGCCGTTTGATACGGCGCCCGCACTGAAGCCCCCGGATCCCACAATTCGTAAATTTTCAACGGGCAGTACGAGATCCGCAACCGGATAGTTACGGGCCGTTACGTGGTTCCCGACTTCCTCCCGCGTGGTTAGCTGCAGCACTTCGTCCTTAATCATGTAGGTCGTCGCCGGATCAATACTCTTGAGCATCAGCCGCAAGCCGGACCGCAACGAAACCCCCTTCAGCCGCAGCGACACCGGGGTGTCGGAACCGATGCCAACATCCTCCAGCGCTCGACGATCGAGCGTGATGAGGATGTTATGATATTCACTCAAGTAGGCGACGGCCTCACTCAGCGGCGTTTCCTCAAAATCCATCCTCGTCGGTTCGTCGAGTTGTTCGAGGATTTCCCTCTCGTTTTTGCTGCGGCTCTGAAGATCAACATAAGCCCGCCTTCGCCGCTGCGTCAGGCCTTCCCAAATGTCCGCGGCCGGAAAAACGATCGGCGGATCGACCTGGAACGGAATCGCCGCGGATTCAACCTGAACGTAGCTCCGGCCTCTCGCTTTGTTCCGCTGCTGAACAATCGCCGTGATTTCTTCGTAAACGCCGGCGTGATAGGCCGTCGTGGACGCCGCAGTGACGGCTGCGTCGCCGGGGGCCACAGCCAACGCTTCGCGGGCGATCTGCTCTTCGGCTTCTCGGTAGCGGCCTTCGTCCAATAATGACGTCAACCGCTCCATCAGCGCCGCCACCTTCTGTTCCGTCCGTGCCTGATCCTCGACAACCCGACGGCGGGCCAACTGCTGGGCCAACGCCTCGTGCCGCACGCGGTCGCGTTCGTCTTTTTCAATCTTAATGGACGCGGTGTACCGAATTGCACTCCGCAGCCGACCGACCAATTGTCGCTTTACTTCCAAATTGATATCCGACATTTCCTGCACCGAAAACAGTACCAGTTTCAGATGACTTTCGGCGCCGACCGGATCCTCCGTCGCAATTTGTCGGGCGTGGGCCAACGCCTGTTGCACATCAGATCGCGTTGCTGCCGTGGTGACTTGTTGCCGCTGTTTGACTCGATCAATGCCATTAGCAGATGCCTGCGGCCGATCAAACAAATGAGATTCATCGGTCTGCGGCTCTTCGGCCCGGCACTGACTAACAACAAGGACCGATATCCCGACAACCGCGCAGGAGAATAGACAGAAATAGCGCATCAGAATGCCTCCTCAATAAAGGACATGACCAGCGGATTTATCGGCGCACGGCGGCGCGACAAACCCCGTTCCTCGGTTCCGTTCAATAGAAAAGACCTCTTCGTCAAACGCCAAGAAACGTCTGACAGACATCATTCTAGGCAATTTTCGACAATTCGTACCAGCGAATTCCCGTTTGCAGCCAAGCAGGTCCCCGTTCGTCGACAGAATTCGTTGTCCTCTACTTCTATGCTGCGTAAGAGGTTACGTGCCCGCATGCCCGCCGAAAAACAAAATGCGGCAATTCCAACATCGATAGACTGTTAGCCGTCATCAGCCGCCCGGAAACACTTACGAAACAAACCGCACAACTGCCGGCTCATCGCACAAAACTTACCCAGCAGCGGTCGAATCGGTGAGACACCTCCGAAACGTATCGAGCGCCGTCGGATTTAGTCGATAGCAGAGCTTTTCGGCGTGTTTAAATGGGGCTGGAACACCGAATCCGACTGTGGTAGCCTCATCCGTCTTGGAATTTCTTAGATCGATACTGCGGACCGGGGATTATGAAGCAGCCGATTGCGGGCGTCGCCCCAAGTCAACTCGATGAAGTTACGACCATGGCCGTTTGGCCAACGATTACGGGTCCGCCTTTTCGGACGCTTGGCTGCCTGCTGGGGCGTCTTTACAGCATCAATATCGGCATCGGGCCAATCTTGACGATTGGTAACCTGTTTGCGCTGCTGTCGATTCCGTTGGTTTTGTTTCTTTTCGTGCATACACTCGTGCCGGGACTGTGTCATCGATACCGGCTGACGAACCGCCGCGTGATCGTGGAACGAAAGCGATTATCCTGGACGGCGGACTGGGCCGAAGAGGCCGCCGTCAGCCTGGACAAGTTTGATGAAATAGACATTCAAGTTGTGCCGGGACAGCACTGGTTTCCAGCCGGCGACTTGATTTTCCGGGATGGCAAGACAGAACGCCTGCAG
>JAYZEI010000077.1:0-14417 GCA_036337375.1 Planctomycetota bacterium | reverse complement strand
TTTTTTTTCGACGGCGTTCTTTTTACTTCCGTCTTTTTCCTTGTGCCGGTACCGCGTTCGGATCGTACTTTGGATTCGGTGTCGTCGGAATGGGTGCTTTGACCTTGGCCCGCCAGCCTTTCATCGCTTCGTATAATCGCTTGAGTTCTTGCGGTTGCGATTCTACGAGGTTCTTCGATTCACCGATGTCGTTCTTCAGGTTGTAAAGCTCGAGGCGACCGGTCTCAAACCATTCGATCAGTTTCCAATCGCCCATACGGATCGCGGCGGCCGGCGTTGTGCGGAACGGGCCACCGTGCGGGTCGCCCCGGCCCTGCAGATAGCAGGGAAAGTGCCAGTAGATTGCTTCCCGCTTGAGCTTCGTATTCGGATTTCGCAACAAAGGCATCAGGCTGGCGCCGTCGAGCTGGTAGTTCTCAGGCGGTTTCGTCTCGGTCGCCTCCAGCAGTGTCGGATACCAATCGATGCCGATCACCGGCTCGTCAGATTCGCTGCCCGCCGTCGTTATACCCGGCCAATGAACAATCATCGGCTCGCGAATTCCGCCCTCGTAGAGCATGCCCTTCGCACCTCGCAAAGGGTGATTGTTTGTTGCGCCTCCATAGCCGCCATTGTCCGAAAAGAAAACGACCAGGGTATTCTTACCGAGCGCCAACTCGTCCAGTTTCGCCAGCACGGCGCCGACACTATCGTCCACGCTTTCGATCATCGCCGCGTACTTTGCGTTGTCATGGTGCGTCGTTGACTCTTTCGCCTTGTATTTACTGACCACATCCGGCTTACCTTGAATCGGGGTATGAACCGCATAATGCGTCAAATAAAGAAAGAACGGCCGCTGCCGATTCTTTTCGATGAACTTGATTGCCTTATCCGTCAGCGCGTCGGTCAGGTAGACACCTTTTTCGCGGACGATGAGATTGGGATAGTTCAACGGGCTGTGATAGCCGCCACCGCTCGGGCTGCCCCATGACTTTCCCGCAATATTGACATCGAAACCTTGTCGCCGCGGGTCGGATCCGAGATGCCACTTGCCCATGGATGCCGTGACGTAACCGCCGGCCTGCAGCGATTCGGCGATCGTGACGAACCGGTCGTCAAGCACCGTCTTGTTTTCGACCGGCTCTAAACGGCGGAACGGATGGTTTCCGCGACGCGGATCGCCGACGGTAAAGATGCCATGCCGCGGCCCATATTGGCCGGACATCAGGCAAGCGCGGCTCGGCGCGCAGTTCGGTGCGTTGGCGTAAGCGCTCATGAACGTCATGCCTTGCCGCGCCAAGCGATCAATGTTCGGTGTCTCATAGAATTTTTGCTTGCGGCCGAGTTTGTCATACATGTAGCCGACATCCGTCCAGCCCAGGTCGTCGATGTAGAAGAAGACGATGTTGGGTTTCGCGTTGGCACCGTAAGCGAACTGCGACGAAACAATCCAGATGGCCATTCCCAGCAAGTAACGTGGCATATTGATTTCTTCCTTCGTTCTCTGCACGCTTGGCGTTGACCGGGACCGGTCCCGGTCTATCGCAGTTTGCTCGTCTGCCGAAGAAACTCTTGATCCAGCGAGGGCAGGGTGCCGAAATAATGCTCGAACTGCTCGCGCCGCTCTTCGGGTGTATCTTCAAAGAGCGGCTGCTTGGCGGCAAGCATCTTCACGTAGTCATTGAATTCGTCGTGTTTGTGTTTCATTAGGTAGAACGTAAGACACCAGCTTTCCGCATAAGCATTCAGGACGGCATTGCGACTTTGATACTGCTTGTCTTTCGATCGGCCTTGAATGCGTCGATCGGTCGTCAGCAACGACACCAACGAATCGCCCGCTCGGCTCCGCAGGGACTTGCGAAATTGCACGAGCCGGTTCCGGTTAACGGCACCGATGCCGCGCCAACCGTTGGAACTGTTTAGGTCTGGAGTTTCAAAATACATGGCAATGCCTTCGCTCAACCAGATCGGAATGTCGGCCAACCGCGTCTGCAAACCACAATTAAATGCGATCTGATGCGTGGCCTCATGAATGACCGTCGCCACCAAGCTGCCGGCTTCAGGCCGCGAGAGCATTTTATTGATTTCTGCGGAATTGCGACCGCGGCTGTTACCCCGCCGTATTTTTTGGCTACCGGTCAAATCGTACATGACCACATGATTCGTCAGGAGATTGTAGTAGCCAATGATCGACTTAACCGCGTCGCCAAGCTGATTAACGGCATAACGCTTGTAAGACCGTTCGTCACCAAACACGACCGCGACCAGCGGCATTTCCGGTTCGTGCAATTTCATGCCGCGGCGCTTCCAAAAATTTGCAAACCCAAAGTACAGCCGTTCGAATAGCGCCCCACACCATTGCGCGTAAGCTTTCGACGTGTTGTGGCAAATTAGGTAGTGCGCCGTGGTGTGGACCTCGAATCCCTTCGGCAATTCGTCCAGCAGCGCCGCGGCCAGCTCTTTTTTGTCTAACGGCCGAAATGGAAACTGATTTTTACTTCGCTCCTCAATCTCTTCGGGTTGAATCGTCCACAGCTTTCCTTTTCTGTCAAGCAATAACACACCGCCATCCTGCGCTTCGACGACGACGCGGCCGTTGAGGTGTATCTTTGCTCCATCGCGATTGAGCGTAACCTGGTCTTCGGCGGCGGTTAGCGCAGGCCAAATGGCAACCGCGATGAAACCGACTAATGTTTTGGTGATTTGATTCGACACGAGCATCTTCTCCATGAACATCTTCTCCATGAACATCGAGTCCGGCATCAGTGCCATGATACCATAAGGGCCGGTGGCCCCGGCTAGCGCGGCTTCCTTTCGGCCCGACGCCGCGCCAGCATGAACAACTTTGCAGCTAAGGTTGTGGCCGCTGCGAACGCGATGGTCATCGCAATAAAAAGCCCGCAAACTTGATCGTATGCGCCGCTGTGGAGGCGATCGAATACACGTGCAGCCAGCGTTTCTCTGCCCGGCAACTGCAGCAACTGACTGGCTGAAAGATCACCAAGCCCGGCCAAAAACGCCACCAACCATGCGGCGGCCAAGGCCGGATGGCTTATCGGCATCGCAACCTTGAGCAGGCAGGCCCAAAATCCAGTCCCCGCAACTCGCGCCATATCAATTGCCTGTTCCGGAACCAACCGCAGCGCATGCCAGCAGACGAGAATCACCATCGGCAACACCCGTAAGCAAATTGCTGTGCCAGGCGCACCGTAGGAATCGTAGACCGCCGGAAAATACGTTAGCAACCGGCTGACTCCCGCGCCGAGAAGCGGGCCGGGCACTGAAAACAAGATCGCAACCAACATACACACCGACGCCGCAGGCAACCTGCCTTTACGCCCGATCCAGGCGAGCGCCACGCCAAACAATACCGCTGTGGTCGAGGCCAGTGCCCCGATGATTAGTGACGACAACATTTCGTCGCCAAACTGTGTCCAAGGCTCGAACATCACCATCTTAAACAACTTGTCGACACGCCAGTTCTGTGCCACCGGCCCTCCGGTCTGCGCGACCGTCGCCAGGCCGGCTTTGTAAATCAGGCAAGCCAGCGGCACGGCAACGAGCACGACCATCGTCAAGGCAACCGCGAACAAAGCCGCCAATCGAAATCGCCCCAGTGCAAAAATATGACGTGGGCGTATTGAAATCGCCCGTGCCCGCGGCATGACGCGAAAGCAGCACAGCCCACAAAGCAACAGCACCACGGCCGTAACGGCAATGTGCGGGAGCAGTTCAAGAGAGGCGACTTGCATGTCGCTGGTGGCCGCAAAGACAAGATACACCTCTTCCGCCGTCGTTCGTACGCGAAACAGATCCGTGACGGTCATTTCCCCCGCAGTCGTAACCGCAACCCACATGCCGGCGATGCCGATTGCCGGCAGTCCGCGTCTCAACGTAACCCGTATCAAGACTTGAGCGTCGCTGGCATAAAGCCGCGCCTCCTCTTCAAGCTCAGGTTCGACCATCCAAAGTCCGACTCCGGCAATCAGCGCAACCCAGGGAATCGCCGCCATCGCATGGACCCAGATTGCCGCCCGCAATCCACTCAGCAGTTCAATCCCACTCACATTAGAAAACCAGCCCTGCATACCAAATCCTGCTTGCCATGCGCCAGTTTGCAAATAGAGCGGAATCAACAATAAGAATCCCAGCAACGTGGCCAGAACCCCTCGGCCCGGCAAATCCGTACGGACGAGAAGTACCGAAAGTGAGACACCGACGGGCAAAGCGATTGCAATCGTGCCCAGAACCAATGCCGCGGTCGTCAACAGTAACTCCGATGCCCGTTCACTTCCCGCAGCAAAAGTCAGCGCGACGGCGATGGTCGCGATCATCACAACCGCGACCATCGTGGTGACGTACTGACGCTGCGAGTTTTGCGCGATCTTAGCCATGCAAATTATCGCTGACGGCGCGGAGGGTGCCGCGATTGACCGGTTACCGCGCGACACTTACCGCATGCCGCGTTTTCTCTTCAGCGAGCCCACTTCCGCAGCCGGCGACCTCACCGTACGCCATCTTACCGAACCGCGATCCAGAGGACACAGGCCAGCCGCAAACGCTCAAGAGGATCCCGGGATATTCCTCCCCCCGATGCCCCCATCCGCTTTGGCCGGGAAACAACACGGGTAATTCGCGCGATTCCCGGCGGCCGGTTCGTTTGCGAACGATTATTGTTTCATCTCTCCAGAGTTCGAGTAGATAACGAAGGATCGTTTCGGTCTATCCCCGGCTGTCCGCAAAATCACGCGGTTCCGGCATCGTGAATCTTCCCGCGTATTCTTGTCGCCAGCAGCCAATACCTGCGTTGATAGCGAGTCGACCGCCACCACCTCGGCGTTAGACTCCACCGGGAGAGAAAAACGACGCGACAAAAGGCAATTCACTGTTTTGAAAAGAAATTTTTCGCAACTTCTCCGCATCAGCTTCGAGTCCCAAACTGCGGTTACGCATTGACCATGAGTCATCTTGGAGTTTCGTCATCGGTCTGCTACATTCCCGGCCACCTTCTGCCGAGCATTCCGCTTTCCGGCCGTTTGTTAATGATCAACTTCACCATGCCCTACCGCTGCACCATTGTTGCTCTGTTATCGCTGTTCGCGCTGACGTTCGCATCGGGATGTCGATTCCCGATTTTTGGAAAACCGTCCGGCGAGCAGGCTGCGACAGCGGACGTAGCCACGCAATATGGGCCCACGCCCGCCGAGCAGATTGACAAGATTGACCAACTCGGCCGCGCTGCCGAGCCGCAACTGTTTTCAGCTCCGCCGACCGCCACGTCCGCGGCCGAGCGGCAACGAATCGCTCATCTATTGGCTCAGCAAATCCGTGTCGAAAGTGATCCCATCATTCGCGCCAAAATCATTGCGGCCATCACGAAGACGCGTACACCGCTGGCGGCCGAAGTGCTGCGCGCCGGATTAAATGACGAAGATCTCGACGTACAGATCGCCGCCTGTGACTCCTGGGGATCGTGGGGCGGACGCGATGCCGTTTCCGCATTGGCAGACGTGCTCGAAGACGAGAGTGCCGATCTGGATGTCCAACTCGCGGCGACCAAAGCGCTAGCCAATGTACAAGATGCCGGCGCCGCCCTCGCACTTGGTGTCGCGCTCGAGGATCGCCAGGATCCTGCGCTGCAATACCGGGCCGCCCAGTCCTTGCGATCCATCACGGGACTGGATCACGGCAACAATCTGGTCGCTTGGCGCGATTACGTTACCAGCCTGGGTAGCCCGCAGGCCACCCCCTCCGAAACATATGTCGCCAGCCCAAACAACGCGGCGACGCCTTCTGGAAACCGCCAATTCTGGCGATAGATTCTCACGCACCGATCCGACGTCGTTGTGTCACATGCTCACAGACGCCCTCGCTTCCGACCATCCGGCGTTCCTTCCCTAAGATTCGACACGAACCGCACAGGCGTAAAAGTCTTCGCAGGCGTCGAACCGCCAACTGCCGCACGGCGGAAATTTAATGGCAGTTGGCATAAACGGCTTAGCTTCACACAACAGTTGGACATTTCCAACGATTGTTTTTTTGACGCTGAACTGACTGCAAGGCTCGTCCGATACGTGTCCTGTGATACGGATGTCATCTGCCAAAAGGCTGCCCGTTAGCCTTCCGTAGCCGCTGTGAACCGCATCATCGAACCAGCTTACCTCACCTTTATTTCAGCAAATTGCGATACAGCTTTGCCTTTTGCCAGGAATCCGATTGTGATGAAAAAACACTCCAAGATCATCAAACTCACCTGCACCATCAGCGCCTACACCTTGGGATTTGTCGTCTCCCGTCATCTCGCGCCGCCCGCCAACACGATGGCCATTGCGGGGGATGCTTACAGTTCGGCGATCGCAAGAGTGGATGAAACCACCGTCGCGCTGACGCCGCAGCAGGGTAATGCGCCGGCCAGCGATAATAGCGAAGCTTCGAATCAAACCGATGTCAAAGACCACTCCGCCGATCAGACGTCCGTAGAGGAAGTAGTGAAATTTGACACCTCGGTAGCCAGCACCAGGGAACCGGCAGCTGAACCGGACCAGCAGGTCGAATTAATCCCAGCCGCCGGCCCGTCAGCCGATCGGCCCAGCGTGGATGTGGGAAGGCTCGCGCCGGTATCATCAATTGTCGCAAATCAAGTGTCCACCAAAAAAATTGTCGCAAATCAGGTATCTGACACAAACGATAATGTTTCGACAGAACGTCACACCCCGGGCCAACTTGATCCTGCTCGGCAAAAAAACTCGAACATCCGGAATCGGCGACGGCGGAATCGAAACCAGCAGGCCAGCGAATCGGATGCCGAGAGCCGCTCACCGGCGGCTTCCACGCTGCGGATAATAGAGAGGCCGGCCCCGATTGAGAATCCGTTCGCCGATGCCGTCGAATCCGTAGAATCCAAGGAAGACATTAGGGACCCAAACATCGGGGACGCTGCCGACGCCCAAGAGGCCGAACTACCCCCGTTCACGGCTGATGTGACTCCGAGTCTCAGCCCACAATTTATCGCCCTCGAACAAAAAGTTCGACAAGCACTGGATATTTACCGCGACCGAAACATGAACACTCGCGACCACGGTGCCTGGGCGGTGATGCACTCGCTGATCGGTTACGGCGTCGAAAAAGAGGTTCTCGTCGGCGGTCCCAACGGCAAACCCGTGAACGCCATCGGCTGGATTTGCTGGAATGGCGTCTGCCGAGGCGACCGATTGTTTTACACGACCAACGGCAACATCAACAGCCGGATTGGGCCCGGCCGACAGGGCCACAAGGGCCAGTTTCTAGCGATGCTCGCCCAATCACGAGTAAAAACGACCTACCCCATGCGGATCAGTGGCAACGAGTTTACGGTCGCCGATTTAATTCGTAGCGAACAAGCAACGTGTCGGCCCCGGACGGAGCTTACGTTTAAGCTGATCGGCCTTTCCCACTATCTAGATTCGGACGAGAGTTGGGAAGACAACCGCGGCGACGATTGGGACATCTCGCGGATGATCAAGGAAGAATTGAGACAGCCGATCATTGGCGCCGCCTGCGGTGGCACCCACAGGCTGTTTGGATTGTCTTATGCCGTCAATCAACGGCGCAAGAGCGGCAAGCCCCTAGACGGCGAATTCCACCGCGCCGACGTTTTCGTCCGCGACTACCACGACTACACGTTCAAATTGCAAAACAAGGACGGCAGCACAAGCACCTCCTGGTTCGCAGGCCGCGGCAGCAAACGTGACGTGGCCCGCCGGCTCCAAACGACGGGGCACACGGCCGAATGGCTCGCATTCTCGTTGCCCTTAGAAGAATTACACCGCGAAGAAATGGTTAAGTTAATCGATTACCTGGCGGGAATTTTGATTGATGGCAGCAGTCGCGACTGGAGCATCGGACCGCTAGGGCATGCTCTCCACGCTCTGAACATCTACCACGGCCGCGCTTTCCCACAGACGGCGCAGCCGCCGATCGTCGAATCACTCACTGACGCCGACTGACGGTCAACGCCGGTCATCAAACGCGACCGGCGGATTCACTGATGCCCGATATACCGCAGGTAACTCGACGACCGAACGAGTCCCCTGCCGCCTTGTTTTCGGGTCCGAAAAGACTTACGATTCCGGCGGCGATTTGCGCGAAGGCGGTATCGGACCGTCGCGCGGCGACAACCTACCGGCCGGGATCATCGTGAAGTTTCCAGAAGACCTAGCTCGAATGATTGACGTGGCTGACCAATTGGCCGAGTCGTTCGAGGCGGACGCACTTTTACTTTTGGTCGAGGCGGCGATTGATTGGAAGCAACTTCGGAAAGCCGCCTCACCACACAAGTTGTTGGTTGCCGCCGAAGCCGAGGAACATCTGGAAGGCGCCAAAGACGAGGGCATCGATGTCGTTGTGCTCGATATGCCGCAGAGCCCCGTTTTCGAAAAGCTCACCCAGGCGTTGCTGGAGTCGGTCGCCGATGAATTGCTCGAACCCGGCGCCGATGTGATTGCCGTATACAGCGGCTTCGAGGCGGGAAAGGTCGATTCGGTCAGTCTGATCCATCTCGACGAACACTTGCGAAAACTCACCGCGCGCGATCTGAGACAACTGGAAACGCGCGTGCCTCTCGATACGCTGAAGGCCGTCGTCGATCTAGCCGTCGTTATCGGCCGCGAAGGCCGTGAAGGCAAACCCGTCGGCACGATGTTTGTTGTGGGCAGTGCCAAAGCTGTGCTGGAGCGATGCCATCCTGTCGGTTTCGATCCGATGAAAGGCTACAAAAAAACGGAGCGCTCGATTCACGACCGTCGCGTCCGCGAAGGGCTGAAAGAAATCGCGCTGATGGATGGAGCGTTCGTGGTTGCGGCGGACGGCACGGTGATGGCCGCAACGCAATTCGTTGACGCTCCGGCCGAGGGAATTACGATGTCCAAGGGCCTAGGTGCCCGGCAATGGGCCGCGGCCGCAATTAGTCGTTTCAGCAACGCGATCGCCGTCACCGTCAGCGAAACGAACGGAACCGTTCGTATTTTTCAAAACGGCGAAATCATCCTCCGCATCGAACCATTTCGGTTGCCGATGAAGTGGAAGGATTTCGAATTTGAACCGCCCACGACAGCGGACTAGACGAGCGACACTACTCAGGACTTCAATCCCGTTCGGACAGAAATCGATCCACCAATTCGCGCGGCGCGCCGATATCCAAGACGTGCAACTCGCCGGTAAGCAGTGCCGCACCTTCCGTAAAAAAGCCGGGTTTCGGCGCGACAAAGGTGCAGGTATGGTTCGCACGGACAACCGCGCCGGCCGCGTCACCCGTGTCGCAATCCATTCCGCTGGGCACGTCAACGGCCAACACGCGTGCCGGCGCATTGTTAATCGCCTCGATTGCCACATCGAGCGGCGATCGCGGCAATCCGCGGGCGCCGGTTCCCAGCAACGCATCGACAACCCAGTCGCTCTGATGCAAACACTGCTTAAATTTGAACACGTCCGCCGCCCGCTCGAAGATTTCGATCACAATCCCTGATCGCATAGCGATTTCGAAATTCGTCGCCGCATCACCGCGCAGTTTTTTGGGCGGTGCCCAAAGCAAAACCCGCGGCTCGATACCGCGTATCTGCAGATGCCTCGCAATGACAAATCCATCGCCGCCGTTATTCCCCTGGCCGCAGCAGATAGAAACAGGGGATTCCGCGCCGAGTCCACACAACGTGTCGACAACGCCGCGGCCGGCGTTTTCCATTAAGACGACGCCGGGAATGCCATATCTCTCAGTTGCATCCGCATCCAATTCGCGAACTTGCCGGCGGCTGAGCGATTTCACCGTGTGCTCCAACAGTGTAGAATGAGGTGAGCCGGGGTGACCGGCTACGAGTTACACGACAATTCTGCTGCATCACAACGGGAGATGCTAGACGTGCCACTCTTTGAATACCTTTGCAACAACTGCAACCGAGAACTCGAGTTGCTAGTTCGAAATTCGGAAACGCCCGCCTGCGGACATTGCGGTAGCGACCGCTTAGCAAAATTGTTCAGCGTCCCCGCCGCGCATACCGGCGGCGGTGCACGAGGCCTACCGGTCTGCGAAAGGCCGGCAACACGCCCGCCCTGCGGAATGGGCGGATGCGGTCTGCCGGAATGCGGCGATTGAGGCCTGCTATTTAGTACGTGACCCCACCGCGGATCATCGCGGCGGCGTTCGGTTCAAAATCGCCAATCCCCGACCGGTATTCAACGGCGCGGCCGAAAACCCACGCAACTTCAATCCTGCCGCCGCCACCGCCGTCGATTTTCTTTTCAAAGCCCAAAATCGCGCGAAAATCGCGGGCGGTCACCGTGTCCTGGACACCGGCGGCCCGCTCGACAAGCCAGCTGCCTCCCCCAAATTCTCCGGCCAGGTAAATCCAGTGCTCGTGACCCGGTCCGCGCTCGATTCGCCGCGAAATCTTTGGGCGAGGGAAAAGCAATTCATAACGCCGGTCGGCGGCCGATTCGCAGATGATGCCGACCGCCGGCAGCAGACCGACATCGTCTCGATCAAGGTAGGCCACACCTAGCACTAGATTCGTCGCGGGCGTCCACTGATAAGCCGCCACCGCATGCCCGCTGATTTGCACAGCGTCGTCGCGCCAGCCGTGAAAATCCGAGTGAACGCCGGGGGTGACCTGCAGGGAAGTGCCCCAGCGTTCGTTCAGTTTGCGCAGCCAACGAAATTCCAAATAGGCGTCGTGAACGCGAGGGGGCAGGTCGGTCGTGGATGAAGCGGCCAGAAATCCGACCCGATAACCGGGCGTAATCAACAGCGGAGATTTCCGCGTGGGGCAAGGAACTCCGAACGTTGCATAAAGCTCAAGCTCTGTCGCCTGGTAATCCTCCGCTGCCCGGCCGCCAACCAATGTTGCCGTCAGTGACAGACGTTGCAGCGCACCTTCCTTATATTTTGCCAGCTTTCGCCCCGCCGGCACCTGTTGGGGCAGCTCTAACGACTCGGTCAATTCCCGAGGGCCACCGACTGGCCGCACCCCAAGAGCACCAGCCGACAGCCGTGACCGCCGAAATTCAGATGTGGCCAGCGCCGCATTCGTCCAACGGGCCGCATTTATTTCTTGCTTGAAGGTCGGCGGCAGGCGTCGAATTTGGGCCGTTACCTGTATTGGCACGGCCGCGCACAGGACCGTCACGATCATAAAGGTGCGCAACACAAAATCCGTTAAGGCCCTGCAGAAATTCGATGAGCGAAGATCCTGCTGAGCCAAAAATCGCATGCCTGGTCGCGGCTCAGCTGCAGCCGCGCCCCCCCTCCCGATAAATTACGTTTCTAATGAACGCATTCGTTACGGCAATAGCGCGGCCGCACCCGTCACCGCACCTGCCTGCATCAGTCCTGCGCGGAGCGTAAAGGGAATCGCCGGAATCAAATACGGGGCACAATTGCCCGGTCGATAATGCCCCAGCGCGTACACACACTCATTTGGAGTCCGCAATCCCATCCGGTAAGGCAACACGGGCAGTGTCGAGAAGAAATGTGCAGCCGATAAAATCGGCTGCGTCCAATATCGTGCGGTGTGCCCGTAACGTTCAAGGTGGCGCTGTTCAAAGTACAACGGCTTGTGGCAAAGTCCGGAAGCAGTCCAAAGATACTCTTTTGGCGCACTCGGCGGTGTCGCCTCCGCGATCGGCAGCGAGCCGTACGCGAGGTCGCACGAACGCGGAAAGTCCCGGCCAGCCTCGCCCGCAGCCTCGATACTTAAGTCAATATCCGCCAGCCGTTTTCCTCTCAAGTAGACGAGGGAATTGCGACATTCGTTGGCGTACTCATCCAGGTCGTCGAACGGTTCCACACCAAATGCATCATCGCCGCGATTCGACTTGGGGACGCTCGGTGGAGGCAATGGCTCTTCCAAGCGGGGCGCATCCTCAACTTCCAATGGATTGTTCATCGGCTGGCGTCCCTCGTCGCTCGGCGCTCCTTGAAATTCTTTATCCAACGACAACAATCCATCCGCCGCGGTTCGAACTGGCGGTTCATTGCCAAACGGCCGCGAGGACGGCAATTGGCCGCTGTCACCGGAGGGATCCTTGAATACGCCATCCACCGGTTGAGTCGCCGGCGATTGAGTCAGCGGCTCGATTGACGGCAACTGCAGTTCAACGTCTGGCGATCGATTAAGCGACGGCGCTCTGTCGTATTGCACCGGACGGACACCGGTTGAAACACGGGTGTCGGTTGAAACACTGCGACGTTCGACTGTATTCTCGCGCCTTACCGCCTCACGACCTGTCGTGTGGTCGCGGTGTTCGGTAAGCTGCTGACGACTTGCACCCAACGACGGGCCGCTACCGCGCGGACGCCAGCCCGAACTGCCGTCGTCACTCATGGCAAAAGGCTGCCATTGCAGCACCACAATCAGAATCGCCGCGGCGATTCTGATTCGCCGGCACGGCGGTGCCGAGACCGGTTCGTTACTTCGACGAATCGCCGCCGGTTTGTTCGCGACTGTAGTTGGTCGCTTCGTGCGTAATATCGATGTCATGCGGATGGCTCTCCCTAACACTTGCCGCACTTACTTGAAGGAATCTCGCGTCCTTCTTTAATTGTTCGATGTTGCGGGCACCACAGTAACCCATGCCGGCACGCAAACCACCGATCAACTGATAGACAAACGGTCCTAGTTTCCCCTTATAAGGTACGCGCCCTTCAACTCCTTCTGGTACTAACTTATCGGGGCCTTTCTCCGAACTCGCCTGCCGATAGCGTTCACTGGACCCCTTAACCATCGCGCCCAGCGACCCCATACCCCGATAAGATTTAAACGTTCTTCCTTGATATAAAATCTGCTTGCCCGGACTTTCCTCCAGGCCAGCGAGCAGTCCGCCAACCATCGCCGCGTCAGCGCCGGCGGCCAGTGCCTTCGTTAAATCGCCACTGTATCGAATGCCTCCGTCAGCAATGATAGGAACCGAGTTGCTCATCTTCGCGGCCGTTCGCGCCGCGTTAAATATTGCCGTAATTTGCGGTACACCGACCCCAGAAATCACCCGGGTTGTGCATATCGATCCGGGGCCGATGCCAACCTTGACCGCGTCCGCACCGGCAGAGACGAGGTCCTCGTATCCTTTGGATGTCGCCACATTGCCAGCAACGACATCAATCTCCCATTTTGATTTGATCTTCTTGACCGTCTCGATCACGTTCATCGAATGGCCATGGGCGCTGTCGACCACCATGACATCGACGCCTTGCCGGATCAGACTCTCCGCCCGTTCGTAATCAAAGACCCCAACCGCCGCCCCCACACGCAGCCTCCCCTGCCTATCTTTACAGGCATCCGGGAAATGCTTCATCATGTCGACGTCTTTAATCGTTATAAGTCCCGTCAGTTTGTAATTTTCGTCAACCAGCAAAAGTTTCTCGACCTTTTTTGCCATTAAAATCTTCTCAGCTTCTGCAAGCGTCACGGTCCCTGTTGCAGTCACCAGATTATCACGCGTCATCACTTCGGCAATTTTCACGTCCGTTGCTTCCAGAAAACGCAAATCCCGTTTGGTAATGATCCCCTGCAAGCGGCCATCCACGGCGGTAATTGGGACGCCGGACACATTTTGCTGCTGCATCACCTGCCGCGCCTTTTGCACGCTCGCTTCGGGTGGCAAGGTGACGGGATCGACAATAATACCGTTGGCAGAACGCTTGACCTTATCCACTTCCTCGGTCTGCTGCTCGATTGTCATGTTCTTGTGAATCACACCCAGCCCACCTTCTTGGGCCAGCGCAATAGCCATGGCACTCTCGGTAACCGTATCCATGGGGGAACTGAGCAGCGGAATACGGAGCGAAATCGAGCCGGTCAGTTTCGATTCGACGCCGACTTCGGCCGGAACCACTTCGCTATAAGCAGGTTCGAGCAAAACATCGTCGAAAGTAACGGCCTGATAAACGACTTTTTCCAGCATGGTCTAATCCGCCGATTAGGGTGCGAGAAGTGGAATTCCGTATTATGGTGCCCGTGATAGGTTGTGGCAATCCGCGGTAACACGCGAGCCGCCGCCAACCATCGGGCAGTAAGCTGAAGAACCGAGAAGTCCGTGTCTCAAAGACGGCACGGCGCCAACCGGGCGCGTCGAAACCGCGATCAACTGGACGCAAACCCAGTTCACCTCAGATTCCGTCGAACGAAACGACGGTACTGCCGCCGAGAAGGGAAGTTCCAAGAATTATCAGGCTCCGTGTAGCCGTAGTCGACAACTTCCAGAATACTTCGGCGAATCACTCCACCCGACCCGTCCGATTCCCGCGACGTGGACGAAATAACCTCTCCGGGGACTTCCGGCGAGTGCAGGGCAACCGTAACCGTCGAATTCTTGCCGTTGATGAGTACCGTTTTGACTTCCGAGGCGGAAACCACGCGGTCCAATACCTTCTGCGGCTTTTCAAACGAAACGACCTGAACTTCCTTGCGATA
>JAYZEI010000076.1:0-6454 GCA_036337375.1 Planctomycetota bacterium | reverse complement strand
ATCGAGGTCAATCGCAAAGGAGAAATCCAGCAGCAGGTGAAACTAAAAATCGGCAAACCGCATCCGCATCGCGACACGCGACTGGCGCGAAAGCTTGCCAGCGGCAACTACCTCGTTTGCCATGAAGGTGACGGCGTCGTCCGCGAATACGACGGCAAGTCTGGCGAGGTTGTCTGGGAATTCCCCATTCCGCTCTTCGACAAACCGCGCCGCGGCGGACACGGCCCAGAAGCGTTCGGCAACCAGGTTTTCGGCGCGGTACGGCTCGCCAACGGCAATACACTGATTGCCACCGGAAACGGACACAGCATTTTGGAAGTTACTCCCAAAAAGGAGATCGTTTGGCAGCTCCATCAGAACGACCTGCCAGGCATTACGCTTGCCTGGGTCACGACGCTCGAGGTGCTGCCCAACGGAAACTACGTCATCGGCAACTGTCATGCCGGACCAAAGAACCCGCTGTTGATCGAAATTGAACCGAAAACCAAAAAAGTCGTCTGGACCTTCGATCAATTTAGCGTTTTTGGCAACTCCGTCCCAAATTCGCAATTGCTCGAAATCGACGGTGACGTCATTCGTTGACGCCTGCGGACTGGCTACGTCAAACGGCAGCTTTTATAATGGACAGCGCCGGTTGATGAAGAACCGGGGAATTTGTTCTGCACCCGCCGAACGGAGTCGCTTAAGTTTTCGCCCGTCGAGTCCGCCACGATGTCCACCAGCAGTTCCGAATCACTGTTGATCCCCGAGTCGCGCGCAATCGTGCACGATCTGTTGAAGCCAAACCCGTTGGTTTACTGGGTCGATTTTTTAATCACGCTCGCGATCGGCTATACCGCCACCGGCATTTATTTTTTTACACCCGATTTTGCGCCCTGGTGGTCGCCGCAGCAGTTGGCGTGTTTCGTCATCGCCGGATTCGCGTTTCATCGTGTAGCAAACTTCATGCACGAACTGGCGCATTTTCGGCGCACAAAATCGATGCGGTCGTTTTATTACGGATGGAACATCTTGGCCGGAGTGCCGATGATGATTCCGTCGTATTTCTTCGAAGCACATCTGGAACACCACACCACCGAGCATTACGGGACCGGAACCGACTGTGAATATTTGCCGCTCGGTAAAGGGCCGATGCGAAAGATTGGACGTTTTTTCGGGCAGTTATTTTTACAGCCGCTTTATGTATTCACTCGTTTCATAATTGTCGCGCCGATCGCATTCCTGCATCCGGGCATCCGGCGGTGGGCGCACAATCGATTTTCGAAATTCGTCTTCGACTGGGGCTGCCGCCACGAACTTCCGCACGACTCTCCAATCCGGTTTTACCTGCTGATGGATGTACTCTGCTGGTTGAGAACGTCGGCGATTTTTGTCGCGCCCGTGATTCAGGGCGGGGACGCCTACTTCCGCCCGCTGCAGTTGTATGCGTTGGTAATCTTTACGTTGTTCTTGCACTACTTTCGGTCGCTCGGCGCGCACCACTATGTGAGTGACAGCCAAGCCGTAAGTTTTCGCGAACAACTGCTCGATTCAATCAACATCAAGGGCCACCGCCTCTTTACCGAATTGCTATTTCCCGTGGGTCTTCGTTACCACGCGCTGCATCATTTATTCCCGCAGATGCCTTATCACAATCTCGGCGAGGCGCACCGCCGGTTGATGGAACAGCTGCCCGAAAATGCGTTGTATCGGCAGCTCGAATATCCGAGCTTCTGGTTTGTGCTAAAGTCGCTGTGGCGCAATGCCCGCAAAGGCGGCACGACCATTGAGAGCATACACGGACAGACTGCCGCGACCACATAACGCGACCACGTAACGTACCCGGTTACTTTTCGCGCTGATATAGTGCCGCGCACGGTTCCAGGCGTGTGCCGCCGTCATCGCTGACGGCCAGTTGCTTGGGGCCCCACAAAGCGGCTCCCGCGTGCGCTCCGTCTTTGGCCAGCAAATAGAGCTGTAGATTAAAGCGGGGCCGCCCTTCCGCATCGCAATTACTGCCCGGCGTTTTCGCGACGACGCGGCGCAGCGCTTCCAGCCCCGCTTGCTCAGGAGCAAGTCCTCCCCGCATCAATTCGACCGCGGCGTAGCTGCTACAGTTTTGCATGGATGCCTCGCCATGACCGATCGCGCCGCAGGAACCGACTTCGTTATCCACATAAAGTCCCGCGCCGAGAATCGGAGAATCGCCGACCCGGCCCGCCAACTTAAAGGCATGGCCACTGGTACTCGTGGCCGCCGAAAGGTCGCGGTCGCCGCTGACTACCGCGCAATGAACCGTACCGCCGCCGTAGAACTCCTTGTCGAACCACTGCTGCAGATCAAGTTCGCTTTCGTTATCCGGCGGAATCCAATCGTCCGCCGCGGAGCGGCGACGTCGCCAGTAGTGCCACATTCGCCTCGATTTTTCCGTCAGTAAATTCTCTTCTAGAAATCCATTGGCCAAAGCAAACTGTAACGCACCATCACCGGCGAGCATCACTCGATTGGTCTGCTCCATTACCAACCGCGCGACTTTGGTGGCGTGTCGAACATTGCGCAGTGCAGCGACGGCTCCCCCGCGATGGGTTATACCATCCATAACCGCAGCATCGAGTTCGACCACGCCATCTTCATTGGGAAGCCCACCGTAGCCGACGGTCAGTTCTTCGGGATCATCTTCGACGAAAGTGACGCCTTCGACACAAGCGTCCAGCGACGATCCAGACCGTTGCAAGATATCGATCGCGCGCTCTGTCGCGATCAAACCGTTGTGGGATGCAATCGCTTTCATAACCGGTGTGCCAGATGGCGATAGGCCTGCAAGTCAAGCGGGCCATTCTAACACCGCATTGCCGCGATTTGAAAAGCCCAACAGGCAACTTATTACACACCGACCGCAACAAATTGTTTGCGATCGGAAATCAGTTCGACTTCCTCGGCCGCAAACGACTGTCCAGTTTTCCACTAATCCCCGCCGCAATGAATGGTGATGTTACGCAACGCGGCTAATCTGAAGAACACCGTCGATCCCTGCACATCCACCGCGACCAACTGCGTGCCATTGCCGATCGTAGTCTCCTTTGCCGATTTTCCTTCCTGGCGAGGGAAGTCTGTAACCGATCATTGTGAAGCCCGCGTAGTGCCGACGTTAACAAGAGAAGTACCGTCGCTCAGCAAGTTTGGATTCCCGGCGTATTCGCGGGTTTGCACGTCATTTATCGCCGGAAGATTTTTTCGGTTTGGTATCCGATTTCTTCGAATCGCCGGCGGTCTTGGATGACGAATCCTTCTTGTCCGAAGCCGCGGTCTCCTTCGCTTTCTTCTCCTTGTCGGCGGCCTTCTTGTAGGATTCACTGCGGTAGTCGGTTTGATAAAACCCGGAACCTTTGAAAACCACTGCCGCGCCGGTGCCGAAAAGACGGCGGAGCTTTAGTTTCTTGCACTCCGGGCATTTGCGCTTTAGCTTGTCTTTAATCGACTGGAACAACTCGAACTCGTGTCCGCACTGGTCACAGACGTAATCGTACGTTGGCATGTCTGCTCCTATTGATCGGTTGGCCCGTCTTCGGTGCCGCCGTCCGCCGCCGGCGGGCCGGACGAGATGATCACTTGCGACGGTCGCACAACGCGATCATTCAGTTCGTATCCAACCTGCGTCACCTGAACGATCGCGCCTTGCGGGTAATCAGTGCTAGGCATTTGTGAAATCGCTTCGTGTAAATTCGGATCGAACACTTCACCGGCAGCTGAAATCTGCTGGCAACCATGCTGTGTGAAGATCGTCTCAATCTGCTGGGCAACCAACCTGAACCCCTCCAACAATCCTGTCGCAGCCGCCGATTTTTCCGACGCCTCGATCGCTCGGCCGATGTTATCGACGACCGGTAACAAATCACGCAACAGCGGCATGGCCGCAAAACGCCGCTCCTGCTGTAAGTCGCGTTGGACTCGTTTGCGATAGTTTTCCAGATCCGCCTTCGCGAGGAGGACTTCCGCCTTTGCTTTGTCTAGTTCCTCTTGCAACCGCTCGTCGCCAAGCAATTCGATGATCGGCACTTCTTGATGATCGTCTGGAGCTGGCGCCTCGTTGTGATCGGGCGTTGGTTCCGTTCCCTCTGGCCGACCGGCTTTCTGTTCCGTCACTTTAGAATCCTCTATTGTCATTCGTGTTACTCTCGGCTCATGATGGGGCAATCGAAGAAACGGAGCTTCGTCTGCACTAAACGATATTCGATCCGTTCAATTCCCCCTCCTCACTTGCCCTCCCCGTTACGGGGAGGGAATTAGTCATTCATCTTCGTTGGGCACAAAGTAGTCGCGCAATTTCTCTAAAAAACTCCTGCGGTGAGGTGAGACGTTGGCGTGTTCGAGTTCAGCCAACTCGCGCAACAACTCTTCCTGCCGCTCGTCGAGGCGATCGGGGACTTCGATTTTCACATGAATTTTCAAGTCACCGACACGGCCGCCACGCGGGTCTGGCATGCCTTTACGGCGCAATGTAAACACTTCGCCAGGCTGCGTACCGGGTGGAACTTCCATTTCCTCAACGCCTACCAAGGTGGGAACTTCGATCGTCGCGCCCAGGGCCGCCTGCGAGTACGTAATCGGCACGGGCGTTATCAAGTCGTTGCCGTCGCGATGGAATAGCACATGCGGCTGGACGTGAATATGACAATAACAGTCTCCCGGCGGTCCGCCGTTGGGGCTTGGTTCACCCTGACCCGATATGCGAATCCGCATTTGATCGTCGATTCCGGCAGGAATCTTAATTTCCTGTTCGACTTGCTCCTGTACGTATCCCTCACCGCGACACGATTCACAATTTTGTCGAATTACCCTGCCTTTGCCACCACACGAAGGGCACGCTGTCTGCACGCGGAGGATACCGCTGGACTGAATCACTTGACCGCGACCGCCGCAGTAGCCGCACTCCTCCAGAGCCGTGCCGTCTTTCGCGCCGGTGGAATTGCAGGTGGTGCATTTTTTGTGGCGTGGGAATTCAATCGCCGTCGTTACACCACGCGAGGCTTTCAGCAAATCGATGGTCAATTCGCAATGAACGTCTGCGCCTTTACGAACGCGGCGCCGACCTTGGCTACCACCGAAAATATCGCCAAAAATACTACCTCCACCACCAAATATGTCGCCGAATGCTTCGAAAATGTCGTTGATGTCACGAAATTGACCGCCACCGCCCGCACCGCCGTCAACACCGGCGTGGCCAAATCGATCGTACCGAGACCGCTTGTCGCGATCGTGTAAGACTTCGAACGCCTCGGCCGCCTCCTTGAAACGTGCCACGGCCACATCATCGCCCGGATTCTTGTCCGGATGGTTTTCAATGGCAAGCCGACGGTAAGCGTCGGCGATCTCCTGGTCGCTTGCCGTGCGCTCGACGCCGAGCACTCCGTAATAGTCACGTTTGTCCGACATGGTGGAAAATTATAGGTCGCGGCCGGTGGTCGTCCCTATCGCAATTCTGTGTTGTTTAATCGCTCGTTTATAACCGCGATTTATCGGCGGACGCACATCGAAGTAAACTGCCTGCACTCAGCCCCTGTCGGGTCGCCGTTAAACGATGCAACACGCACCCACCCACCCAATCACAAAACAGGCCACTCCCGAATTCCAGAAGTGGCCCATAAAAACGGCTCTACGGCGTCGTGCCGACGATCACGCGATGGCGCCCGCCACCCGCTTCTTGTCCTCGTCCTTTTCATCAAAGTTCGTGACCAGAGCTTCGGTCGTCAGCATCAAAGCCGAAATACTCGCCGCATTGGCCAGTGCCGTGCGGACAACTTTGACCGGATCGATAATGCCCGCCTTCAGCATGTCGGTGTATTCGCCCTTGTTCGCATCGTAGCCAGTGTTAAGCGGTTTTTGCGAGACCTCGTCAACGATCACCGAACCATCGAGGCCCGCATTGTCGGCAATTTGCCGCAGCGGCCAATCGATGGCTTTCAGCACAATATTGACACCGATTTTTTCTTCACCTTTGGCCTTTGCTTTGGCTGCTTCGATGGCTTCACGGCAACGAATCAACGCGACACCGCCACCGGGAAGAATGCCCTCTTCGACGGCGGCACGGGTGGCATGCAAGGCGTCCTCGACGCGGGCTTTCTTTTGCTTCATTTCGGCTTCCGTTCCCGCACCGACCGAAATAATCGCCACGCCCCCGGTCAGCTTCGCCATCCTCTCCTGCAGTTTCTCGCGATCATACTCGCTGTCGGTCGCCTCAATCTGATTGCGCAATTGGTCGATGCGCTTTTTCACATCCTTCTCTTTGCCGGCACCGCGAACAATCGTTGTGCTGTTTTTATCAACCGTTATCTGTTTCGCATTGCCCAGGTGCTCGAGCGTCAGATTCTCAAGTTTGATGCCCAAATCCTCGCTGATCATTTCGCCGTTGGTGAGGATAGCGATGTCGCTAAGCATTGCTTTGCGACGATCGCCAAATCCGGGCGCCTTGACCGCA
>JAYZEI010000075.1:0-8677 GCA_036337375.1 Planctomycetota bacterium | reverse complement strand
CCGGCAACAAGACTTCCGGCCAGTTAGAGGGTATCATGATGATCTTCCACGATATTTTCAACACGTGCCGCAGAGGCCAAGTCATGAGGACATTGCCGATTCCGTTCGCGCCGCTGTTGGTTTTCTTCTTGCTGATCCATTCACTCGCCGCAAAGCAGCCCAACGTCGTGATCCTGTTCACCGACGACCAGGGCACCCTCGACGCCAACTGCTACGGGTCCAAGGATCTCCAGACCCCCAATATCGATCAACTGGCGACCACAGGAGTGCGGTTCACCCAAGCCTACGCCCACACCGTGTGCTGTCCGGCCCGGGCCGCACTGCTCACCGGACGGCACCCCCAGCGAGGTGGCGTCAATCACTGGACGCAGGGAGACATGAACGGCCCTATGGGTGTCAACATGGCCTTGGAGGAGGTCACCCTCGCCGAGGCCCTCAAGGCTAATGGTTACCGCACCGCCTTGTACGGCAAATGGCATCTCGGTTCCCATCGCGACTACGGGCCGAAGAAGCAGGGCTTCGACGAGTTCTTCGGCATTCGCGATGGGTTCATCGACAACTACAACCACTACTTCCTGCACGGAAACGGATTTCACGACCTCTACGAAGGCACCGTGCCGGTCGAAGCGAATGGAAAATACTTCCCCGAAATGATGACGCAGCGGTGTTTGAAGTTCATCGAGGAAAGCAAGGACAGTCCGTTCTTCCTCTACGCCCCGTTCAATATTCCGCATTACCCGGAACAGGCCCCCCAGGAATTCGCGGAACCCTTCAAGGACATGAAGGATCCGGCGAGGAAATCCTATGCCACGATCATGAAAGCCACCGATCATTACATTGGAAAAATCGTGGACAAACTGGAAGGCCTCGGGTTGCGCGAAAGCACGGTCATCATTTACATGAGTGACAACGGACACTCCGAGGAGACGGGCAACCGCATTCGTGTCGACAACCACAAGAGCGGTCATCCCAAGGGGCATTTCTATGGAGCTAGCGGAGGCGGATCCACAGGGAAATGGATCGGCCAGAAGGGATCCTTCCTTGAAGGAGGAATTCGCGTGCCGGCGATCATCAGCTATCCGGCCGAACTGCCGAAAGGCGCATCGCGAGATCAAGCGATTACCGTGATGGATTGGTTTCCAACGGTATTGGAACTTTGCGGTGTGAAACGGCCGGAAGCCAAGCTCGACGGTTACAGCGTCCTGCCGATCATCCGCTCTGCGGAGGCCGAGTCGCGACACAAGACGCTCTACTTTCAGTGGCAAAAACGCTGGGCCGTGCGTGAAGGCGATTGGAAATTAATCGGCCAAAACAGCCGGCTCGCGTTGCACAACTTGGCGGATGACAGGCCCGAAGCAAAGAACTACGCCGGTGACCGGCCGGAAATTGTCACTCGTCTTCGTAGGAGATACGATGCATGGTCGCAGGATGTAACGGCGCGGCGGCAAATAACCCGAGCGGACGCTCCATGAAGATGGCATTGAATCTAATCGCGGTGCTGTGGTGTGGAGCCGCGCTTTGCGCCGGCCGGACCCCTGCCGTCGAGACGCCAGCCGAGACGCCAAATGTGCTGTTTATCGCCGTCGATGATTTGAACGATTGGGTCAATTGCCTCGGCGGTCGAACGGGTGTGCACACGCCGAATATTGACCGGCTTGCCGGGCGGGGCGTGCTCTTCACCAACGCCCACTGCGCCGCTCCGTCGTGCAATCCGTCCCGCGTGGCGGTGATGACCGGCGTCCGGCCTTCGACGTCCGGCATTTATCACAACGGTCAAAATTGGCGAAGTTCACCGCGGCTGGCCAGGGCCGTAACGATTCCTGATTGCTTTCGCCAAGGCGGTTACACGGCGACCGGCGGCGGCAAGATATTTCACGCGCTGTCGTGGATTTCCGATCGTTACGGAAAACAACAGAATGACCCGGCAATTTGGGACGCTTACTTTCCTTCCAAAACCAAACCGATGCCGGAGGCCCTGTGGCCGACGGCCGCCGCCGTTAGGCATCACGATGACGGCTACGTTTCGTGGAAAGCGATCGCCAAGGGGAAAGATCTCAACGGCCGACCGCCGCATTTTTTTGATTTCGCCGCGATCGACGGCTCGGAACGGAAAATGGCGGATCACCAGGTCGTCGACTGGGCCATCGAACAGCTTGGCAAGAAACAGGATCAGCCTTTTTTTCAGGCGGTCGGTATTTTCCGGCCGCACATTCCCTGGTTTGTTCCCAAAAAATATTTCGATCTTTACCCGATCGATGAAGTTGCCTTGCCGAAGGTGCTAGAGGGCGATCTGGAAGACTGTTCAAAGGTCGGTATCCGTTCGATCCGCCGCAGCTGGCATCGGTGGCTGCTGGCCAACGATCAGTGGCGGGTCGCGGTGCAAGGGTATTTGGCCAGCATTAGTTTTGCCGATGCCCAAGTTGGCCGACTGCTCGACGCGCTGGATCGCAGCCCGCACGCCGACAACACGATTGTCGTGCTTTGGTCGGACCACGGCATGCACATCGGCGAAAAAGAGCAGTGGGAGAAGTTCACGCTGTGGGAGGAATCGACGCGGGTGCCGCTGGTGCTGGTGGTTCCGGGCGTGACGAAGCCGGGTGGCCGCTGCCGGCAGCCGGTCGGCTTGGTGGACCTGTTCCCGACGTTGACCGAACTGTGTGGATTGGCGACGGGCGACGCCGAGTTGGATGGTGTCAGTTTCGCGCCGCAGTTGCGCGATCCGGATCGCCCTCGCGAGCAACCGGCCGTCACCACCTGGGGCCGCGGCAACCATGCGGTGCGGACGGCCGACTGGCGCTACATTCGCTTCAACAACGGCGACGAAGAATTGTACGACCACACGACCGATCCGGATGAATTCACCAACCTCGCGGCTCGGCAGCCAGACAAGTGGCGGGCGAAAATGGACAAGCTGGCGCGGTGGTTGCCGAAAATCGACGCGCCGCCTCACAAGCAGTCACCATAGCATCGTGAACCGGCTCCACGCGGAGCTAGGGCCAGCGACGATGCTTGCTTCACGGAGGTCAAAACAGTGGAATTTTATCGAACGGTTTTGGCCGTGGCCGTCACGGCGGCCCTGACCGCACTGCCGGACGACGCCCAGACGGACGAACGGAACCGATACAACGTTTTGTTCATCGCGATTGACGATTTGCGGCCGGAGTTGGCGTGTTATGGTGTCGGGTATGCGCAGTCGCCAAATCTGGATCGATTGGCATCCCAAGGCGCTTTGTTTACGCGGCATTATGTGCAAGTGCCAACGTGTGGCGCGTCGCGCTTCGCGCTATTGACCGGTCGTAGTCCGGCGCGGTCCGGGGTGACGGGCGGCAACGCGGCGTTCTATGCGGGCAAGTCGGCGCTGGCGGCCGAGCAACTCCCCGGCGGGCAGACGATGCCCGAACTGTTTCGCCGCAGCGGTTACCGAACGGTCTGTATCGGGAAGATTTCGCACACGCCGGACGGTCGCGTATTTGCCTACAACGGCAAAGGCGAAGGTCGGCCGGAGTTGCCGCATGCCTGGAACGATTTGCCCACCCCCTTCGGTGCGTGGAAGCGGGGATGGGGCATTTTCTTTGCTTATGCAGGCGGCCGGCACCGCGAAGATGGGATGGCCCATCGCGATCTGATGGAGTTCGCGGCCGAAAAGGATGAAGATTTGCCGGACGGTCAACTCGCAGCGGCGGCAATCGAGCATTTGCAGCGGTTTAAGGAGGGGGGGCAACGATTTTTTCTGGGACTCGGATTCTTCAAGCCGCACTTGCCGTTCGTCGCGACGAAGCAGGACTGGGAGGCTTTCGCAGGTACCGACATCCCGCCGCCGCCGGCCGGTAAAATCGACTCGCCCTTCTGGCACGGCAGCGGCGAGTTCTACAAATACGACGCCCCCTTCGACAAAACCCGGCCACTAGCCCCGTCGTCGCAGCATCGGGCGAGGCGGGCTTACCTGGCCTGCGTCCGCTACGCCGACCGGCAGGTCGGCAAAGTCATCGACGCCCTGGACAAATTGGGTTTGGCTGAAAACACGATTGTCGTCGTCTGGGGCGATCACGGATGGCATCTCGGCGAGCAGCAAATTTGGGGCAAGCATAGTCCCTTCGAGCGTGCGGTTCGCAGCGTGTTGATGATCCGCGCGCCGGGCGTTACGAGTGCGGGCATGAAGACCCCTGCCCTCACCGAGTCGATCGACCTGTATCCGACTCTGGTTGATCTCTGCCGTCCGGGGTTCTCCCGTACGCAGCATCCGCTGGACGGAAAGAGCCTGCGTTCGATTCTCGCGGGCACCTCCAAGTCGGTTCGTCCTGCGGCGCTCAGCTACTGGCGCAGCGCGGTCAGCGTCCGCAGCGATCGCTACCGGCTGGTCGCAAAAACATCGGGGAAAGCGGCGCAGCCTGTTGAACTTTACGACTTGGCCGACGATGCTGACAGTACGAAAAATCTGCTGCGAGATCGACCGGATGTGGTCCGGCGGTTGATGAAATATTTGCCGGATCGCGGCTGAAATAAACTGGTGGAGAACTGACGGAGACAACGTCCCAAGATGCTAAGAATTCTAACCGTAGCGATGCTGATGCCGGCGATCAACGTCGCCCGTGGCGCCGAGCGCCCGAACGTCGTCCTGCTGCTTGCCGACGACATTTCCGCGGAGGATCTCGGCTGTTACGGCCACCGAACGATCAAGACTCCAAATATCGACCGTCTCGCTGCCGGCGGCTTGCGGTTTACGAATGCCTATCTGACAACCAGCAGTTGCAGTCCGAGTCGCTGCAGCATTGTCACCGGCCGATACCCGCACAATACCGGCGCGGCGGAGTTGCATACCAGCTTGCCGAGCGGCCAAGTACTGTTTCCGAAACTGCTCAGAGAGGCCGGATACTACACGGTGATCTCCGGCAAGCATCACATGGGCGCAAATGCGAACCCGGCTTTCGAAAAGATCTCGAAGGGAAAAGGCCCCGGCAAGGAAGGCGATTGGGTGCAACTTCTGAAAGACCGGCCTAAAGATCGGCCGTTCTTTTGTTGGTATGCGTCGACCGACGCGCACCGCAATTGGTCGATTAACGATGAGGCACCTCACTACGACCCGCAGGATGTGGTCGTGCCGCCCTATTTGGTCGATGGTCCGCGGACGCGCGCGGATTTGACCGGGTATTATCACGAGGTTAGCCGCTTCGATCATTTCGTTGGAGAAGTCGTCAGGGAGTTGCGGCGGCAATCGGTGCTGGATGAGACTTTGATTGTCCTCATCGCGGACAACGGTCGGCCACTGCCGCGGTGCAAAACACGGTTATACGATAGCGGGATCAAAACCCCGTTGATTGTCTCCGGGCCGAAGCTCAAGTCGGCGGTTGTCGATAGTCTCGTCAGCGCGATCGACATTGCGCCCACGATCTTGGAGGTTGCCGGAGTCGCGATCGATCAGCGCATCCAGGGAGTCAGTTTCGCGTCGACATTTCAAAACCCCGAGGCCGTGACTCGTACCGTGGCGTTCGCAGAACACAACTGGCACGTTTACAAGAGCCACGAGCGGCTCGTGCGAACCGGCGATTGGCTCTATATCCGCAACAACTTTCCGGACCGGCAGAATCTCTGTGTCGAAGCTTATATCGGCGGCTCGGGCCAGGAGCTTTGGGACACCCATCGGGCCGGTAAGCTGAACGACGCGCAGGAGAACGTGTTCCGCAATCCTTGTCCGGCTGAAGAACTGTTTCATGTTGGCCGCGATCCCCACCAACTGCATAACCTGGCCACGAAGCCGGGCCACGAAACGGTTTTGGCGGAGCTGCGAACTACCCTTGCGCAATGGGCCGAAGAGACCGGTGACACCGTACCGAAGGATCCCACTCCGGATCGCGATGCGGCTCCCGGAATGCCGCCCAAAAGCCGCAAAGGTTTCCAGCACCGTGAAATGCCCGGGGATGCCCGCCGAGCGCAGAAAATCAACCATCCCGGGCCGGTTCGCGTCGGTTCCGGCAAAGGCGGCTAGTAGCTGCGGCGAGATCTTTGCATGTTGGTTGCCAGTGAATTGCAACCTGCCATAATGGCGCGTGTTTGATTTGTCGGCCCCAGGCTTTCGGAGGGAGTAATGTTTCGCATCTTTCGTGCTTTGTTGCCGCTGGTGGCGCTGACGCTGTTCGACAGCCCGCTTTGCGGCGAACAATTATCCGAGCATCTCTCCTGGCAACCGGGGCCGGTTAACGGCGTATTAGTCGAACAGGACGGCGCCCACCTGGCCATTTACGGCTGGCGGCAGGGTGATGCCCGAGAAATCGAGCAAGTTCTGCTGACCCATTCGCGGCGCGATGTGGTTTGGCTGGCGCGGCCTTTGATTTCCGCCGGCGCGAAGGCGACGGCGCCGGCCCGGGAATTGTTTTATCTGGAAAAGCCGCAGGAGTTTTGGGACGCATTTACCAAAACCCGTTTCCACGACTACGCCCAGCAGTCAACGAAGATTCTGCCGGCGCCGTTGGCCGTCGACCGTTGGGTCAAGGACGGCGAAGTGGTCGAGTGGCGCGGACATAAAATCCGCGTTATTGACACGCCCGCTTTCACACGCGGCAGCGCCAGCTATATTGCCGAAATAGACGGCAAGAAAATTGCATTTACGGGCGACCTTATTTATGGCGACGGGAAAATCTTCGACCTTTATAGTTTCCAAGATGCCATTCCCGAAGCAAATGTCGGCGGTTACCACGGCTATGGCGGCCGGCTGGCGGGCTTGGTCGCGGGCCTGCAGAAGATCGCGGCCGAAAAGCCGGATTTGATCGTGCCCGCGCGGGGGCCGGTGATTCGGGATCCGCAGCGGGCGATCGAAAAACTGATCGGCCGCGTTCGGGCGCTTTACGGCAATTATCTTTCGACGAACGCCCTGCATTGGTATTTCAAGAAGGATCGGATGACGATCTGCGGCCGCCGCGTACTGGGGGCCGATGCGGAGGTGCGGTTGATGCCCTACTCGCGGCACGAGGCGACGCCGAACTGGGTGTTCGAGAAGTCCACGAGCCGCCTGCTGATTTCTGACAGTGGGCGCGGGTTCCTGCTCGACTGTGGCGGCCCGCACGTACTGGAAGCGATCAAGGAAGTCGTCGCCAAAGGAATCATCGACCGGGTAGATGGAATCTTCGTGACGCACTTTCACGACGATCATACCAACGCCGTGCAGGCCGCCGCCGCGCACTTTAACTGTCCGGTTTACGCGATCGCCGAATATGCCGACGTGCTCGAGCGTCCCGGCGCGTATCATCTTCCGGCGATGACCGAGAACGCGATTAAAAATGTGAAAGTGATGAAAAACCGCCAGAAAATGAAGTGGCACGAGTTTGAATTCACGTTTCACTTCTACCCCGGCCAAACGTATTACCATGGCGGCCTGTACGTACGTAAGAAAGACGAAAAGCCGATCTTTTTCATCGGCGACTCGTTCGCGCCTTCCGGGTTCGATGACTACTGCGTGCTCAATCGCAACCTGCTTCACGAAGACAGCGGCTATCTGCTCTGCCTGAATAAGCTGCGGGAGATCGAAGAGGATTTTTGGTTGGTCAACGAGCACATCCCGTACGTTTTTTCGTTTTCGCGAAAAGAGATGGATTATTTAGAGAATCGCTACCGGGAGCGTATCAAAATTCAACGAGAGTTGTATCCCTGGGACGATCCGAACTACGGCATCGACGAGCAGTGGGCCGTGTTCTATCCGCACGGTGTGACGGTCGCCCCCGGCAAGTCCGCCAAACTCGAAGTCCGCATTACAAATCATTCACCCGTTAAGCGGACGTTTGTCATCCGGCCCCGCACGCATGGCGGATTGAAGCTGGGGGTGTCGCAGGCAAATATCACGCTGGAGTCTCGTCGATCTGGAAGCATCAGCGTACCGGTGACTGCCGGAATCCGGCCGGGCAACTATCTGGTGACTGCGGACGTTGACTCCGACGGCATGCACTTCCGTGAGTGGATCGAATCTTTGGTGACGGTTGAGGACTAGGTGTGCAATTGAATGTCCGGCTTACGTCCTAGTTTTGGCCGCCTGTTATGCATGGCGTTGTGTTTAAGCCCGTCGGTTTGCGGCGCCGCGCATCCGATTTCGGTCACCAAGACGTACGCGTACGTGTCACAGGAGAAAGTCTCTGCCAAGATCGAGGTCTTCGTCGAGGATCTTTATCTGTTTCATAAGTTGCAGCCGAATGAACAGGATTTTTTGGAGCCGGATGTCGTTCGTCGCGGTATCGAACAGCACAAACAATTTTTGCTTGAGCGGTTTGTCATCCGCGATTTGTCCGGCGAGCGACTCGCGGGCCGCGTTGTTGAGATTAAAGAATGTAAAATGGACGAGCGCGGTGTGGCCCTAGCGGCATTGATGGCCCATACGATTGCCTTCGAAATTCAATACGAAACGCCGACGCCACCCGAATTTTTCACCTTCAGTCAGCACTTTACGGACGAACAATCCACGCTCCCTTCGGAGATGACGCTGATTGTCAAACAGGAAGGTGCGGGCGCGGCCATCAACGAGGTGCTCAAGCCCGATGAGCCGCACACGATGCGATTTAGCTGGGACAATCCGCCGCTCTCGGCCGAAGCATCGCGGGAAGAGCAGCAAAAATGGCTTGCCAAGCGTAAAGAAGAAACGCTCGGTATCACCAGCTATAGTTCGGTCTATTCGTTTTTGTACATTGAAGATCACGAG
>JAYZEI010000074.1:0-19524 GCA_036337375.1 Planctomycetota bacterium | reverse complement strand
CCCATTTCAATCCATCGTTCGAAGTCCGCGACGATCGTATCGGAGAGCCGCTTCTTCGGCGGCATCTCAAGATCGACGTGTTTTAACGCGCTGATGAGCAGGCTGTCGCCAACCTTGCCGGGCACGATCGCTTTGCCGGACGGGCCGCCTTTGCTCAGGCTTTCCCGGTTGTGAAGCAGGAATTCACCTTTGACTTCCTTCGCCTCCGGCGAATGGCACCGATAGCATTCCTGGCGGAGGACCGGCTCGATCTTGCTTCGAAAAAACTGGATCTTTTCTTCGGCAATTTCGGCGGGGGCCTGGGGGCAAAAGACGAGCCAGGCAATAGACATTGCGGGAACCGATATGCGGTTCGGCTTCGTCAATTGCCTTCGCTGCATGGCCGCCTCAATAAGCGAGTTTGCGATCGTCCCTGACCGTGGCCTAATAGCAAACTTGCTTGTTCGGGTAGGATGAATTTGGAGAGCGTAAACAATTATGGGCTTACGTGGCGGCAGCAGACCAAAACGGCCTGCCGCACGACAGAAAATGTTAGCAAGAACGGCGTCTCGGATCAACAGAATTAGATGAGCCGTAAAACAATTAAAGCAACTGCGGGCGGTATTTATGGCAACGAAAAATATTTATTTGCAACGGTATCGGCGATGCGTTACGTTCTTGTTGGTTAACAGCGCCACCACGGTCCGGCGGCCGCCGCTCACCGGTCCATCACCCCGCAGGGAATCACCTTCAAACACCATGATTCACCGCATAGGTCTTTCTGTGTCAGGTACCGCCTCCTTAGCGGTGATACTGTTTGCAGGTGGTAGCACACTCGGCGGCGAGTCGTTTGAACCTCCGCCCCTTCGCGTATCGGAGGAATTTGAAATTACGCTCGCCGCCGCGCCGCCGCTGGTAAAGCACCCGATGATGGCCTGCTTCGACGAACGCGGTCGGCTGTTTATCGCCGAAACAGACGGCCGCAATTTAAAGACCGAAGCGCTGCTAAAAGAGCGGCCGCGGTTCATTCGCATGCTGGAAGACACCAACGGCGACGGCCGCTTCGACAAGAGTACGATCTTTGCCGATAACATGGTGATGCCCGAAGGCGCACTATGGCACCGGGGCGCGCTGTACGTCCTTTCGGCGCCCTATCTTTGGCGACTCGAAGACACCGACGACGATGGGGTCGCGGATCGACGCGAGAAACTGGTCGGCACATTCGAGGTGGACGGAAGACCCAATCAGCACGGCCCCTATCTGGGCCCCTGTGGGAGACTGTATTTTTCGGGAGGCATCTTCGGCTATGATTTGATCGGAACGGATGGCAGTCGGACCGGTAAGAGTACAGCGGGCAGCGTTTTTTCTTGCCGGACGGACGGCAGCGATGTGCGGGTGGTCGGACAAGGCCCCCTCAATCCCGTCGAAATCGCTTTTTCGGCCGCCGGTGAAATGTTCGGCACGGCGGCGATCTTTGATAACTTCGGCGGCCGCCACGACGCACTGATTCACTGGGTACCCGGCGCGATCACACGAAAACAATATGGCGGTCCGCTGCTGGTGAAAGACAGCGGTCAACGCCTGCCGGCACTGAGCCGCTGGGGCCAGGTTGCGCCGGCCGGACTGGCCCGCTGTCGCCGTGCGGCATTCGGCGAGGAATATCGCAGCAATCTGTTTGCGTGCCAATTCAATACGCACAAAGTCGTACGCGTACAACTCACAAGGGAAGGCTCGACATTTCGCTCGCGAGATTCAGATTTTCTCACCTCCGATTCCAACGATTTCCATCCCACCGATGTCATCGAAGACGCCGACGGCAGCCTCCTCATCGTCGATACCGGCGGCTGGCTTTACTTCGGTTGTCCGACTTCCAAGCTGGCCAAGCCCAACGTGCTCGGAGCGATCTATCGCGTAAAGCGAAAAAACGCAAAGGGCGCAGACGACCCGCGCGGCCTGTCGCTCGACTGGAGCGGGATCAAGGCCGGCCCGCTCGTCAGCCGGCTTGACGACAATAGACCCGCCGTACGCGACCGGGCATTGCAGGCACTCTGCCAGCGCGGCGCCGACGCCGTGCCCGAGTTGGGCAAAGCCCTGGCAGCGTCCCCGTCGCCCCGGCTGCGGCGCAACATTGTATGGACCTTGTCCGATATCGCAACAAAGTCCGCAAAAAGCCTAATCCGTGGCGCACTTAACGACCGCGACACCACCGTGCAGCAGGCGGCCATTCGCAGTGCGCGCGTGCTCCGCGACGCCGCGGCCGTAAAACCGCTGCTGCAAATTTTGCGCGGCGACGAGGCGGCACTCCGCCGTGTAGCGGCTACCGCGTTGGGCGCCATTGGCGATCGGCAGGCCGTCCCTTCCCTGTTGGAGTCGCTGGCGCGCGACGATAACGATGAGTTTCTGACGCACGGACTCGTCTACGCGCTGCTTGAAATCGGCGATCTCGAGTCCACTCGCCGCGGCCTGGCGTCGACGGACCCGCAGGTGCAGCGAGGCGCACTCATTGCACTTCAGCAGTTAGACGGCGGCAAACAACTTACCTGGGAGATGGTATTCCCTCTACTGGAAAGCAAGGACTACCAACTTCGGGCGACGGCCGCCGAAGTCATCGGCAGTCGAAAGGAGTGGGATGAAAGGATGGCGGCGCAATTGGAAAAGTGGTTTGCCGCCGCTTCGCTGGACGACGAAGACGCCTCAATTGCGAGCGCCGTGTTGGCGACGTTTGCCGATAGCCCCGCGGTACAAACTACGATTTCCGCCGCGCTAACGGGCGATACCACGGCCGCCATCAAGCAACTGGCGGTCCGCGCCATTATGGCCAGCAATCTGCAACAGATGCCGCCGGCATTGGTTGATGCCATCCGCGTTGTGCTGCTCGGCAGGGACAAAAACGCAGTGCGGATGGCCGTGGCCGCCGTCTTTGCGAAGGATACGGATCGCCTCGACAATCACTTGCTAAGGCTGAGCCGCGACGAAACTCGCGGACCGTCCCTGCGGCTGATGGCGCTGGCCGTGGCCGCCCGACACGGGGCAAAGATCGGCCAGAACGATATGGACCTTCTGCTGACGCTCTGGCGGGATGCGGCGCTGCCAATCGACCGACAGCGGGTGGCGCAGGTACTTGGCGGTGCGACGCTGGAACAACCGCAGGTCCTGCAAGTTGCCGGCTTGCTGGCCGAAGCCGGGCCGCTGGAACTTCCCCCACTGCTCGCCCGCTTCAACCGGGATTCCTCGCCGCGGGTCGTCAACATCGACGTACAGCCCGGTGGCGGACGGGTTCACCGCGGACTGGCGGCCTACGCCACCGACCCGCGGGGGAGCGACGCGGCTTGGAATATTTGGAACCCCCTTACGGGCGAAGGGCTGACGATGCTGCGCGCCTCCGACAGCACCTACGCCGGCGCGTCATTCAGTAAGATCAGTGGCGCCACGCTGATGCCCTGGGCAGGCAGCCAGTTCGATCACCTGATGGGCGACTTCGTCTATAACGGGCTTCCGGACGGAGGTGGTAAGCATCAAGAATTCGAAAACACCTTTACGATCAGGGGGCTCACGCAGCAACAGCGATACGGTCTCTATTTTTATGCCTCGGCTTACCCGAAGGAGGAACCTCGCGGCGCGCGGGTGACCATCCAGCACCGCGGAGGCAAGGCTGCGGGGAGCACGACGGGGCTCACACTGGAAGATGGCAAATATCGCGGCAGCGTCAGCCATTTAACATTCCGAGATCTTCAGCCGCGCGAGGATGGAACGTTCGCCGTCACCTGGACCGCCGGCGACAAGGATACCAAAGGAAACTACGGTGTGTTCAATGGCCTGACGCTCGTTTCTTCACCCTCGACGTTTGGCCGGAGCAAACAACTGGGTCTGCATATCGTCGACGCACTGGGGCGGTCGCCCGGGCGCGGCAGCATCGCGCCGCAGCAACTCGCCGGATTGCTGTCGGGGTTTCCAGCCGAAGTACAGCAGAAGGCCCAGTCGCTAATTGCAACCGCACTCGCCGCACAAAAACGCCGGGCCGCACGACTCGAGGAGTTACTTCCGAAACTTGCGGGCGGGCACGCCGAGCGCGGCCGTTCTGTTTTCTTCGGTCGCCGCGGCGTCTGTTCTACCTGTCATCGCGCCGAAGCTCGAGGCGGTGACATCGGCCCGGACCTCTCTAGGATCGGACGCATTCGCACCATTCGTGATCTCGCTGAATCGATCCTGTTTCCGAGCGTGACGGTCGCCAACGGCTACGAAATGTTTTCCATCGTCACTCGTTCCGGCCGCGTATACAGTGGCGTCGTGCACCGGGAAACACCTACCGCGGTGTTCCTCCGCCAGGCCGATACTCAAGAAGTCCGCATCGAACGCAGCCAGATCGATGAGATGGAGCGACAAGAAAAATCGATCATGCCTGACGGCTTTGACCGCAACCTGACGACGCAGCAGATAGGCGATCTGATCGCCTATCTAAAGTCGCTGAAATAAATCGCAGCAATTCGATATGATCGCAGGCTTTTATTTATCCTGCAGCTTTTTGCGGCGCAGAATTGGCGCGTAAGGATCCTGGGGGCGGCGGTCAGGATCGACGTACCGAACTAAATCGCGCATGGCGATCACGGTACAACCTTGGTTCTTGAGGTAATGCATATACTTCTCGAAGTCCTCCGGCTTCGTATTGACCCAGGGGTGCTCCAGTGCGGGAACCCCGTGAAAACAAAGGATGCAGATTTTCCCGTCGCGGGCCTGATCGACCGCCCACTTCAGATCATCGAAGCCCCACTTTGGGCCCGCATAGCCTGTGGTCGGCACGAGCAAAGGGTGGTCGGTTTGCGGATCATAGGCCGGGCCCCGCGCGCCGTTGCCGCCATCGGGATATTCCGGCCCGACACCGCGCCGCGCGAAGTGAAATTTCCGTTCTTCCAGCACGCGGACAGCATTCAGGTTGTTACTGAATCCGGGATAACAAAATGTCGTCGGCTTGGGTATCTGGTGTTCGGCGCAGCGCTTGTCGATATGCTCAATCGAGACGGTCAGCTGTTCGCGGGTCAATCTCGCGACGTTGCGGTGGTGCTGCGTGTGATTGCCTATCTCGAATCCCATCCGGTCGAGTTCGCGGATTTCGGCCCACGTCGTGTAGTGCTTCTTGCTCTTCAGAAACCCCAGGCCTTCCGTGACATAAAAGGTCGCGCCAAATTCATGCTTCTTCACGACATCCGCCACGAAGGTCCGGTCCGATTTATTGGCGTCGTCGAACGTTAGTACAACGAGCTTGTCGGGGATCGGCAGCAGTTTGTTCGCGCCGTCTTCCGCCATGACGAAGCAGCTAACCGCCAGGGCGAAAAATAGAACCGCTGCCCTGACAGTGAATCTCATGCATTGACTCGGTGGCGTCCACATGGCAGGGCCTCGCAACAGGTAGAAGTGTGTGGCGGTCCGCGGGAATTGGATCAGCACGGCCTTATGCGTCCATTATAGGAAGATTGAGCACTGCCAAAACAGTGCCTTCGCGGGGGGGCAACGACCGAGATGTTTGTTGTAGAATAGGGGGCATGAAAAGATATCTGCTGTGCGTGTTGATGTTGGGTCAGGCGTTGGCCGCCGTTGCGGATGAGCAGGATGCGGCATCCGCAGACGCCGTGTATTTCGACAAGACGATCGCCCCCCTCTTGGCCTCCCGTTGCCTGGAATGCCACAGCGGCGCGAAGCCCAAGGGCGATTTAGATTTGAGCCATCGCGATCGGGCCCTGAAGGGTGGCGAAAACGGAGTCGCTATTGTCGCTTCAAAGCCCAACGAGAGCCTGCTCTGGGAGCGGGTCAACACCAATGAGATGCCACCCAAACATCCGCTCAGCGGCGCAGAAAAAGGTTTGCTGCAGAAATGGCTCGCCGGCGGCGCCATTTGGGGAACGGCGGCAATCAATCGTTTCCGTTTCACAACGGACGGCCGTGCGGGCTACGACTGGTGGTCCCTCCAGCCGCTGGCGGAGCCAACGCCTCCGAAAATAGCGGGCGACAAATGGTCGCGCGGCGGGATCGACAACTTTGTGCTGCACAAGTTGCAGGCGATGAAGTTATCCCCCGCCCCACCTGCGAGCCCGCGCGTGATCGTGAGGCGATTGTACTTTGATTTACTTGGTCTGCCGCCGACCTCAAAGGACATCGATAAATTCGCGGCCGACCCGTCCGACGCCGCCTATCGGGCGCTCGTGGAGCGACTGCTTGAGTCGCCGCATTACGGCGAGCGCTGGGGTCGCCACTGGCTCGACGTGGCGCGATTTGGCGAGAGTGATGGATTTGAGCGAAACGCGCCGCGCAAGAATTTATGGCCGTACCGCGACTGGGTTATCCGCGCGCTGAACGACGACATGCCCTACGATCAATTCGTGCGAATGCAACTGGCCGGTGACATCTTGGCCGGCGGTCGCGCAGGGGCCGCCGCTGTTGGGTTTCTCGTGGCCGGCGTCCACAACACGGTGGTCGGCGGAAGCGAACGAATGAAAAAACTCGCGAGGCAGGATGAGTTGGAGGAGATCGTTGCCGCGGTCGGCCAGTCATTCCTGGGCTTAACGATTAACTGTGCCCGCTGCCACAACCACAAATTCGATCCCATTCTGACAGACGAATACTATTCCATGATCGCTGCGATTGACGGCGTCACGCACGGCGAGCGAGACGTCGCGGCAACGGACAACACGGAACAACGAACGGCTCTCGACCGGGAGATTGCGGAACTACAGCAGTCGCTGCAAAAGATCGACGGCATGGCTCGCAAGGCAATTCTTGCCGCGCGGAAAAAAGCCGGTGAGAAAGCTCCGCCGACAAAACGACCGCAGCCGTACGCCTGCTGGGAATTCGAAGGCGACCTGAACGACAGCGTCGGCAAACTGCACGGCAAGGCAGTCGGCGGCGCTCGCATCGACAACGGCGCGTTGGTGGTCGACGGGCGAGCCGCGTTCGTGCAGACGGCACCGCTTGACCGCGATCTCCGTGAAAAAACACTCGAGGCGTGGGTCCAGCTTGATGGTCTCGACCAGCGCGGTGGTGGGGTCATCTCCCTTGAGACGGCCGACGGCGGAGTGTTTGACGCCATTGTTTATGGCGAGCGAGATCCGCACCGCTGGATGGCGGGCAGCAACGGCTTTCAGCGGACAAAGTCGTTTCAGGGGCCAAACGAGCAGCAGGCAATGCAAAATCCAATCCATGTCGCCATTGTTTATCACGGCGACGGCACCATTGCCGGGTATCGCAACGGTGTCCCCTACGGCCAGCCGTACAAAACGGCGTCTGTCCCGTTTAAAGCCGGCCAAGCGCATGTTGTGTTCGGTATGCGTCACGCGCCGGCGGGCTCCACCAAGATGCTCAGCGGACGGATTCTCAGGGCAAACCTATACGACCGTGCTCTGGATCAGGATGCCGTCGCAGCCTCGGCGGGCGTTGAGAGCAATTTCGTTTCCAATCAGGAAATTATTGCATCTCTTGCGGACGAAGACCGGACGCGGCGCAGTGAACAACAAAAACTGCTGGCCGCTGCCACGACGCGGCGCACAGCGCTGGCGGCGGCGACGGCCAAATCCAAGGTGTATACCGTCAGGTCCCGCAATCCCGGGCCCATGCGCGTACATATCCGCGGCAGCGTTACGAATTTTGGTGACGAGGTGGCTCCCTCCGGCGTGGCGGCGCTGGCGGAGGTCGAGGCGGATTTCGGCCTCGCCAACAACGCTCCTGACGCGGACCGCCGAAGAAAACTCGCTGAGTGGGTCACAAATCAGAAAAACCCGCTTTTCACGCGAGTGATGGTCAATCGCGTCTGGCATTATCATTTCGGCACGGGCATCGTCGACACGCCGAATGACCTTGGATTCAACGGCGGCCGCCCCAGCCATCCGGAACTGCTGGACTGGCTGGCCGTGAAATTTATCACCAGCGGCTACCGCCTCAAATCACTGCACCGGTTGATCGTGACGTCCGCGGCCTATCGGCAAGCGTCGTCGTTTAACAAGACCGCGTATGCCAAGGACGCCGGCAATCGTTTGCTCTGGCGCTATCCGCCCAGGCGCGTTGAGGCGGAAGTTTTGCGTGACACGATCCTGCAAACTTCCGGCGCGCTAAACAGGGCGGGTGGCGGTCCCGGCTTTGAGGATGTGACGATTACGTCCAATAATGGCACCACGTATTATGCGCCTATTGATCGGGAAAGCGATGCACACCATCGGCGGACCGTCTATCGTTTCAGCCCCCGGGGCGGCCGTAGTTCTGTACTCGACACCTTCGATTGCCCCGATCCCTCGACCGCCGCCCCCCGCCGCAGTGTTACGACAACACCGTTGCAGGCTCTCAGCCTGCTGAACAATGCGTTTGTGTTGCGGATGGCGGAGTTGTTTGCAAAGCGAGTCCAAGACACCAGTGGCGAGGAAGTCCGGGCCCAAATCTCGACGGCGTGGCAATTGGCACTCGGCCGAACACCCGACAAAACCGAATATCGTTCCGCCGCTAAATTGGTCGCCGACCACGGCTTGGCTACCCTCTGCCGGGCGCTTTTTAACAGCAACGAATTTGTCGTCATCGAGTGATGACCGCACCGCAGTCAGCGACTGCCGGAAGATAAAAGATGATTGAGCAATCTACCATCGACCGACGCGGATTTCTAAATTGGGGCGTTCACGGCATCGGTGCGACGGCGCTGGTCAGTCTGCTTCAGGCGGACGGCATTTTGAGCGCCGACGATGAGGGCGCGGCGGCGGAGTTTCCTCAATTTGCTCCCAAGGCCAAACGGGCAATTCACATCTGCCTCGTCGGTGGAATGAGTCACATCGACTCCTACGACTACAAACCGGCGCTGACGGGAATGCACGGAAAATCGTTGAAAACCACAGAAAAGCCCGACATTTTCTTCGGTCGGGTCGGGTTGCTGCGGAAGAACGACTGGGAATTCAAGCAACGGGGCCAAAGCGGACTGTGGATGTCTGAAATGTTCCCGCGTATTGCAGCCGAATGCGCGGACGACCTGACGGTCATTCGTTCAATGGTCTCGGAGTCGGCGAACCATACCCCGGCGCTGTTCTTCGCCAACAGTGGATTTGAATTTAACGGCTTTCCGTCCATGGGCAGTTGGCTCTCATTCGGATTGGGCAGCGAATCCGAATCGCTACCGGCCTATGTCGTGCTTCCGGACGCTCGCGGGGGTCCCAACGGCGGCGCTTCAAATTGGACGAGCGGTTTCTTGCCGGCTCAGCACCAAGGTGTTGTTTTTCAAGGCGGCAAACAGCCCGTCCGCGATTTATTTCCTTCCCGACCGACACCGCCAGGCGCGGATGCCGACGTCCGTGAGTTTTTGAAGACCATTAACGAAAACCATCTGAATCGAGTTGGGCAGGACGAGTTGCTGATGGCGAGAATTCGCAGCTATCAGTTGGCCGCCCGCATGCAGCTGTCCGTGCCGGAGGTGAGTGAATTGGCCGACGAGCCCGAAAATCTCCGGAAATCCTACGGCCTGGATAACGCCGCCACCGCAGAATGCGGGAGACGCTGCCTGTTAGGACGACGCCTGCTAGAGCGCGGAGTCCGTTTCGTGCAGGTATTCTCCGGTGGCCCTATCGCGGGCAGCCCGCGCGCCAGTTGGGACGCGCATGAAAACGTAAAGCAAAATCACACCGCCGAGGCGACAAAAATCGACCAGCCCGTTGCGGCACTACTCAAAGACCTCAAGAATCGCGGCATGCTAAGCGACACGCTGGTTGTCTTCACTACAGAATTCGGCCGCACGCCATTCGCACAATCGGCCGCGAATCAAGTCGGTCCGGGACGCGATCACAATCGCTACGCGTTTTCGTGCTGGATGGCCGGAGCCGGATTAAAACCCGGACTTGCCTACGGCACCACGGACGATATTGGCTGGAAAGTCGCCGAAAACCCCGTAAGCTGGCACGATTTTCACGCCACGCTGCTGCACCTATTCGGCATCGATCACAAACGATTGACATTTTATCACAACGGCATTCAACGTCGGCTAACGAACGTCCACGGAAATGTCGTTCGCGGCATTTTGAGCTGACGGGAACCGCAGGCTCCGCCACTAATGTCGGCGATTATAGACTGCGGAGATATGCCAACAGCGCTGCCGACTCGTCCTTCGAAAGCGGTTCGGCCAGCTTATGCCTGACGTGCAACAGCACGTCCTCTAGGCTGGAGGCTCGGCCGTCGTGGAAATACCTCGCCCGCTGACTGACGCCGCGAAGCGACGGAGGATTGAACAATCTTCGCTTGCGTTCGTCGGCCAACCCGACGTCAAACGTCTGCTTCGAAGTAAAAACCGGAGACTTGTGGCAATCTTCGCAACCATGTGACCGGAACACGACTCGGCCGCGATGAACGGCCTCTCGATTTTTTGGCGGCGGAGCGGGCGGAGCGGGCAGGCTCTCGAGAAATGCCACCAGATCCGTTGCCTGACCGTCGTCAAGCGGTGCGCCGTGCATCGTCGTAAGAACCGAGCTCCGCACTTGTTCGCCTAGCGATGCCACGCGCCCCGTCCAGCCCCAGGGCCCGGTATCTCTGGTTCCCAGCAGCGATGGCACCTGCTTTGGCGCCCCGTAATCGCCGTCGCCCAGCGTATCAACCAACAATCCGGCACTATGGCCATCCGGATGGCAACTGTGGCAACTCATCCAACCGTCGTGTGAAAGGCTGGCGTCGTAAAAAAGTTCTTCGCCGCGTTCGGCGGCCGTTAATTCGGGCGCCGGCCCCAGTGAAATCGTCTTTTCAAGCTTTCCTTGCTTTAGGTCAATAATCGAAACCGAGTCGCCAAACCGATTCGCGACGTAAAGCGACCCCCGATCGAAGGCCAAGGCCTCCGGTCTCTTGCCGACCGAGATGCGTTTAACATACCCGCCGTGAGATACCGCGACTTCGCCGACTCCGGACAACGCTACCGCCGATGCCCCCCCGGGGCCGGTAATCACCCCGGCGGGATCTCCCGTGGCGCCGCCGATGTTGCCGTGCGCGTGAAGCCAGCCATTTGCCTCGCGGCGGAAACTGCCGCCGAGGAACTTATCAACGTCCAGCACCTGGACCACGTTTTTGACCATGCGGCCCCAATGCAGTTCTTCATAATCCGCCAGGGTGTGGATCATCTGCTGGTGCGCGACATGGAGTCGCTTACCGTCCGCGCTGACAGCGAGGCCGCGAATATTGTGCGCGTCGAGTTTGCGCACGCCCCGCAACTTCCACCGCTCAACGTCCACAATGGCTATTCGCCCGCCAAACGCATCCGTAATCAGTAGCGTCTTGTTTTTGTCGAGCAGCAGCAACTCCTGCGGTGCAAATGGCAGGTGCATCGACTTGAAATGCTCGGCCCGCTCGTACTGCTCATCGAAGGTGACCGCCATCACCCGCCGCGGCCATTTGGCCGTCAGGTAGGCCTCGCGCCGGTCGGTCGCCACGCACACCTTTGCAGGCACCACAGGCAGTGCGGCAATCGGCTTGACCAACGCACCTCGTCCGGCCAAGGAAACCTTCAACAATCGACGCTCCGCGTCATCGACAACCAATATCTCGCCCGAACGGTTGAGCTTAGCCATGTCGGCGATTCGCTCGGCAACTGCGTGCTCAGCGACAATGCGCGAGTCGGCCAATTTGACGACCGTGATCGTCCCGCTGCGACGATTGCCTACCTGTAGACTCTCATTCTCGACGATCAAGGCGACCGGTCGGCGGAGATGCTCCGCCAAGTCGGGCAACTGCCGTTGTGTATCCTCACCCAACCCCGGGCACGTTATGCCAGCCGCTAGTAGTAACGACAAAATCCGCGGGCAAGTGGGTTGCAACGGCGACTCCCCTTACGAAAACATTTTTTGTACGCAGCCGAGCTGTATCGTCTATTAGAACCACTGCGCAAAAATGAATCAACGCATACTTGGCGTCCAAGCGGCTTCGAACTGCACGGCCGTTCAATTCGTCAGATTATCTCACGACAATATCAGCTCAAAGGCCTGTCGAAGATATCTGGACGATTCCTCTGGCGTCAACGCGTTCAGAGAATCTCGCTGATCGCCCGGCCTTGGCTTAACGGCAGCGGACGGCCTTCTTCGTTCTGCACGAGAGTTGCCGGATTAATGCCGAGGCAATGCAAAATAGTCGCCGTAATATCTTTCGGCTCAACACGGCCCTCGACCGGTTCTGCGGCATTGAGATCTGATTCGCCGTGGACAACTCCGCCCCGGACTCCGCCGCCGGCAAGGGCGAGCGAAAAAACACGGCCCCAATGGTCCCGGCCGGCCTTCTTGTTGAATTTGGGCGTGTGGCCAAACTCGCCCACCCAGGCGACGAGCGTGTTGTCCAGCAGACCGCGCTGGTCCAAATCCTGTATTAATGCCGAAAATGACTGATCCATAATGGGCATTAAATGGTCTTTGAGCGAAAAATTGTGTTTTTCGTGCGTGTCCCAACTACCGTGGTTTGGCTTGCCTTCAATCCGCTGCCAATTCACCTGGACCAGACCGACTCCGTGTTCCACCAATCGGCGCGCCAGCAGTACGGACTGCCCGAACTTTGTCATCCCGTAACGTTGCCGAGTCTTGTCCGACTCCTCGTCGATGCGGAACGCGGTTCCCTGTTTATGCGAAAGCAAGCCGAAGGCCTGATCGTTTAGTAAATCGTGGTCGACTGTCTGATAGTGGGGCAGGGCGCTATTTAACTTGCCCAGCAACTCCCGCCTCGCGGTTAGGCGATCCAGTGAAATACTTTTAATCAGCGACAGCGTCGGTGGCCGGAAATTTTCAGCGGATGGATCGCAGCGAATCAGCCACGGGTCAAAATTGCGCCCGAGAAAGCCGGCGTCCTGGCCCGGCCAAAGTATCTCACCCACGTTCGCGATGTGATGGGGAATGGTAATTGCGGACGGTAGACCGCGGCGATCGGGCAGAAACCGGCGGACCATCGCGCCCAAACTGGGGTGAAAATTCGGCTTCTGGGCAGTGGCGTTTTCACGATTCCTCGGCTGGTGCGGAACGCCGGTCAGCATTTGATAGCCACTCGTTGAATGGGCGTTGTCGCCACTCACCACTGCCCGCAGCACCGCGATTTTGTCCGTCAGCATGGCGGTTTTCGGCATCAGTTCGCCAACGTGCAGGCCCGGAGTCTTGGTGGCGATCGCGTCGTACGTGCCGCGGATATCGGCCGATGCGCCGGGCTTGGGATCCCAAGATTCATGCTGCGGCGGGCCGCCGGTCAGCCAAAACAAGATAACTGATTTGGCGGTCGCTTTGTGCAGATTCGACTCGTCACCGCCCGCCGACAATGCCTGTAGCGCAGGCAAAGTCAGTCCCATCGCCGAAACCGCCCCGATCCGCATCGCTTCACGCCGCGAAACGCCATCGCATAATTTCAATCGAGTATCGCGGAGACTGAACACCAACGAATCCTTCCGAGTTGGCGAGACGAGGGGCTAACCAACGCTATTGGATTATAACAGAACTGGTCCTTCTGCCGCAGCCTGTAAAGTGCCGCCGCTTCCCGGTCGGTCCTCTTTCATCGAACCTGCCGGGCTAGGCCATGATCTCCTGACGGACCTTGCCCTCATCGGTAGGCCCAATCAAGCGGGAATTAAGGCCACTACGCAGCACGCCGAACTTGTGGGGGTCCAAGCCGAGCAGGTGCAGCACGGTGGCCTGAAGATCGCGGACGCCCAGCGGATTTTCGGCGGGATAATATCCGATTTCGTCCGTCGAACCAAAGTTAAGGCCGCCCCGGATTCCGCCGCCGGCCATCCACATCGTCATGGCAAAGGGGTGATGGTCCCGGCCGACGAACTTGCCGTACTTGCCGCCGCGATTTTCGCGCATCGGTGTGCGGCCGAATTCACCGCCCCAGATAATAAGCGTCTCGTCCAATAAGCCGCGTTCTTTGAGATCGCGAATTAAAGCCGCAATCGGGCGGTCGATCTGCTTGGCTTTGACAGGCAGATGCGTCTTGGCATCTTCGGGTTGCGATGCGCCGTGATGATCCCATCCCCAATCAAACAACTGCACGAACCTCACGCCCGACTCAACCAAACGGCGAGCCAGCAGGCAGTTGTTGGCAAAGGCCGGGTCGTCCGCGGCGGCCAACGGCTTGTCGCCGATGGACTTCGTGTCGGCCGTTGACTGGATGCCCGGTTGCGCACCGTACAACTCCAGGGTCTCTTTTGACTCTCGCGAAATATCCATCACCTCGGCCGCCGTCGTCTGCATGCGAAACGTCAGTTCGTACTGGGAGATACGGGATACCGTTTCCGGATCGCCGATTTGACGGTACTGGATTTCGTTCAGCTCCCGCAGCGCGTCGAGTTGCCGGCGCCGGGTGCCCCGGTCCAATCCCTGGGGATTCGAAAGGTACAGCACAGGGTCGCCCGTGTTACGACACTGGGTTCCTTGGTAAACACTCGGCAAATAACCGCTCCCCCAAACGCTCTTGCCTGCGCTCGGCGTCTTGCCGCCGGAGACGAGAACCATAAACCCGGGAAGATTTTCATTTTCCGTGCCCAGCCCGTAGGTCACCCAGGATCCCATCGACGGGCTGCCGAATCGGGGGTCACCCGTGTGCAATAACAACTGCGCCGGGGAGTGATTGAACTGGGTCGTGAACATCGATCGAATCACGCACAACTGGTCCGCTACCGTCCCGACGTGCGGCAACAACTCACTGACCCAGGTTCCCGACTGGCCATGCTGCTGAAATTCAAACAGCGGACCCATCATCACGGGATTGGCGTTGGGATGAATGAAGGCGAAACGCTTGCCGTCTAAATACTGCTTGGGGCACGGCTGCCCGTCGTGCTTTTTCAGGACCGGCTTGTAATCGAACAATTCCAGCTGCGTCGGCGAACCGGCCATGTGCAGATAGATCACATTCTTTGCTTTGGCCGCAAAATGTGGTTTGCGGGCCGCGAGGGGTGCGGCGGCGGACGCTTCCTCAGCCGTTGCTCCGCCGCCCGACATGGCCGCTAGCGCCAACCCGCCCAGACCGACTCCACTGCGACCAAGAAAATGGCGGCGGGTAACCGCCCGTAAATACTGTTCGTAACCATCCACGGATTCACCCCTTGGAAAGCGTTTCATCGAGATTCAGCAGCACACTTGCGACGACTGTCCACGCCGCCATCTCCGCTACGTCGACGCCGTCGGGAAGTGGGCCGAGTGGGACGGTGGCCATTTTGTGTGCCGCATCTTTGTGTTGTCGATAGTGGGCAAGTTGCTCCTCGAATAACTGCAGGATGCGGTCGGCCTCGCCCTCGGCAGGCCGCCGCACCGTGATCAATTGCCATGCAAACGCCGCACGTTGTTTCGCGCCGACGCCGGCCTCTTCGACGACCCGGCGGGCAACCGCCTGCGCAGCTTCGGTAAAGACCGGATCGTTAAGCGTTACCAGGGCTGCTGTGGCAGTGTTGGTGCGGATGCGCCGCGGCAGACAAGTTTCACCACTACCGGCATCGAAAAGCAAACACGACGGATAGGCCGTCGTTCGCTTCGCGAAAGTATACAAGCCGCGACGATAGCGATCCCGGCCCTGGCTGGTTACCCAACGGTCTGTGTTATAGACCGTTTTCCACACGCCGTCCGGTTGTGGCGGCATCACAGGCGGACCGTATAGGTTGCGGCTGAGCAGCCCGCTGACGGCCAGCGCTTGATCGCGAATCATCTCGGCGTCAAGCCGAAATCGCGGCCCGCGGCCCAGCAGCCGATTCCGCGGATCGCGGTTGAGCAATTGCCTGTCGATCCGCGACGATTGGCGATAGGTGGCCGACATGACGATCGTTTTCAGCAGTTTCTTCTGCGACCACCCATGTGAGTCGCGAAATTCAATCGCCAGCCAATCCAGCAACCCCGGATGGCTGGGTGGTTCGCCCTGGGTGCCAAAGTCTTCTTCGGTCTCAACCAATCCCGCGCCGAACAGTCGGGACCACATCCGATTGGCCGTCACCCGCGCGGTCAACGGATTTTTGCCGTCCATTAACCACCGCGCCAGGCCTAACCGATTCATGGGTGCGTCGCCCGGGATCGAGTGCAGCGATTGTGGAACTCCCGCACGAACTTCGTCGCCTTGATTGAGGAAGTCGCCTTTAATCAACAGCCGCGTCGCCCGGCGGTTTTGTTCCGGCAATTCCTGCAGCACCGGCACGGCCGGAGGTTTCATCGCCACCGCCTTCTGTTCCCGTAGCTCCTGCAGTTCAGCAACCTTCTTCCGGGCCGCGTCGCCACCATCGGTCGATTCGCGGAGCTGTTTCTTCGCGGTTACCAACTGCTTGCTAAGCTCTGGATGCTGCTGGTAATAGAATTCAGAAGGCAATGCCAGCTTGGGCGCATCGTCGTACCGGTCGGCATCAGCCGTTTGATTGAAAAAATCAAACAGCTGGTAATACTCGGTTTGGGAAATCGGATCGTACTTATGAGAATGGCACTTGGCACATCCTACCGAAAGCCCCAGCCATATTAGTCCTGTGGTATCGACGCGATCCTTCACGGCGGCCACGCGAAACTCTTCGTCGTCCGTTCCGCCTTCGGTATTGGTCATTGTGTTGCGGTGAAATACCGTGGCCAACTTTTGCTGCGACGTCGTCTGGGGCAACAGATCGCCCGCGAGTTGTTCGGTGGTGAATTGATCGTACGGCATGTCGTCATTGAGGGCTTTGATAACCCAGTCCCGCCAGGTCCAGACGGCGCGCGGGCGGTCTTTTTCATATCCCTGCGTATCCGCATAGCGGGCCAGATCCATCCACATCCTCGCCCAACGTTCGCCATAATGCGGCGAGTCAAGCAATCGATCGACAAGCCCTTCGTAGGCCTCCGGAGACCGATCCTCAATAAATTGCTCGACTTGCTTCAGCGTTGGCGGTAAACCGGTCAGATCGAAGCTCAGCCGTCGCACCAAAGTATGGCGGTCCGCAGCTGCCGACGGCTGCAATCCCTCCGCTTCCAACCGCGCCAGCACGTAATGGTCGATTGCATTCTTGGGCCATGAACCGTCGCCGACTTTCGGCAGCGGACCGCGAATGGGTTTTTGAAATGCCCAGTGCTGTTCGTACTTTGCGCCCTGATCGATCCAGCGCCGCAGCAGCTCGATTTCCTTTGCTGTCAGCTCGCGGCCCGAGTCGCCCGGCGGCATCCGCTCGTCGGGATCGCCTGAAGTAACGCGAGCAATTAAACCGCTTTGATGACTCTTGCCTGCCACAATCGCTGGCGTCTCATCTCGATCGGCCGTTGCACCACTTCGTGTATCCAGCCGAAGTTTGGCCTTGCGGTGTTTCGCGTCGTGTCCGTGACACGAAAAACAATTCTTCGCCAGGATGGGCTGAATCTGGCGGGCAAACTTGACCTCGTCGCCCGCACTCATGCTGGCTGAAAGCAGAATCACCAACGACAAGCTAAGTCTGTTCATCATTCGCCTCGCCACATCCAGGGTCCAAAGCCTTGCCGCACAAACAGCTAGACCATGACCGATAGGATACGATGACGGACCACAGGATTCAATAATCAAAAGGAGTGGGAGGGTGGTCGTTGTTGCTGCATCTGGCCGGTTTGTAGCCGGAAACTGCCCTTGTACAACCAACTCTTGACCGTGAGACGCTCGGCGGCTCGAGATCGGGATGTCGCGTCGAATTTAGCTCCGGGTTAGAATGGGACGATTGGCGAACAGGCAATACAAGGGCCTTTCAAATGACTCGCGCGGCTTTCTCCCTCGCCCTGCTTACCTTCTTCGCCGGTACTTCGGTATCGGCGGCAGCCGACAAACCGAATGTCGTCTTTATCATTTCCGATGATCTTGGTGCACAGTCGCTCGGTTGCTATGGCAACACGCAATGCCGGACGCCAAATATCGATGCGTTAGCGGCGCGCGGAGTCCGGTTTGCACGCACGTACACTCAGTATCCCGTCTGCGGGCCGTCGCGAGCCGCCCTCATGTCGGGCATGTATGCGCAGGCCATTGGAGTCACTTCCAACGGCGCATCGGGCAGCTTCACGAAGAACCTCGGCAAGCGTCCATCAATGTCGCAGCACTTCATGAACCACGGGTACTACGCCGCGCGGATTAGCAAGATTTATCATATGCGGGTGCCGGGGGACATCACGGCCGGCGTCAACGGCCCCGACCACGCTGCTTCGTGGACCGCCCGCTTCAACTGCCGGGCGCCCGAGCAGTGGAGCACGGGCGAGCACGAACATTTGACGAACGAAAAGCTCAAGCCCGATCCTAATCGTCGCATTCATTATGGCTTGGGCTATGGCGGCGCGTTTTATATAGTCCGCGGCAGCACCGACGGTGCCGAACAGGCCGATCAGCAAGCTGCGGCCAAAGCGATTGAAGTGCTGGAACATCGCGCCGAAGATGGCCGGCCGTTTTTTTTAGCGGTCGGCTTGGTCCGTCCGCATGTGCCGCTGGTCTCACCGGCTTCGTTCTTTAAACCGTACCCTGCCGAAAACATTAATCTGCCGTCGAGGCGGGATGGTGACTGGGACGACATCCCGCAGGCAGGTATTTCGAAAAACAGCGTTCGCAGCGGCCTCAGTACCCGGCAAAAACAACAGCGGGTACTCGGAGCATATTATGCTGCAGTCTCCTACATGGATGCGCAGGTCGGAAAAATTATTGCCGCCGTCGATCGCTTAAGGCTTCGCGGCAATACCGTCCTCGTCTTCACCTCCGACCACGGTTACCACCTGGGCGAGCACGATTTCTGGCAGAAGATGAGCCTACACGAAGAATCAACGCGAATCCCCTTGATCATTCACGCTCCGGACAGGAGGCCCGGCGTTTCGAGAGCGTTGAGCCAACAAATCGACATCTATCCGACGCTTGCCGATATTTGCAACTTGCCGAGCCCCCCTCACATCCAGGGCAAAAGCCTCGTCAAGGTTCTTGATGTCCCCGCCCACCGTGTGCATGAAGAAGTCTATTGTCTGCGCGGCCGCAACGACCATCTACTGCGCACCGACCGCTGGGCGCTGATCCGGTACGGCAGAGGCGGCGTTGAATTATACGACATGCAGGCCGATCCGCATCAATTCACAAACTTGGCGGGTGCCCCGCGGCACAGACAGACGCTCTCCAACTTGTTGGCAAAGCTCGACGACAAACTCGAGTCGATCAAGCAAAAGCGGACGTTCAATAAATGATCGTGGACAGCATGCGGGAACGCCCCCCGTCGAACGCGTCTAAGGGACGGATTCCGCTTCTTGGTTAATCCAGGCGCTGACCGACGAATTGTCGGCGAAGAAGACAATGCGGTTGAACTTTAACATTTGCCGCTGCCCTCTGGAAAAATCAGTGAAGGGTTGGGTTCGATCGGCGAGTATCGATTCGCTCATGTCGCCGGTCTTCAAGTCGACCAGAAACATCGCCTGACCCTGCCCGCCAAAGTTAACAACCTTGAGCAAGTTGTCGGGGCCTTCGCGAAGGATTATCCCGGGGCGGTTGTACTTCTGATCGTTCTTTGTGGGAGCGACGATGTAGCGACGATTGGCAAGGTCCACGACGACAAGGCTGCGGCGGCCGAGTATGAGGCGATCAGCGTCAATTTGAATCTCTCCG
>JAYZEI010000073.1:0-6157 GCA_036337375.1 Planctomycetota bacterium | reverse complement strand
AGTCCGGGACCGCTCCCGCAACAGTTATCCGGCTCAACTCGGGGCGCTGTTGGGAGAAAAATGGGATGTCCGCAACTTTGGCCACTCTGCGAGGACGATGCTGAAGAAGGTCAACCCGTCTTACTGGGACAGCCCGCAGTTTAAGCTGGCGCAGCAATTCAAACCACACGTCGTGATTATCAAACTGGGCACAAACGATGTGAAGCCAAATTACCGCGAAACGCTCGAGCGGGATTTCGAAAAAGATTACGAAGCCATGATCGACCTGTTCGCCGCAATGGAAACCAAACCCCGCGTCTACGTCTGTTACCCCGCGCCCGTGATCGACAAAGGCAACTTTGGTATCACAGACCCTCCCGTGCGCGAATTTGTAATCCCCACAGTCGATCGGCTGCATAAAAAGAAAGGCGCTCAGATCATCGACCTGTACAACGCCTTGAAACCCTTTCCACAGTACTTGCCCGACAAAATTCACCCTAACGCCGACGGGGCGGGCGTCATGGCGCGAACGATTCATCAAACATTAACCGCCGCCGGCGGAGCGGATAAAGACGGCTTCCAGGCCCTGTTCAATCGCAAGGACCTGACCGGCTGGCAAACCACGGGCAATTGGATCGTCGAAAAAGACGGCTCCGTGGCGCTGCACCCTCGGCCAGGCGAATCAGGCTGGATGCGCTACAAGGATTACATCACCACCAAACGCAAATATGATAACTTCATCCTGGATCTCGACTTTAAAATCAACGCCAAGGGAAATTCCGGTGTCTTCCTCCGGGTGGGTGATCCAAACAGCCAGGTCAAATCGGGGTTCGAAGTGCAGATTCTCGACACCCACGGCAAAAAAAACCCGACGGCCCACGACTGCGGAGGCGTGATCGGCACGGCCGCGCCGTCTAAAAATATGGCCAAGCCGGCCGGCGAGTGGAACCACTACACCATCGTCTGCAGCGGCAACCACCTAACGGTCGTACTCAACGGCGAACAGATTATCGATCTCGATTTGAGTAAATCCGCCGTCAAGGACCGCCCGCTATCTGGCCACATCGGTTTTCAGGACGAAGGCAAACCGGTCTGGTATCGCAATGTGCGGATCAAGGAGCTGAAGCCCGCAGCGTAACAGTGGCGGACAACTACATTCGCCAAGCAAAAGACGGACGCGGCGTCGCGGTGCCGGCAAGAGTTACGGCTGCCGCTGCTGGGCGAATGCGTAGGAAATGCCCCCAGTCGGACAATGCCGTCCGTTGCGCGCGGGCTAACCGCCATCTTTTCCGGGCTTCGCCCCGTTGACGAGGCCTTCCGCAACGAGGTTGAGACGATCCATCTCCGCTTGAATCAAGGCCACATGCTCCTGGAGATGGGTACTGTCCAGTTCCGCGGGAACTTCGATCGGTTTGCCGGCCAGCAGAAATACCCTCGAAAACGGCTTGGGAATGAGCAGATCGGTCCAGCTCCCCTGAATTCTCCAACATCTGGTACACGAGTAAGCCGTGGGAACGACACCGCGGCCCGTGCGGGACGCCAAAAAAGCGATCCCCACACTCATTTTCCGGCGGGGGCCACGTGGACCGTCCGGTGTGATCACAATGTGATTGTCTTCCGCCGTCTTAATTAGTGCGCGAATGGCACTGGGGCGAATGCGATTGGTCGATCCTCGGATCGTCGATATGCCGACCACCCGTAGCACCTGAGCCACAAACGACCCGTCCGTATGTTGGCTGGTCAGCGCTGCCGTGCGACGATGTTTGCCACCAAAAGTTGGAAAGATCATCGAATCGTGCCAAACGCAGTACAGGAAACAGTCTCTCGTCGACGGCGAATAAGGATTCGTGTCCGCCGCATCCTCACGAACATCCAACCTCAAGGTACGAAACAGCAGCCACGTGGCTGCGGCAAATAGCACGGCCCCGAGCTTAATCAAGATTGGGCTGCGTATTTTCAAACCGCCATTTCCTTTATTTGCTGCGCAGAATCCGGGTTCACAGTATCATCCGGGTTCACAGTATCACACAATTATATGACCCAGGCCAACACCTAGCTTACTCGGCACTGCTTATTCGGCACTCGGGTCTTTCCGACGCGGATCTGCAGTTGATCACGAGCCACGAGCGGCGTGAAACACCGGCCATCTATCAACACGTGGCTCTCAAAAAACAACTCGCAGAGCGGTATCGGACTGCCGGATCAGATGTCGGCCTCTGACGGCACTGAGGTTGAGTCTCTGCTGAAGATCGGAGCGGCGATTATTTTGCCTTACCCGATTGCTGGTTTCCCGCTAAAAGACTTGCAGGACCGTCCTGCCGGGGCGAAGATGGGGGCATGTAGGAAAGAACTAGAACGCTCGAGGATGAACAACCTGATGCGAACACCCGCCGTACTGACGTTCCTCCTGGCCGCCGTGATGGCGGCAGATCCGATAGAGGCGAAAGAGCCTGCGGAACAATCAAGGCCCGACGCCATCCCGATTCTGTCAGACGACGTGGGCAATTGCGATTTGCCGATGTTCGACAAGCCAGAGACCCCCAAGCCGAATATCGTGCTCGTCTTTATTGACGATATGGGGTGGGGCGACTTCTCCTGCTTCGGCAACAAGCTGGCCAAGACGCCAAATATCGACCGGATGGCCAGCGAAGGCATTCGCTTCGAGCAGTTCTACGTGAATTCCCCCATCTGTTCGCCTTCGCGCACGGCGATCTCCACTGGGAACTATCCGCAACGCTGGCGGATTACCTCCTATCTGGCGCACCGCGACATGAACAACCGCCGTGGCATGGCCCAGTGGCTCGACCCCAAGGCGCCGCTGCTCGCGCGGGCGCTGAACGAGGCCGGTTATGCCACCGGTCACTTCGGCAAATGGCACATGGGCGGCCAGCGCGATGTGGCCGAGGCCCCGGCCATTACCGAGTATGGCTTCGACGCGTCACTCACTAATTTTGAAGGCATGGGGCCCAAGCTCCTGCCGCTCACGCTCAAACCCGGGCAGGATCCCAAAAAGCCCGGCCGCATCTGGGCTGATGCGGCGAGGCTGGGCCAGGGCGTGCGCTGGATGCAGCGATCGGAAATCACAGGCGGGTTTGTGGATGAAGCGATTCCCTTTATTAAGAAAGCGGTCGAGGCCAAGAAACCCTTTTACGTCAACCTCTGGCCCGATGACGTGCACAGCCCCTTCTGGCCGCCTGTGGACAAGTGGGCCGATGGTAAACGCGGGCTTTACCATTCGGTATTGCAGGAGATGGACCGCCAATTCGGTAAACTTTTTGAATTGATCGGCAACGATCCCAAGCTGCGAGACAACACGCTGATCCTCATCTGTTCGGATAACGGTCCGGAGCAGGGTGCCGGGTCAGCCGGTCCTTTCCGCGGATTCAAAACCCACCTCTACGAAGGGGGAGTACGCTCCTCACTCATTGCCTGGGGGCCGGGATTGGTCGCCCGCCGAAACCATGTGAACCGCACCTCTATATTCTCAGCGATTGACCTGGTGCCGACGCTGCTGGACATCACCGGCTCGCCGCATCCGAAGAATGCAAAGTATGATGGGGAATCCCTCCCGGGGACACTACTGGGAAAATCGATCGACTCCCGCAAGGCACCAATTTATTTCCGCCGTCCGCCCGATCGTGATTCCTTTTACGGGGACGCGGACTTGCCGGACCTGGCCGTACGGGATGGCAAATGGAAATTCCTCTGCGAATATGACGGAGTCGATGCCGAACTCTTCAACATGGAAACCGACCGCGGCGAAACCAAAAACGTTGCCGGGAAGCATCCGGAACTGGTCGCCAAGCTTACCAAGGCCTGCATTGCCTGGCACAAATCTATGCCCACAGATAACGGGCCGCAATTGGTGGGACAATTTCGACGCAACCCACCCAAAAAACTCAAGAGAAAAAAGGAGGAGTAACTCTCTCGATGGCAACCATTCCAGAAAAGGCTGCAGAGCCCCGCCAGTTAAGTGACGTCAAAAAACCTTATGTCCTTTACCCACTTTTCGTACGAGGCGAAGAGAATCGAGTTCGCCGTACAGCAGCAACAAGGCTTCTTCGGCAGCATACTTTTCGAATAAAGTCGTAATCAGATTCTCTTCACCCGGCCAAGGGTAGGCAAACACGACGTCAAAATCATCGGGATCGAGTCCGAGTTCGCCGTAGGCATCATCCGAGTCTGTTACGATCCAGAAGAATTTGCCATCGTTGTCGGCATAGGCTTCTTCCGCATCGGCTTCACCGCCCGAGGGAATGAAGCTGCCGTGAACGAACTCTACCGGCAGAGCAAAGTCATCTGCAAGCGATCGCGACTCCGCGACAAGACCTTCGTCGATTTCAATGCCGCAGACATCGAACTGTAGCATCGCCGCCAACGACGACACCACTCCCAGGCCACTGCCCCATTCACACAACGAGCTCCCGCAGGCGAGGTTCGCGTCCGTGATCGCTCGCAATCCGCGGTAGACCGTTGCAAAGTTGCTCGGCACAAAGCCGGCAACGCGGGCGGGGTGATCCTGGACAAACCTGCTAACCCTTGAATCCGCTTCACGAAGAAACGACGCAACGTCGGCAGGTAAGTCCGTACTGGCGATCGAAATCTCAACATCTACCAGAGGCACATCATGAGATCCGGCAAGTATCGAGGATTAAATCCAAGCCCGGCCCGTCACCATCAAACGTTCGTTCAATGGCTTCGTGGCTGGCAAAGCATGTTCGTGTGACCTCCGTCAGACGAGTTTGACGTTTTCGGCTCTTGGTCCCTTAGGGCCCTGACCTTCGGTGAAGGAAACTCGTTGTCCTTCCTGAAGTTCTTCGTAGCTCACGCCTTCAAGGCTCGACGAGTGGAAAAACATGTCCTGACCCGTTCCGGTATCAATAAATCCGAAACCTTTGTCCGTGAGCCGCTTGATCGTACCTTCTGCCATTTTTCCGATTCTCCAAAAAAACTCCGTAAGTCATTGATGCGTGAAACAACCACACAACCTCAGCCGACATTGTATGTTTGTTGGTCGCCAAGTTCTAGCGGGACCAAAGAATGACTTTTTGGCGGTAGTCCGCCGGCCAGTCTGGGCGGTCTGGGCGGTCCGCCATCGCCATTTATGACACCAAGGCCTATCTTAATTACGCTCGTTCTGTCAATGCTTTGGCTGCCGAACGGACCGCAGACGACTGAAAATCGCCCCTTGAGGGGGGGGCCGTTGCGAGAGATCACAGCGGAGGGCACGGGACTCGAACCCGCAATCCCGTTAGGGACACCTCATTTCCAGTGAGGCCGCTAGCCAATTCGCTTACCCTCCGGTCAACCGCTGCCCGCTTCCGCAACGCCCCGTGACATCCACGGGCGCACGACGGGGCCACCGGAATTCTACCCGACCCCCCCGACCCTCGCAAAGCCTATCGTCGGTGGCGGTTGCGGCATCCTCTCTTGATGGCAGCGGCCTGCCGCGACACCCGACTCAGATTTTCGAATTGATCTTTCTCACAACCGCGGCCGCTGTGCTGTACGTCCTTTGGCGCCGCCGGTTACTGCAGGGGCAGCTGATCGAGGCGGATATCATTTACTACTAGATCTATCGGTCTTTCAGCGAGTGGGGCAGGCCCGAGCTGCACGCCCGGTGAACACTGACGATTTATCAATGGGCGGTCTTGGTTTTGTTGCCGATCTTTGTTTTGTTGTGGTATGAGAACGCACAGCAACTAATGAAACAATCGATCCCAAACGGCGCAGCTTCATGAAAAACCGGCCCAGGCACGGACTGTTTATCACCGGCACCGACACCGGCGTCGGCAAATCGTACGTTACCGCGTTGATTGCGCGGCGTCTCGTGGCGACGGGAAACCGGGTCGGCGTCTATAAACCGGTAGCGAGCGGTTGCCGTCGACTTGGAACGGAGTTGATTGCGGACGATGCGCAACTACTTTGGGAGGCGGCGGGCCGGCCGGGCGCATTGGACAACGTGTGTCCGCAACGTTTCGAAGCTTCGCTTGCTCCGCATCTGGCGGCACGGCAGGAGGGCAGGGCGATCGACACGGACTTGATACGCGATGGAATATGCGATTGGTCCGATCGTTGCGACATCGTGCTGGTCGAGGGAGCCGGGGGTTTAATGTCACCGCTAAGCGACGACGACTACAATGTCACCTTAGCGGAAGAATTCGCTTATCCGCTGGTC